>CAZFEH010000001.1:0-12491 GCA_964517615.1 uncultured Demequinaceae bacterium
CGCACTGAACGCGTCGACGGCCTCGCCCTGCAACAGGATGTCGACCTTCACCAGATCGGCCTCCGCCTCGCCGGCTTCCTCATAGTCGAGGCTGGCGTAGCCGCGGGTGCGCGACTTGAGGGCGTCGAAGAAGTCGAAAATGATCTCTGCCATCGGCATCGTGTAGCGCAGTTCCACACGCGTCTCGGACAGGTAATCCATGCCACCGAGTTCACCGCGACGAGACTGGCACAGCTCCATGATGGCGCCGACGAATTCACTCGGCGCAATGATCGTGGTCTTCACGATCGGCTCGAAGATGTTCTTGGTTTTACCCTCGGGCCAGTCCGACGGATTGGTCACCACATGCTCGGTGCCGTCGTCCATGATCACGCGGTAGACGACATTCGGCGCGGTGGAGATCAGGTTGAGATCGAACTCGCGCTCGAGGCGTTCGCGGGTGATTTCCATGTGCAGTAGGCCGAGGAAGCCACAGCGGAAACCGAAGCCCAATGCCACCGAGGTTTCCGGCTCAAAGGTGAGGGCCGCGTCGTTGAGCTGAAGTTTTTCGAGTGCCTCACGCAGCACCGGGTAGTCAGAACCGTCCACCGGGTACATACCGGAGTAGACCATCGGGCGCGGTTCGCGATAGCCGGTGAGCGCTTGCGTGGCACCCTTCTTGGCCGTGGTGACCGTGTCGCCGACCTTCGACTGGCGGACGTCCTTCACGCCGGTAATCAGGTAGCCGACCTCGCCGACGCCCAAGCCCTTGCTGGCCTTGGGTTCGGGTGAAACGATGCCCACCTCCAGCAGTTCGTGGGTGGCGCCGGTCGACATCATTTCGATCTTCTCGCGCGGCACAATCTTGCCGTCGACCACGCGGACGTAGGTGACCACACCACGATAGGTGTCGTAGACCGAGTCGAAGATCATGGCGCGGGCCGGAGCGTCAGGGTCGCCAACCGGGGCCGGGATCTTCTCCACAATGAGGTCGAGCAGTTCGGGGACACCAGCACCGGTCTTGCCGGAGACCCGCAGGATGTCGTCGGGTTCGCAGCCCACGATGTGGGCGATCTCGGCGGCGTAGCGGTCCGGGTCGGCGGCCGGCAGGTCGATCTTGTTAAGGACCGGGATGATCTCCAGGTCGTTCTCCAACGCCAGGTACAGGTTGGCGAGGGTCTGCGCCTCGATGCCCTGAGCCGCGTCCACCAGGAGCACGGCCCCCTCACATGCCGCGAGCGACCGGGACACCTCGTAGGTGAAGTCCACGTGACCGGGGGTGTCGATCATGTTGAGCGCGTACTGGCTGCCGTCGACCCCCCACGGCATGCGCACAGCCTGCGACTTGATGGTGATGCCCCGCTCGCGCTCGATGTCCATACGGTCCAGGTACTGGGCACGCATGTCACGCTCGCTGACCACGCCGGTGAGCTGCAGCATGCGGTCGGCCAGGGTGGACTTGCCGTGGTCGATGTGCGCGATGATGCAGAAGTTCCGAATGAGCTCGGGCGCGGTGGCGGAAGGCTCGATGCGGCTCGGGGCGGGCACGGGTGCTACTCACTCATCTCGGGGAGGACGCGGTCGGGGTCTCGGCGCGTCACGGTGTGGACAGACGTGGGCACTATCGTCCCACGACCTGACGCCGATGCCCGACTCGGCCCCCGCACGGGCCGACGGATTCACGCAAAGCCTGCCGGATGCCGATAATGGACGCAGCAGAGGAACGCCATATCTAGAGAGGGCGCCGTATGGGCTTGGACGACGAGTTGTTCCGGCGCACCTTCCTCGACTCCCCCATCGGCATGGTGATCCTGGACAGCGACGGCCAGTATGTCGAGGTCAACGAAGCCTTTGCCGCGCTGGTCGGATATTCGGCATCGGACCTAGTAGGTCGATCCTTCACCGAGATCACCCACCCCGAGGACCTGGAACGCGATGTCGACCATCTGACCCAGTTGGGCAGGGGCGAGCTCACCTACTTCGAGACCAGCAAGCGCTACATCCGCCGCGACGGCACGGTCTCGTGGGCACGGGTCACCGTGTCCCGAGTGCCCCAGCCCGATTCCCCCGGCCTGATGTTCGTGGGCCAGATCGAGGACATCACCGAGATCCGCAAGGCTCATGAGGTGCTGGAGCGGCGCGCGCTCTATGACCACCTGACGGGCATGGCCAACCGCACGCTGCTGCTGGATCGGCTGGGGCACGCCCTGGGCAGCCAGACGCCTGGGAGCCCCACCGTGGCGTGCATCTTCCTCGACGTGGACCACTTCAAGGTGGTCAACGACACCCTGGGCCAGGATGCCGGCGACGAGCTGCTCACCCAGATCGCCCGCCGCATGCAGGGCGCGGTCCGCCCGGGGGACACCGTGGCCCGCTTTGGCGGAGACGAGTTCGTGATCGTGCTGGAGAACGTGGCCAGCCAGGCCGCCGCCGAGGGGCTGCTCGCGGTCGTTACGGCGGCCATCGAGGCTCCGCTCATGGTCGGGGGGCATGAGATCGTGCCGACCGTCTCTGCCGGCCTGGCACTCGCCGGGCCCGAGGACAGCGCCGACGGCCTCGTGAGGGACGCCGACATCGCCATGTACGCCGCCAAGCAGGCCGGGCGGGCGCGTGTCGAGGTCTTCGACGTGTCCATGCGGGAGGTCGCGCTGCGGCGCCTGTCGCTTGAGGCCGAACTGCGCACCGCACTGCGGGTGGGCGAACTCGTGGTGCACTACCAGCCGGTGGTGGATCTGCCCACCCGTAACGTGGTGGCCTTCGAGGCGCTCGTGCGCTGGCAGCATCCGCACCGCGGCCTGCTGCTGCCCGAGCAGTTCATCCAGGCCTGCGAGGACGCGAACCTCATGGTGCCGCTCGGCTCATGGGTGCTGCACGAGGCCTGCAACTTCATCCTCGCGCACCCCACCTTCACCGGTCAGGTGTTCGTCAACGTCTCGACCCGCCAGATCGGGGCAGCCGATCTGTTCCGCGTGGTCAAGCAGGCGCTCGCCACCACCGGCGTGGCTGCCGAGCGCATCGCCTTGGAGATCACCGAGTCGGGGATGCTGCTGTCCTCCTCGGCCTCCGACTCGGACCTCGAATCGCTCGTCGCGATGGGGATCGACCTCATCGTGGACGACTTCGGCACGGGGTACTCCACCTTGTCCTCCGTGCTCACCAACCCCATCGCCGGCCTCAAGCTGGCCCGGGACTTCACGTTGCGCCTGGGTGACGGCGGTGCGGGGGATCGCGTCTCGACCGCCATGGCGACCCTCACGTCGAGCCTCGGGCTCTACGGCGTGATCGAGGGCGTCGAGACGGAGGAGCAGTATCTGACCGCCCGCTCGCACGGCTGGGCGTTGGGGCAGGGCTACCTCTTTGGACGACCAGTGCCGTCCGAGACGATCTCCTTCGACGCCGCGGGGCGCGCCGTACTCGACGTGGACCAGGCGACGTAGAGGTCCACCCGATGGAGCAGGCACTCGTCATTGCCGCCCTCGTGGCGCTCCTGGTGGTCGCCCGGGTCTTCCGGCGCAAGCCACCGGCGCGGCGCACGCCCTCAACACGGCATCGCGCCTTTGTCCCGCCCCGGATCCTCCCCTATCCGGGGGATTTCAAGGGCCGGGTGAAGGTCGCGTACCACCCGCATCTCGACGGCCGCGCGGACCCGGGCGAAGTCGTGTGGACGTGGGTCCCCTATGAGGACGACTACAGCAAGGGAAAAGACCGCCCCGTGCTCATCATCGGCGAAGACGGACCCTGGCTGCTGGCCTTGCAGCTCACGTCGAAGGACCACGCGAAGGCCGGGACGGAACGCACCGACAACGGCCGCCGTTGGCTGGACATCGGCCCCGGCGCCTGGGATCGCCAGGGCCGACGCAGCGAGGTGAGACTCGACCGCGTGGTGCGAGTGGACCCGCTCGCCGTGCGACGCGAGGGAGCGATACTCGACAAGGTGCTCTTCGATCGCATCACGGGCTCGCTCTAGTCGGCTATTGCTGGTACGCTTGTTGATCGTGTGCGCGCCCTCCTGGGCGGCGTAGTCCTAAGAGAACCACTCACATTTGAGGAATCACGTGGCAAACATCAAGTCCAAGATCAAGCGCATCGGCACCAACGAGAAGGCCCGCCTGCGCAATGTCGCCGTCAAGTCCGAGCTGAAGACTCACGTGCGCAAGGTGCGCGAGGCCATCGCCGCCGGCGACAAGGACACCGCTCAGGCCACCTTCAAGGTCGCCTCGGTTAAGTTGGACAAGGCCGTCTCCAAGGGCGTCATCCACGAGAACCAGGCCGCCAACCGCAAGTCGGCGCTCGCCAAGCAGGTTGCCGCGCTGTAGCTTCGCGCACTGCTGAACAGGTGTTTGAGGACCCCGTGCTAGGCACGGGGTCCTCTGCTTTGTTGGGGTTCTCTGCTATCCCAGGGGCGTGAGTACACCCGCATGCGCATGGATCGGGGCCGCAAGAAGATCGGGGCCGCAAGAAACAGTGAAAGTTACCGCCGCCTGGCACTGTTTTCTGCGGATTCGCAGAAAACGGCGAGTGGGGGTGGGACCGGAGCGACCCTGGGGAGGCGGTCCCGGGAAGCCCGTCTGGACTCAGCCTCCCTGGGCGAGCTGAGCAACGCGCCGCACGGCGCGTTCGAGGGCGAACCCCGGGGCACGTGAAGCGCCCTTGATCTCGTGGTCCGCCGCGGCCACCGCCTCGATCGCCTGTCCCAGGCGATCAGCATCCCAGTGCCGCAGTTCACGCTTGGCCTTGTCCACCTGCCACGGCGCGAGCTTGAGGTCGCGAAGGGGATCCACTCCCCTGCCCCGCGCCGCACCCACCTTGGCGAGGGTGCGCAGCTTCGACGCCAGCGCGGCCACCAACGGCACCGGATCGGTTCCGGTGAGCACCGCGTGGCGCACGAGCGCGAGCGCCTCACCCGCAGAGCCCACCACCGCCGCATCGGCCACCGCGAATCCGGTGGCATTGACGCGCGTGCCGTAGTAGCGCGCCACGACCGTCTCGTCGATGTTCCCCGTCACATCCGAGATCAGCTGGGCGCAGGCCGCGGCAACCTGGGAGACATCGTTACCCACGGCCGCCACCAGGGCGCGCACCGCATCGGCCGCTACCTTGCGTCCGGCACGGCGGAACTCGCCCGCCGCGAAATCCGCGATCTCGGCATCCCTTTTCAAGGCCGCGCACTCGTAGCGGGGCACCCCTGCCTTCGCCATCGCGTCAAGCAGCTTCTTGCCACGCACCCCGCCCCCGTGGCATACGACCACCACCACCTCGGGGTCAGGGCGCTCCACATAAGCGAGGGCATCGGCCAGGAAGTCGTCGCTCATGGCCTGGGCCTGCTCCACGACCACCACGGCGGACTCGCCGAACAGCGATGGGCTCGCCGCGATCCGCAGCGCACCCGCGGTGTACGCCGAGGCGTCGAGCACGTGGACGTCAACCGCACCCTGGGCGGCCTGCACCTGCGCCACCACGGCATCGCGCGCGCGCGCCACGAGCAGCTCCTCGGGACCGCTCAGCAGCACCACGGGTGCAGGGGACGCCTCATGCCACTGGGCGCCCGTGGCGGTGCGGGACGGAGTGCGCTCTGCCATGCCCCTAGCCTGCCACGAGCGGTGGACATCGGGAGGCCACCCGCACCGCGCCATCGAACCCCACCAGAATGTCACCGCACAGGTCGGTGCGCTGCACCGTGACGACGCGCTCACCATAGAGGTCGAGGGCGGCCGGCGTGGGGTGTCCAAAGGGGTTGCCGTGCCCCGCGCTGAAGATCGCCACCCGAGCCGTGATGAGGTTCGCGAGACGCGCGTCCTGCACCGCGGAGCCGTGGTGGGCCACCTTGACCACATCCACCACGGCGGGGCCGCCGCGCGCATTCACGAGCGCCCGCTGGGCGTCAAGCTCCGCGTCTCCCAAGGCGAGCACGCTCACCGCTCCGGCCTGAGCGAGCACCACCACCGAGGAGTCGTTGGCCCCCCATCTTCGCTGCTCGTGGGGCGGGCCCAGCACCGTGAGGGTGACCCGCCCCTCGGTCGCGGTGGCACCCCGTTCCACCGTCTCGACGGGCACCGCGGCGGCGCGCAGCACGCGGGTCGAGAGCGCATCGGCCGACGCCGCTCCCACCCACGCCCGGCTCACCGGCACGGCGGCGAGCACCTGTGCCACGGCGCCGTCGTGATCCTGATGAGGATGGGTGAGGATCAGCAGGTCGATGCGGCGCACGCCGTGGCGGGAGAGGCATCCTTCCACGTCGCCGTCGGGCGGACCCACATCGATGACCACGGCGGAGTCCGGCCCCGAGCGCAGCAGCATCGCGTCACCCTGACCCACGTCGCACGCCACCACATCCCACTGCGCCATGCGCACCGCCGACCACGCCGTGAAGGCCTGCACAGCGGCGAGCGACGCGACCGCGGCCGCCGCGATCGCGAGCGCACCCCAACCTCTCACGCGGCGCGAGACGGAGCCGATCACCGCGAGCACCAGCGCCGCGAGCACGCCGGTCACGGCCCAGGCACCCTGCGGCTCCCACCACGCCCCCGGCGCCCCCGCGAACGCCGCCGCCACGAGCGCCACCGGCCATGCCGCACCACCCGCGAGATGCCACACGGCCTCGGCCGCGGTGGACCACATCGGCCCGAGGATCACGGCGGCCAGCCCCAGCAGCGTGACGGGCGCCGCCGTGGCCGCCGCAAGCAGATTGGCGGGCACCGTGTACGGGCCGATGCCGCCGACGGTCACGAGCAGCAGCGGTGCGGTGGCGGCCGATGCCGCGACGGGAATGGCGAGGGTGCGCGCGAGCCACGGGGCGAGCCAGCGCTGCCACCGATGCGCCAGATGCGGAGCCCAGAGTGCCAGCGCCGCGACCGCGGCGACTGAGAGCTGGAACCCCAGCGCCGAGGCGAGGAACGGGTCGAGCGCGAGCAGCACCAGCACCCCTGCACTGAGCGCGGGCACGGCGCGCGCAGGCCGTCCCCACGCCAGCCCCAGCACGATGGCCGCCGCCGCGGTGAGCGCCCGCAGCACCGCAGGCTGGGCGAGCACCACGGCGGTGAAGGCCACTGCCACCGCGCCGAGTGCCGCCGCCTGCGTCCAGCGTGGAAGCTTCAGGCGGCGCAGGAGCCAGCGCGCCGCCGCGATGACCACCGCGAAGTGCGATCCGGAGACGGCGGTCAGGTGCACCAGGCCCGTGCGCCGCATCGCGTCGGCCTGGGTCGCGGGCATGCGGGAGTCATCACCGATCGCCATACCGAGTGCCAGGTCTCGCACGGGGGCGGGGAGCGACTCGGAGGTGAGGCGGGCACTTTCGCGCACGTGCGCCACGGCCCTCGTGAACCCTGCGGCAGGGTGACGCGACGTGACCTCGGCATGCCACACGACCGCGGCGTCACGTGGCGCGACGGCCTGGCCCAGGGTGCCGCGCAGCTGCACGCGCTCCCCCCAGGCAAGCGGGGGGTCTCCGACAGGAGCCGTGCCGGTGACGTACACCACCACCCGCGCGCGAGCGGGCTGACCCGCCACCTGGTCCGCCGCAAGCACGGCCCGCCAGCGGGGCTGTCCCGTGAAGCGGTCGGGAGAGGCCAGGACGGGAGGTTCGACCACCGTCCCGGCCACCGTGGTCCGGGCACCATGCTCGTCGGCCTCATCCGCGCCCGTGGACAGACGCAGATCGAGGCGCCAGGCGGCACCGGCGGCGAGCATCACCGCGAGCGTTGCCGCCAGCGCCACCGCCACGCCCCCCTCACGCCAGCCGTGCCTGCGCACCACCGCCGCACCCGCCGCGCCCACTACGGCAAGGGCCAGGCCGATGCCGCACACCGCGACCGCAGAGGCACCCGTCCCCACCAGATGGCACGCCACGACACCAGCCAGCGCGCCCGGCAGCAGCCGCGCATCGTGTCCGGTCACCACCGCGCCACTCCCGCGTCCCGGACCCTGACATCCACGCCTGTCAACCGGCCTCGGTCACACCGTGACCAGGTCGCGCAGGGCGTCCATCACCTTGGGTCCCACACCGCTCACCCGCTGCAGGTCCTCCACGCTCAGGAACGATCCGTGTGCCGCACGGTCGTCCACGATGCGCTGGGCCAGCACGGGACCGATGCCGGGCAGCCCCTCCAGGGCGACGGCATCGGCTGTATTGAGGTTGAGGAGGCCACGCGCCGTGTCGCTCGCTCCGGCCTCACCCACCGCGGGCACGTACACCTGTTCGCCGTCCACCACCAGGCGCGCGAGGTTGATCGCGCCCGTATCGCTCTCCGGTGTGGCGCCACCGGCGGCTTCCACGGCATCGGCCACGCGGGCGCCCGTCTCCAGCACGTACACCCCGGGCTGGGCGACCGCCCCAGCCACATGCACCGTAACCTCGGCGGTCCCGGCCGGTATCGCGAACGGCACCGCGGGCGAGGGGTTCGGCTCTGGCACCCACGCCGCGGCCTGGGGTCGCGCCGCGAGCACCCCCGCCGCCACGACGCAGCCCAGCACCACCACCGCGGTCACCGCGACGCGGGGGGTGACGCGCCAGCGCAGGGTCCGTGGAGGTTCGGGAATCGGATTGCCGTGCGCGGCTTCATACGCGTGCGCCGCGGCGTCGAGAATCTGTTGACGGCGTGTGGAGTCCATGCGGCCACGCTAGGCACGGCACGCAGTCCCTGGAGCGCTGGGAGCGCCCTCTGGGGACAACGCCGCCAGGCACCTCCCCCTGGGGACAACGTTCCCCAGGCGGTATCAGCGCAACGACCCGAGAATGAACCCGATGAAGACCACCCAGACAAGAATCAGGGTGAGCCACAGATACCCGAATATCAGTCCCGCGATGGCAAGGCCGCGGCCGCGCTCCCCCGTCGTCTTGATCTGGTTGAGCGCAATGTGCCCAAAAATGACGCCCAAGGGACCCAGGTTCCACCCAAACACGAACGCCAAGATGGCCATGACGTTGAACTTGTTTGACCGCAGATAACCTGTCCGCCAATCCCAGCCGGATTCCTGGGCGACGGGGGGCATGGTTCCAGGCGGCGGCGCCTCGCCGCCGTGGGCATCGCGATAGGCCGCTTCCCACTCAACAATCTGCGCCACTCGCTGAGAATGCCGGATCCGCTGCAGCTCCTCCCGCTGCTCCCGGATCTTGGCCTCACGCTGGGCCAGCAAGTCCGGCGTCATCTTGATCGATGCCACAAGAGCGGTGATGGTGGCGGCGAAAAGAATGATCCCGATGAAAAGAGTCAATAGCCAGTTCCACACAAGTTCCTGCGGGATGGAGAAGACGCTAGAGAATCTCCAAACGTAACCCTCTTGCCCCTCGCACTGGAGCACATTGACTACGGCGATAGTCAGCCCGCGACAATATCTGCTAATAAGTCCTTCTCCGAAGGCGAGGATCACCAGCAGCACCAGCCAGATGCGTGCGGCAGCGAGGCGCTTAAGCTGGTGGAGAAAGATCGTGCCCAGAAGCGCCAAGGCCACGACGAGGATGAGCCACAGCCACTTGCCGCGCAAATAATAGGGAAAGTGGAAGAAGAACTTTGTTACCCCTCCGAGGATCACCAGGTATCCCGCGATGAGACCTATGGTGTGGAGCCTTGTGGATGCCGCCTTTCCTGATCCGGTCTCCCCGGTTTCTTGCGATGGTCGTGCCCGCCCACCCCTCAGCAACGTGTCGGTGATGGAGACATTGCCATGCGTCTCGCGCACCAGAGGAACCGTCCAGCACGCGGCCACCAGGGGAAGCAGGCTCACAATCGGATACAGGACCCACCATGCGGTGAGCGTCGCCCATTCGCCGTGGCCCCATCCCGCCGCATAACGGGCCCAATTGGCTATCCAGAGTGAACTGGCTATCGCGACAGTCACGAGGTGGAGACTCCAGGCCGCGACCGGCACACCCCAGCGGCGAGCGCCGAAGGTTGTCGCGCCCACGACAGACACGATGGGCAGGAGGACAAGCGCCACAGATACCTCTCCTGGCATGCTCGGCGCCATCAACGAAAACACCAGAAGCACGTACCCTGCAATGAGGCCCACCGCGTACACCTTGTGCTGAAGGGTCGAGGTTTGCTGAGGGGTCGAAGCGACCTCCGCGCCCACACCCCCCGCTGACTCTGCATCAACCTCTGACGGGGCCGCAGGCTCGGTCTTCAGCGCAGACTCGGAGGTCCCGGTGAGCTGAACCGGCTCCGTGGGTTCCGTCTGCTCGACGGGCTGAACATGATCAGTCCATTGGGTGCCGTCCCAGTAGCGCTGCTTGCCCTGACCATCCTCATACCAACCCGCAGGCGTCTCGCCCATGAGTGACCCTCCTTCATGGGGCCTTCTGCATCGGCCCTGGTAAGGGACAAATTACCGCCCTCTCTCGGATCTGGTCAAGGCGGTTTCCAGTGGCTGTGTCACCGCTTTCCCACAAGAGACGATGCCCAGTGCGGGCAGTACAGCAGGCGCACTCCCCCAGGAGCGCTACCCCAGGAGCGCCGGATGCACGGGGGCGACCACGCACGCCAGCTGTCGCCGCCCCGAATGCACCGCAAGCACGGCGGACAGCCGCGCGGAGAACACCGGGACGTCTGCCGCCTCACGCAGCAGTTCGCGCGCCTGAGCGTCGAGGTCCTCGTCGCCCGGAAGTGTCATGAGCCCCACAAGCGCGTTGTCCATGCCCGCGGCCCGCTTGGCGACGTCCTGGATCACCGACTTGCGGGCCCGGGCGGCGGTGCGCACGCGCTCCACGACGTCCACCTCGCCGTCCTTGACGCCCAGCACGGGCTTGATGCCCAGCGCGCCCGCCACCGCCGCGACCGTGGGCGAGATGCGCCCGCCCCGCTGCAAGTGCACCAGGGTCTCCACGGTGAACAGGGTGAAGGACTCGCGGGCCACCCGCTCGGCCTCGGCGGCCACCGCGGCCGCATCCCCTCCCTGGCGTGCCACAGCGGCGGCCGAGAGCGCCGCGAATGCCTGCCCCAGGCCCAGCGTGCGGGAGTCCACCACCGTCACGGGAACACGCGCATTCTGCCCGGCCTGACGCATCACGTTGAGGGTCCCCGACAGCTTCTCGGACAGTCCCACCGCGACAATATGCGCCACGTCCCCCTCGGCCGCCCGCTCGATGGCCGCCGCGGCCTCAGCCAGGCTGGGCTGGGAGGTCTTCGCCTGTGCATCCTCGCCCGCCTCACCGGCCTCGATCGCCGCGAGGGCCGCCACGACATCGGCGTCCAGCCCTCGCGCACCTTCGGGGCGGGAGGAGTCTCCCAGGATCACCTGGAGCGGCACCACCGTGACGCCCATGGACGCCGCCTGAACCGGCGTGAGGCACGATGCGGAATCGGTGACGACTGCTACTCGCTGAGCCATGGGAGCCTCCTTGTGGACCTACTGAGTGACGATGTTGACCAGCCCTGGTGCCTTCACGATGACGGTGCGGATGCCGGCGTCGCCGATGGCCCGCATGGCACCAGGAGCGGCGAGGGCCAGTGCGCGCAACTCGTCCTGGCCGATGCTCGGGGGCACCTCCAGCCGGTCGCGCACCTTGCCCATGACCTGGACCACGCACGTGACCGTGTCCTCGACCAGCAGGACGGGGTCCACCTCGGGGTATCCGGCGTGTGACACGAGCCCCTCGCGGCCGAGCAGGTGCCACATGTCCTGCGCGCAGTAGGGGGCGTAGAGCGACAGCATCACGGCGACGGCCTCGGTGGCCTCGCGCACAGCGGGATCGGCGGGCCCCGCGCCGGAGTCGATGACCTTGCGCGTCGCATTGACGAGCTCCATCACGCGCGCCACCCCCACGTTGAAGCGGAAGGACTCGATGAGCCCGGTGAAGTCGGAGACCGTCTTGTGGGTGACTGCACGCAACTCGGCGTCGCCGGTGGCCGGGTCCACGCCGGGCTCACTCGTCACGTCCCGCGCCAGGCGCCAGGCGCGCGCCAGGAACTTCGCACTGCCGGCAGGCGAGACGTCGGCCCAGTCGATGTCGTCCTCGGGCGGGCCGGCGAAGGACATGGTCAGACGCACGGCGTCCACCCCGAACTCGTCGAGCTGCTCGCTCAGGCGCACCAGGTTGCCGCGCGACTTCGACATCGCGGAGCCATCCATGAGCACCATGCCCTGGTTCAGCAGCGCCGTGAAGGGCTCGGAAAAGTCCACGAGCCCCATGTCCCGCAGCGCCTTGGTGAAGAAGCGTGCGTACAGCAGGTGCAGGATGGCGTGCGTCACGCCTCCCACGTACTGGTCGATGGGCGCCCAGGCCTTGGCCTGCTCCAGGTCGAAGGGGCCATCGGTCTTGTCCGGGCTCAGGTAGCGCAGGAAGTACCAGGACGAGTCCACGAAGGTGTCCATGGTGTCCGAGTCGCGCGTCGCCGCGGCGCCGCAGCGCGGGCAGGTGGTGTTGACCCAGTCCTGCGCGGCCGCGAGCGGGCTCAGGCCCTTGGGCTTGAGGTCGAGGCCCTCGGCGCTGGGCAGGGTCACGGGGAGCTGGTCATCGGGAACCGGCACCTCGCCGCAGTGCTCGCAGTGCACGATGGGGATGGGGGTGCCCCAGTAGC
>CAZFEH010000001.1:12501-13864 GCA_964517615.1 uncultured Demequinaceae bacterium
GCCGCGAGATGAGCCAGTCGCGCAGGCGGTAGTTGGTCGAGGGCGCGCCCTTGCCTTCGCGTTCCAGTTCCGCGGTGATCTTGGCGATGGCCTCGGCCTTGCTCAGGCCATCCAGAATGCCGGAGTTGACGACGATGCCGTCGCCACCGGTCGCCACGCCGGATTCGGCCGGGTGCGGAGCCGGGGTGCCGTCGTCGAGCGTCGTCTCGATGACCACGCGGACCGGCAGGTCCATGGCCAGCGCGAAGTCGAGGTCGCGCTGGTCGTGGGCGGGCACGGCCATGATCGCGCCGTGGCCGTAGTCGGCGAGCACGTAGTCCGATGCCCAGATGGGAAGGCGCTCCCCATTGACGGGATTGATGCCATAGCGGTGCAGGAACACGCCGGTCTTGGGCCGATCGGTGCTCAGTCGCTCGATGTCCGTCGCGGCCTTGACCTGCTCCACGTAGGCGGCGAAGGCCTCCTGGACCGCCGCATCGGCGCCCGTCGCCAGTTCTGCGGCGAGGTCGGAGTCCGCCGCGACCACCATGAAGGTCGCGCCGAACAAGGTGTCGGGACGCGTGGTGTAGATGGTGAGGGGATCGTCGCGGCCCTCGATCTCGAACTGCACGTCGGCGCCGCGGGAGCGGCCGATCCAGTTGGACTGCATCGCGATCACCTTCGACGGCCACGTGCCGCGCAGATCCTCCAGGCCGTCGAGCAGCTCATCGGCGTAGTCGGTGACCTTGAAGTACCACTGGGTGAGCTTCTTCTTGGTGACGGGGGTGTCGCAGCGCTCGCACAGACCCGCGACCACCTGCTCGTTGGCGAGCACCGTCTGGTCCTGGGGGCACCAGTTCACGAGCGAGGGCTTGCGGTATGCCAGGCCGCGCTCGAACATGCGGGTGAAGAACCACTGGTTCCAGTGGTAGTAGTCGGGGCGGTGGGTCGCGAGCACGCGATCCCAGTCGAAGGAGCACGCGTAGCGCTCCATCGAGGCGCGCTGCTGGGCGATGTTGTCCTCGGTCCATCCGCGTGGGTCCAGGCCACGGTTGATGGCGGCGTTCTCGGCGGGCAGGCCGAAGGAGTCCCAGCCGATGGGGTGCAGCACCTGGAAGCCGCGCTGGATCCAGTGGCGCGCGATCACGTCGCCCAGGGCGTAGGCCTCCGCGTGGCCCATGTGCAGGTCGCCCGAGGGGTACGGGAACATATCCAGCACGTACTTGGTGGGACGCGAGCCGTCCACCTCCCCCGCGCGGAACGGCTGCTGCTCGGTCCACACCGGCAGCCAGGTGGCCTCGATGGCGTGGAAGTCGTAGCGGGCCTCGTGCGGGGTCTCGGGTGCGGAAGTCACCAGGAGATTCTATCGAGGTGTGCCCGGCCC
>CAZFEH010000001.1:13964-94258 GCA_964517615.1 uncultured Demequinaceae bacterium
CGGCCCGTCAGGACAGCTGGGTCACCCTGACGGAGACCTCCAGCTCGCTGCCCAGGCCCGAGAACACCCCGGACAGCGGTGGCACGTCGCGATACTCGCGGGCACGTGCCACCACCACGTGGTGGTCCGCGACCTCGCGCGCGTTGGTGGGGTCGAAGCCGTACCAGTCGCCGGTCCACCATTCGACCCAGGCGTGGGACTCGCCGCGCACCGCCTCCCCCAGCGCCGCGTCCGGCTTGGGGTGCAGATAGCCCGAGACGTACCGCGCGGGAATGCCGATGTGGCGCAGCGCCCCGATGGCCAGGTGCGCGAAGTCCTGGCACACCCCCGACTTGGCCTCCCAGGCATCGGCGGCAGGCGTGTGGACGCCCGTCGCGCCAGGAACGTACTTCACCTGGTCGTGAAGGTAGTCGCAGATCTCCCGCGCGGCGGCGTCGGGGCCGGCCCGGCGCGCGGCGTCGAGTGCGAACTGCTCCAACTGCGGCGTCGGTGCGGTGGCGGGCGAGTTCACGAGATACTCGGCCAGCAGGTCCTGGAACATGGGGCCGGCGAGGTCCTCCCAGCCCACCCGCTCGGCGCGCGGCGTCACGGGCGTGACCTCCACCTGGCTCGTCGCGGTCACCTGGAGCGACTCATGCGGCTGCGTCACCTCGAACACGGTCACCTCGGTCTCCCAGTAGTCGCGATACTGCGAGCGCCACGAGACCGGGCTGATGTCGATGCGCGAGTCGAGCACCCGTTGTCGCGGCAGCCAGGCCGGCGTCAGGCGCGCCTCGTTGTACGAGGTGGCAATGGACCGGTTGTACGTGAAGGACGTGCGGTGCACGATCTTGAGGACGCTCATACCGCCTCCTGGCTCCACAGCGCCGACGAGGCGGGAAGGAAGAAGCGCCCGGAGATCATGTCCGACGCCTCGGCACAGGCCCGCTGCACCGCCTCCATCTGCGCGGGCAGATCCGCGAGGATGCTGTCGATGCGCTGGTACTCCAGGTTGGTGCGGGCGCGGCCCAAGGCGAGCCGCGCCTGGTCCGTGAGGGAATCCCGCTGAGTGCCGGGGTCGATGAGTGTCAACGTGGTCTCCGCCTTGTCCAGGTTGTAGGCGATCGAGCGGGGAAAGAGCCGGTCCACGATGAGGAACTGCGCCGCGCGATCCTCCGTCACGAGCGAGCGCACAGTGCGAAGGTATGCCTCATGCGCAGAGCAGGAACGCAGCAGAGTGGTCCAGTTGGGTCCGCTGCTGCCTTCGAGCGCGCGCGTCATGAGCAGGCGGGCGATCATGTCCGCCCGCTCCAGGGAGCGCCCCAGTTCCATGAAGTGCCAGGCATCGTCACGCGACGTGGTGGCGGAGGACAGCCCCCACACCACCGCGGTGCGCTCCCGCACCCACGCGAAATAGTCATGCGGCCGGGGCGTGCGCGAACGCGTGCCCACCTGCATCCAGGTGGTGTTGAGCGATTCCCACACCTCGGTGGAGATCACCTCGCGGGCGCGACGGGCGTTGTCCCTCGCCGTGGTGAGCGTGCCCGCGATGGACGAGGGGCGGGAGGGGTCCACCGCGAGCGCGTCGAGCACCATGCGGCGCGTCACCGGGCCCTCCACGTGGATGTTCATCACCGCGAGCAGCGAGGCGTTGGCCGCGGGCTCGTCCACCCAGGGGTCCTCGAGCAGCACGTTGAAGTGCACGTCGAGCAGGCGTGCGGTGTTGTCCGCGCGCTCCACATAGCGGCCGATCCAGAACAGCGACTCCGCGATCCGGCTCAGCATGCCTCGGCCCTCCCCTGCTGCTGCTGCATCTGCTGCTGTCCGTGGACCCAGTCCTCCGGGTGCGCGGACTGGGGCACGGGATGCACGCCCTCGAACTCGACGCGGGACTCGGGTGCGGGCACGGAGCCGCGATTGCGCACGCCGCCCAGCACCCAGGTGTCTTTGGAGCCGCCGCCCTGGGAGGAGTTCACGATGAGCTGCCCCCGCTGGAGCGCCACGCGCGTGAGCCCGCCCGGGAGCACCCATACGTCCCTGCCGTCGTTGACAGCAAAGGGGCGCAGGTCCACGTGACGCGGTTCCAGGCCCGCGTCCGTGAGGGTGGGCACGGTGGACAGCTGCACCACGGGCTGCGCGATCCAGCCGCGCGGGTCGTGAAGGATCTGCGCGCGCACCGCATCGAGTTCACGCGCCGATGCCGCGGGCCCGATGGTGACCCCCTTGCCTCCCGCGCCGTCCACGGGCTTGACCACCAGTTCGGCGAGGCGGTCCATGACCTCGGCACGTGCCTCGGGCTCCTCCAGGCGCCACGTCTCCACGTTGGGCAGGATCGGCTCCTCGCCCAGGAAGTAGCGCGTGAGGTCGGGCATGTAGGTGTAGATGAGTTTGTCGTCGGCCACTCCGTTGCCCACCGCGTTGGCGATGGTGACATTGCCCAGCCGCGCCGCCTGGATGATGCCCGGGGCGCCCAGGGCGGAGTCGGGGCGGAAGCACACGGGGTCCAGGAAGTCGTCGTCCACGCGGCGGTAGACCACGTCGACCCGATGCCGGCCCGAAGTGGTGCGCATGTAGACCCGGCCGCCGTGAGTCTCCAGGTCGCGCCCCTCGACCAGTTCCACGCCCATGGTGCGCGCCAGGAGCGAATGCTCGTAGTAGGCCGAGTTGAACACGCCCGGACTGAGCACCACGATGGTGGGATCGTCGATGCCACCAGGTGCGGCGGCCGCGAGCGCCGCACGCAACCGCTGTGAGTACTCCAGGACCGGTCGCACTCCCATGGCACCGAAGAGGTCGGGGAACATCTGCGACATGGCGCGGCGGTTGGACAGCACGTAGCTCACGCCCGAGGGCACGCGCACGTTGTCCTCCAGCACCCGCCAGATGCCCTGGCTGTCGCGCACCAGGTCGATGCCCGAGACATGGACGCGCACGCCATTGGCCGGCTCGACCCCCAGGACCGCACGGTAGAAGTACTGCGAGGTGGTGATGAGGCGACGGGGCACGACGCCGTCGGTGACGCACCGCTGCGAGCCGTAGACATCGGCCAGGAAGGCCTCCAGCGTGCGCACCCGCTGGGCGATGCCCGGCGAGATGATGTCCCATTCGTCGGCACCCACCACGCGCGGCACGATGTCGAGCGGGAAGGGCCGCTCCTCGCCCGCATGGTCGAACGTGACGCCTTGGGCGAGGTAGGTGTGGGCGAGCTGTTCGGCACGCGATTGGAGGTCCTCGCCTGACATGCGCGCGATCTCCTCGTAGACCTTGGCGTAGGACTCGCGGAAGGTGCCGTTGACGTCTACGGCCTCATCCCACGCCGCAGCCGGGACATAGCCTGACCACGGTGTCGCGTCACGAGGCTCGGTCATGGCGCCAGCGTGGCACCGTGCCATGTCTGGCGTGTTTCCGCGCGGTTGCCGATTCTCACGTGCTTACGCCCTGCACCGCGCCCGCTGCTGATAGCGTGCCTTTCATGGCATATCCCGACGACGTTCTGTCCGTGGACGAGCACCTCGTCCTGCACCGCCGCCCGCACTGGAAGACCTTCATCGGCGCGGTGCTTCTAGGGGTGCTGCTCACGCTCGTGGCGAGTGTCCTGTGGTGGTGGATCTCCAACGGATCGCTCACCGGTGTGTGGCTGTGGCTCGCCAACGGAGCTGTCGCCGTGCTCTGGATCATCGCGATGAGCGTGTGGTTCCTGTCGCCCCTGATCCGCTGGGCCACCACGCACTTCGTCATCACGGACCGGCGCGTGATGTTCCGCACGGGCGTGTTCACCCGCTCGGGCATCGACATCCCCCTGCTGCGCATCAACACGGTGCAGTTCACCCATGGCTTCATCGACCGCCTGCTGGGCACGGGGACGCTCATCATCGAGTCCGCGTCCGACGACCCGCTGCGCTTCCAGCACATCCCGCAGGTGGAGTCCGTTCACTCCAAGCTCTACGAGCTGCTGCATCGTGCGCTTGAGGAAGAGGACGGCGAGCGCTAAGCGCGCAAGGGGGCCTCGTGTCTGGGGCGTGTCGGCATCATCCTGTGACAACGACCTGCCCACGCCGTCAACGCTCGGTATACTCAAAGTATGACCGCCACGACCATCAAGGTGCCCGCATCCTTGCGCGACCGCGTACGTGCCGAGGCGGCCGCACATGGCCGAACCATGGCCGAGCACATCGAAGTGCTGCTTGACGAGGAGGCACGCCACCAACGCCTCGCCGACCTCCGGGAGCAGATGGCACTCAACCCTCCTGACGAGGACTACCTGCGCGATGCAGCCGCATGGCAGAGCGACACGTGGTGATCGTCGCCGGCCAGGTCTATTGGATCGCTCCCGACGCGACGGTGGGGCGGGAACAAGCCGGACGACGCCCTGCCGTGGTGGTCAGTGGTAGCGGATTCCACTCCGCAGCGACCACTCTCGCGTGGGCGGTGCCCGTCACCAGCACCGACCGCGGCTGGGACAACCATGTCGAACTCACCGGGCCCACAGGGCTGACAGCGCGAAGCTTCGCCATGACGGAGCAACTGCGCGTCGTGTCACGCGAACGCCTCGATGGCCTCATAGGCGCCGTCGATGACGCCACCTTGACCGCCATCCGTCGCTGGATCACCGACTTCCTCCGCGACTGACCTCACATGGCCCGCCGGGCAACCCCGAACGGACCCGCGATTTGTCCCGAAAGCCTCCCGCAAATTGGCCATTTTTCACCAGCGACAGCCCGCAAATGCGGTGCTATGGTCGGCGTCATGCCGCACCTGCGAATCACTGAAGCAGCCGCGTTACTGGGCGTGAGCGACGACACGTTGCGTCGCTGGATCGACGCCGACGCCATCCCCACCGCCAAGGATGACTCCGGTCGCACGGTGGTGGACGGCGTGGACATCGCCCGCCTCGCGTCACGCGACACGGCCGCGCAGGACCCCACCCACGTGAGCCGTTCTGCACGCAACCGCTTCACGGGCATCGTCACCCGTATTCAGCTGGACACCGTGATGGCCCAAGTGGACATGCAGTGCGGTCCGTACCGGGTGGTCTCGCTCATGAGCGCAGAAGCCGTGGATGATCTGGCCCTCGAGGTCGGCTCCGTGGCCACCGCCGTGGTCAAGGCCACCACCGTCATCGTCGAAACCCCTAAGGACGCCTCATGAAACTCACCCGCATCCCCCTCGCCCTGGCCGCCGTCGCGGCACTGGCCTTGTCCGCCTGCCAGGCATCGGACTCCGCACCACGCACCGTGGACGTGTATGCCGCCGCCTCGCTCCAGGAGGTCTTCACGGAGTTGGCTGCCGAGTTTGAGGCCAGCCACAGCGGCGTCAAGGTGGAGCTGAACTTCGCCGGCTCTTCGGACCTCGCCACGCAGATTGTCGAGGGCGCACCTGCCGACGTCTTCGCCTCGGCCAACGAGAAGCAGATGACCGTGGCAGAGGGCGAGTTGCTGGAGCCCGCACAACTCTTTGCCACCAACGTGCTCACCATCGTGGTGGCCGACGGCAACCCACTGGGAATCGCCGGCCTCGAAGACCTCACCCGCGCCGACGTGACCACCGTGGTGTGCGCGCCGCAGGTCCCGTGCGGCAGCGCCACACAGCAGTTGTTCGAGGCGGAGGGGCTCACAGTAGATGTCGCCTCGGAGGAAAGCTCTGTGACCGACGTGTTGGGCAAGGTGTCACAGGGCCAGGCCGATGCCGGACTCGTCTACGTGACCGACATCGCCCGCGCGCAGGGTGTGGAATCCGTATCCGTGCCGCAGGCTTACGACTTTGTGAACCTGTACCCCATTGGAGTGATCAGGGGTGGCGACCAGAACGACCTTGCCAAGGAGTTTGTGGCACTCGTGCTGGGTGAGAGCGGTCAGGCGGCGCTGCGCGAGGCGGGCTTCGGCGCGCCGAACGCCACACAGTAGACGCACCACGGAGAGAGTCGATGCACTCAGCACCACGCTGGTCGGTGCCGCTCGCCTTGATGGGAGCGGCACTGATCGTGGTGCCCATTCTCGGGATCATCGCCCGGGTGGACTGGTCGGCTCTGCCGGAGATTCTCACCTCCGCCTCCTCCCTGACCGCCATCTCGCTCAGCCTGCGTACGGCCGCGGCCTCCACTGTCCTGTGCCTCCTGCTGGGGGTCCCCCTGGCCTCAGCCCTGTCGCAGCTGAAGGGCTCGGCACGGTCCATCGCCCGCGCCGTACTCCTTGCTCCCCTGGTGTTGCCGCCCGTGGTGGGCGGCCTGGCCCTGCTGTACGCCTTCGGGCGCAAGGGCCTGGTGGGCGCCTCGCTCCATGCCTGGGGCATTGACATCGCTTTCACCACCGTGGCCGTGGTGATCGCCCAGACCTTTGTGGCGTTGCCGTTCATGGTGCTCACCGTGGATGGCGCGCGCGCCTCGCGCTCCGGGCGACATGAGGCCATGGCCGCCACTTTGGGAGCCTCGCGCTCGCGCATCCTGTGGCGCGTGACGCTGCCTGCTCTGCTCCCCGCCCTCGTCGCTGGCACCGTGCTGTGCTTTGCCCGCGCCATGGGCGAGTTTGGCGCGACCTTGGCCTTTGCTGGCAGCCGGGCGGGCGTGACCCGTACCGCGCCGCTCGAGATCTACCTGCAGAGGGAGTCCGATCCACCTGCGGCTGTCGCCCTCTCCCTCGTCATGCTCGTGGTGGCGGTCGCCGTGGTCGCGTTCGCCTACCGCCCGGCAAGCAAGGCCGACGCATGAGTCTGGTCGCGCACGTACGCATCGCTGCCCGTCGGGTGGACGTGCGCCTCGCGCTTCACGCAGACGGGTCGCTGGCCCTGCTAGGCCCCAATGGTGCAGGCAAGACCTCCGTGCTCGAGTCCCTGGCCGGCCTGGTCACCCCGTCCGGTGGCGGCGCGCACCTGGACGAGCGGGTGCTGTTCGAGCAGCGCGATGGTCGCATGACGCTCACCCCGGCTCGCGAACGCCGGGTCGCCATCGTGACACAGGAACCACACCTCTTCGCCACCATGTCGGTGTTGGCCAACGTGGCATTCGGCCCGCGCAGCAGGGGCGTCCCCAAAGCCGATGCGGAGGCAACTGCGCTCGCCTGGCTTACCCGCGTGGGTCTGGCCGAGATGGCCCACCGTAAGCCCAAGGCCCTCTCGGGAGGGCAGGCGCGGCGCGTGGCGCTGGCCCGCGCGCTCGCCTCCGAGCCCAAGCTGCTGCTGCTCGACGAACCCCTTGCCGGGCTGGACGTCTACGCCGCCTCACAGTTCCGTGCGCTCCTGCCCGAGGCCATCGCGGGCGTACCCACTATCCTGGCCACCCATGACGCGATGGACGCCGTGGCGCTCACGCGGGAGTTCGCGGTGTTGACCGCGGGCGAGGTGGTGGAGGCGGGACCCACATCCACCCTGCTCACACAGCCTCGCACATCGCTGACCGCCCGCATGGTGGGCAGGCAACTGGTTCCCGGCACCATCACCGGCACCGTCCTGGCCACTGAAGCGGGACTGCGCATTCCCCTCGCTGTGCATGGCCTGCCCGAGGGTTCACGCGCCGCCGTGGCCCTGCTGCCCCGCTCGGTGAGGGTGACGGTCGCAGAGGCTGCTGCCGCTCCCGCCCATGCCATGGACGTCCAGGTGGACATGGTGGAACCCCACGGCGACGTGTTGTGGGTGCACGCCGGCGACCTGGTGGCACAAGCCGAGCTGGATCAGGCCTCGGTGCTGCGGGCAGGGGCCACAGTGCGCTTCACCGTCTCCCCCGGCGCGGCGGCCTATCCGCTGTAGTCCCCCACGGGCACCCGCCTGCTTGTTGCGGCGCATGGTTCGCGGATACGCACCGACGCACACGCACGGCGGCACCGATCAGGACGGCTTCTCCGCGCCCTTGCGTGCGTAGTACCACCATGCGAGCACCGCACCCACCAAGGACAGCACGCTCCACAGCAGGAAGAAGGCCTGGGGATCGGCCCCCGCGAGCACCATGCCGAACACGAAGGGCCCGAACGCGGCGATGGCCGATGTCCAGCCGATCACGCCGCCGGCTTGGCGCCGCTCGAAGATCATGGGCATCTGCTTGAAGGTGGAGGCATTGCCCACCCCGGCAAAGAAGAACACCGCGAGCATGCTGAACAAGAAGAGCGGGAACTGCTCGGGCGAGCTGGGGTTGAACTGCATCGCGGTCACCACGCAGGCGGCGGCGATGCCCACACACGACACCACGGTGACGATGCCTCCGCCCAGGCGGTCCGCCACCGGCCCGGCCACGATGCGCGCCACCGAGCCCACCAGCGCACCCAGGAAGGCAAAACTCAGTCCATAGATTCCCGCCTCGCCAAACCTGTCCGGACCAAAGGTGCCCCGGATCAGCAGCGCGAATACGGCGGCGAAGCCGGAGAAGGTGCCAAAGGTGATGACGTACAGCACCGTCATGATCCACGTGTGCTTGTTGCGAAAGATGTCGAACTGGTCAGAGACCTTGGCGGCTTTGACAGGCACCGAGCGCAGCACCAGGCAGGACAGCATGACGCCGATCACCACGAAGGGCACCCAGAACCAGCCGGCGTTCTGGTACCAGACCTCGGCGTGCCCCTCGGCACCCTCCACCCTGATGAGCTGCGGCAGGCCAAACAGGAAGCCGCCAAACACGAAGACCGTCACGAGCCACGGCGTGAACAACTGCACAATCGAGACACCGAAATTGCCGATGCCTGCCTGCAGCCCCAGCGCGGTGCCCTGCTTGGAGCGCGGGAAGAAGTATGAAGTGGAGGGCATGAAGCCGGAGAACGCTCCGCCGCCGATGCCCGCGAGCAGTGCCAAGATCACGAGCACCCAGTACGGGGTGGTGGGGTCCTGAATGGCGAGTGCCCAGCCCACGAAGGGCAGGAGCAGCAACCCCGTGGTGTAGGTCACGAGCTTGCGCGTGCCGAGGATGGGCGGCAGGAAGGTCCACACGATACGCAGGATGCCGCCAGATAGGCCAGGCAGTGCGGTGAGCCAGTACAACTGGCCCTTGGTGAGTTCGAATCCCAGGTCCGCCATGACGGGGGCGAGTGCGCTCACCAGGAACCACGCGATGAAGCACAGGGTCAGCGCGAACGTGGTGACCGCGAGCGTGCGCCAGGCCAGCTTGGGGTCCCAGGCGTTTTCGGGGTCCCATTCGTCGAGCCATTCCTGGCCCTTGAGGGCTTCCAGCACTTTCCTCATGTCATGCCTCCTTCTGGCGGGACGGACCAGGTGCGACGGCGTCGCGTTCGAACTTGTCCGCGAGCTCCGGGCTCGCGGCATGCAGCAGCTTCACCACGGTCAGGTGCATCCACACGGCAGCCGCGATGGTCACCACGAACAGCACCCCGAACGTGGCCTGAGGCAGGCCCACCCATGCGGTGGTCGCGGCGAACAGCGGCGGGAGCAGGAACCCGCCCAGCGCCCCCAGGCATCCGACGAGGCCGCCCACGGCGCCCACATCCTGCGGGAAGTACTCGGGGATGTGCTTGTAGACGGCGGCCTTGCCCACTCCCATCGCCACGCCGATGAGCACCACGAGCACGGTGAACGACACGAGCCCCACGTTCCACGGCAGGATCTCGCTGGTCGAGCCATCGGGCCGGGCGATGACGATGTGGCCGTACGGCATCATCAGCACGCCACTGGCCCCGGCCATGAGCGCGAAGGTGCCGTACATGACGCGGCGCGCACCGAAGCGATCCGAGAACCACCCGCCGAGCGGCCGCAGCAGCGAGGCAGGGAAGATGAACAATGCGGTGAGAAGCGCGGCCTCGCGCAGGCCCAGCCCATAGACGTCGACGTAGTACTTGGGAAGCCACGACGACAGGGCCACGTAGGCGCCGAACACCACCACGTAGTAGAGGCTGAAGCGCCACACCCTCACCTGGCGCAGGGGCTTCAGCTGGGTGCGCAGCGTGCGGCCGCTGCCGGGCTTGCGCTCGGGTGCGGGTGAGAGGAACCAGGTCGTCACCGCCATGGCGACCAGCAGAACCCCATAGAAGAACGGCACCGAACGCCAGCCGCCGGGGACCAGCCCTCCCAGGAGGCCCGCCACGGGCACGGCGGTGATCATGGCCGGTCCGATGAGCTTGGTCACCGAGGCACCCACGTTGCCGGCACCGAACACGCCGAGCGCGAGGCCCTGCCGCTCGCGGGGCCACCAGGCGCTCACCCAGGCGGCACCGGAGGCGAAGGCATTGCCCGCGAAGCCAACGAGGAAGGCATAGATCAGCAACTGGGTATAGGTGGTGGAGGCGGCGTCCGTGGTGTAGGCCAGCAGGAAGACGGGGATGGCGGTGAACGCCAGCATCGCGGTGGACACGACGCGTCCACCCCATCGGTCCGCCACCAGCCCGGCGGGCAACCTCCACAGCGCGCCGTTGAGGATGGCCACGGAGGTGAGCCATGCGAACTGCGAGTCGGTGAGGCCGAACTCGTCGCGGATGGCTACGCCGAGCACACCGAACATGAGCCATACCGCGAACATGAGCGTGAAGCCCGCGCTGGAGATGACGAGCACCCGCACCGCTCCGCGCGGCACCTCTCGGTCCGGGACGACCATGTCTGCTCCTTCAGCGCTCAGGCGGACAACGCACACCCTACAAGATTTTTCACAGTAGTCAATATTTCTCGTGTTTATCAACAGATGGGGAGAAACATGGTAGAAAGATGGACATGGCACCGGCCAACGACGACCTCGAGCACGCGCTGCGGCGCGTGGTGTCGCTGGGCACGCACGAGGAGCCCCACCGCAACGTGCTGGTCGGATCTCGCCGCACCATCGTCGACTTCCTGTGCGCGAGCAGCGAGCCGCAAACCGTCGAGGCCATTGCCGAGACCACCCAACTGCACGTCAACACCACCCGCCACCACCTGGACGTGCTGGTGGCTGCCGACTTTGTGGATCGCGTCACCCAGCGGCCCACTGGCCGCGGCCGACCGCGCGTGCTCTACGCCCCCTCGGCGATGATCACCGCCCCCTACGCCAACCTTGAGGCGCATCTGCGCACCGCGCTCGCCGGCGCCGATGCCGACGAGGTGGCGATCGAGACGGCCCGCTCCTGGGCCGAGCACGCCCCCGCCCCCCGCTCCGCCGACGATCCCGACCAGGCCGTCTCCTACGCCGTCGAGGCGCTCAACGCCGTGGGCTTCCAGGCCCATTCGGACGAAGTGGGCGACACCATCACCATGACGTCGTGCCCCTACGCCACCCTGATCACAGACCACCCCGCCATCTGCACCATCCACGCAGAACTCATGAACACCTTGCTCCGCGACACGGGTCAGCCCGTGACGTTGGACAAGTTCGAAGTACACGTACGGCCAGGAGTATGCCGTGCCTGGCTCACCCGAGCCGATGTCGCGCCCGAGTTCATCGCCACCCCCCTCACTGTCCCGGTTTCCGAGGAGGCACACCATGACCACCAGCCCGAACCCCCCGGCAATCCCGGCGGCGGAAGCGGCCAAGAACCCGCTCGTGCGGGCGGGCCGATTCTTTCACCCGGGTCAGGTCTCACCTGACGAGCGCACGGTCACCCTGGAGGGTGGCCGTGGCGCCGACGTCTTCTACCGCGACCGCTGGAGCCACGACCGCATCGTCCGCTCCACCCACGGGGTGAACTGCACGGGCTCGTGCTCGTGGAAGGTGTACGTCAAGGACGGCGTCATCACGTGGGAGACCCAACAGACGGACTACCCCACCACGGGCCCGGACAGCCCCGAATACGAGCCCCGCGGCTGCCCGCGCGGTGCGGCCTTCTCCTGGTACACCTACTCGCCCACGCGTGTGAAGTACCCCTATATCCGCGGCGTGCTGCTGGAGGCCTACCGGGCGGCTAAGCGTGAGCACCCCGACCCGGTGGACGCGTGGCGCGCGGTGGTGACCAATCCCGAGACCCGTCGCGCCTACCAGCAGGCGCGCGGCAAAGGCGGCCTGGTGCGCGCCTCGTGGGCGGAAGCCCGCGAGATCGTGGCGGCCGCCCACGTCCACACCGTCAAGGAGCACGGCCCCGACCGCATCTTCGGCTTCTCCCCCATCCCCGCCATGTCCATGGCCTCCCACGGCGCCGGCGCCCGCTTCGTGTCCATGATGGGCGGCTCGATGCTGTCCTTCTACGACTGGTACTGCGACCTGCCCGTCGCCTCGCCGCAGGTCTTCGGCGACCAGACCGACGTGCCCGAATCCGCCGACTGGTTCAACGCCGCCTACCTCATCATGTGGGGCGCCAACGTGCCCGTCACACGTACCCCCGATGCGCATTTCATGGCCGAGGCGCGCTACCGGGGCCAGAAGGTGGTCACCGTCTCCCCCGACTACGCGGACAACACCAAGTTCGCCGACGAATGGCTCAACCCCCATCCCGGCACCGACGGCGCGCTCGCGATGGCCATGGGCCATGTGGTGCTCAAGGAGTTCTTCGTCGAGCGCCAGGTGCCGCGCTTTGTCGACTACGTGAAGCGCTTCTCTGACCTGCCATTCCTCGTGACCCTCGAACCCCGGGATGGCTCCTACGTGCCCGGAAAGTTCGTCACCGCCGCCGATCTGGGAGACACCAGCGAGAACGCCGCCTTCAAGACGGTGCTCATCGACTCTGCCACAGGCCGCCCCACGGTGCCCAACGGCTCGCTCGGCTTCCGCTTCGGCCAAGAGGGCGAAGGCAAGTGGAACCTCGACCTGGAGGGCGTCGATCCCGCGCTGAGCCTGTATGGCGCGGCGGGCACCTCCCAGGCCCCGCTGCTCATGCCGCGTTTCGATGTGGGCCAGGAGCAGGATGAGCGCGGCGGTGTGCTGGAGCGCGGCGTGCCCGTCGCCACCCTCACCACTGCGGACGGCGAGCGCCTGGTCACCACCGTCTTCGACCTCATGCTCGCCCAGTACGGCGTGAGCCGCGAGGGGCTGCCTGGCCAGTGGCCCACCGGCTACGACGACCCGAGCCCCTACACCCCCGCCTGGCAGGAGACCATCACGGGCGTCTCCGCCGAGCAGGCCGCACGCATCGGCCGGGAGTTCGCGCAAAACGCCGAGGACTCCGGCGGTCGTTCCATGATCATCCTGGGTGCCGGCACCAACCACTACTTCCACTCCGACACGATCTACCGCACCTTCCTGGCACTCATCACCCTGACCGGATGCCAGGGCGTGAACGGTGGCGGCTGGGCGCATTACGTGGGCCAGGAGAAATGCCGCCCGGTCACGGGCTGGGCGCAGTTCGCCTTCGGTCTCGACTGGGTGCGTCCGCCGCGCCAGATGATCGGGACGGGCTTCTTCTACACCCAGACCGACCAATGGCGCTACGACGGCATGGTGCCAGAGGACATCTCCTCACCCTTGGGTGCGGGGCGCTTCGCAGGAATGACATCCATCGACGTGATGGCACAGTCCGCTCGATCCGGCTGGATGCCGTCCTACCCGCAGTTCAACCGCTCCTCGACCGCGCTCGGAGCCGAGGCTGCCGCATCGGGCAAGGATGCGGGCGAGTTCATGAAGCAGAAGCTGACCTCGGGCGAGGTGGACTTCGCCATCGATGACCCCGACGCGGAGGAGAACTGGCCCCGCGTGCTCACAGTGTGGCGCGCCAACCTGCTCGGATCGTCCGCCAAGGGCAACGAGTTCTTCTTGCGGCATCTGCTGGGGACGCACTCGGCGGCCACGGCGGAACAGTCCGCTCCTCACGCGCGCCCCCAGGATGTGGTGTGGCGCGAGGAGGCCCCCGAGGGCAAGTTGGACCTGCTCGTCTCGCTCGACTACCGCATGACCTCCACCGGGCTGTTCTCGGACGTGCTGCTGCCCGCCGCCACGTGGTACGAGAAGCACGACATCTCCTCGACCGACATGCACCCCTTCGTCCACGCCTTCACCCCGGCCATCAACCCGCCGTGGGAGACCAAGTCGGACTACGACTACTTCCGCGAACTGGCCGAGAAGGTCTCGGAACTGGCGGCCGGTCACGTCGAGAAGGTCACGGACCTGGTCTCTGTGCCGCTGCTGCACGACACTCCCGATGCGATGGCCGTCCCCGGCGGCACGGTCAGGGACTGGAAGAAGGGCGAGGTCGAGTTCATTCCAGGCAAGACCGCGCCCAAGTTCGTGCTGGTGGAGCGGGACTACACCAAGATCGGTGCCCAGTGGTCGGCGCTGGGCCCGCTTATGGAGAAGCTGGGAACCTCCACCAAGGGAGTACCCGTCAACGTGGAGGCCGAGGTGAAGCGCCTGGCCCAGGTCAACGGCGTCATCGCCGATGGCCCCGCCGCGGGGCGCCCCTCGCTCGTCACGGCGATTCACGCCTGCGAGACGATCCTCGCCTTGGCTGGCACCACCAACGGACGCGTGGCGGTGGAGGGCTTCCGGGCACTGGAGAAGCGCACAGGCCAAAAGATGGCACATCTCGCACTGGACAACGAGGGCAAACTCATCACCTACCCCGACACCCAGGCCAGGCCGGTTCCCGTGATCACCTCGCCCGAATGGTCGGGCTCAGAACACGGCGGGCGCCGCTACACGGCCTTCTCCATCAACGTCGAGCATCTCAAGCCCTGGCACACCCTCACCGGCCGCCAGCACTTCTTCCTGGATCACGACTGGATGGCGGAGATGGGAGAGCACCTGCCCACCTTCCGTCCCACGGTCAACATGAACCGCCTCTACGGCGACCAGGAACGCGGCGGGGCGAAGGAGGTCACGGTGCGCTACCTCACCCCCCACTCCAAGTGGTCCATTCACTCCAACTACCAGGACAATCAATACATGCTGTCGCTCTCGCGCGGCGGGCCGGACCTATGGATGAGCGTCGAAGACGCGGCCGCCATCGGCGTCAAGGACAACGAGTGGGTCGAAGCGTACAACCGCAACGGCGTGGTCGTGGCGCGCGCCGTGGTGAGCCACCGCATGCCCGCCGGGACGGTGTACATGTACCACGCGAAGGACCGCGTGGTGGACGTGCCCATCGCAGAGTCCTCGGGCCAGCGCGGCGGCATCCACAACTCGCTCACGCGCATCATGCTCAAACCCACCCACCTGGTGGGCGGGTACGGGCAGTTGTCCTTCGCCTTCAACTACCTGGGCCCCACCGGAAACCAACGAGACGAAGTCACGGTGATCCGCCGTCGCTCGCAGGAGGTGACGTACTGATGAAGGTCATGGCTCAAGTCGGCATGGTGATGAACCTCGACAAGTGCATCGGCTGCCACACCTGCTCGGTGACCTGCAAGCAGGCGTGGACCAACCGTGACGGCGTGGAGTACGCCTGGTTCAACAACGTGGAGACACGTCCAGGCCTGGGATATCCCCGCACCTACCAGGACCAAGACAAGTGGCAGGGTGGCTGGGAGCTGACCAAGCGCGGCAGGCTGAAACTGCGCCAGGGCGGCCGCCTCAAGCGTCTGGCAACCATCTTCTCGAATCCACGCCTGCCCGGTGTGCAGGACTACTACGAGCCCTGGACCTACGACTACGACACCTTGCTCAACGCGCCTCAGGGGCGCACCTCGCCCGTGGCGCGCCCTGAGTCTGCCATCACCGGCAAGCCCATGAAGATCACCTGGTCCGCCAACTGGGACGACAACCTCGCGGGCGCCCCCGAGACCGCCCCCGAGGACCCGGTCATCAAGCGCATCCAGTCCCAGGTGAGCGACCGCGTGCGCTTTGAGTACGAGCAGGCGTTCATGTTCTACCTGCCGCGCATCTGCGAGCACTGCCTCAACCCTGCCTGCGTGGCTTCATGTCCCTCCGGCGCGATGTACAAGCGAGCAGAGGACGGCATCGTGCTCGTGGACCAGGACGCCTGCCGCGGCTGGCGGATGTGCGTCACGGGCTGTCCCTACAAGAAGGTGTTCTTCAACCACGCCACCGGCAAGGCCGAGAAGTGCACGATGTGCTACCCCCGCATCGAGGCGGGTCTGCCCACCGTATGCTCGGAGACCTGCGTGGGACGCCTGCGCTACCTGGGGCTCTTCCTGTACGACGCCGACAAGGTCACGGCCGCGGCGGCCACCCCGGATCCCCGGGACCTCTACGAAGCCCAGTTGGACCTCATCCTGGACCCCACAGACCCAGAGGTGCAGGCCGCGGCGCGGCGCGACGGGATTCCTGCGGACTGGATCAAGGCGGCGGAGCGCTCGCCGGTCTACCACCTGGCCAAGACCTACCGGGTGGCGCTGCCGCTGCACCCCGAGTACCGCACCATGCCGATGGTCTGGTACATCCCGCCGCTGTCCCCGGTCTCCGAGGCGCTGCGCGACACGGGCCACGACGGCGAGGACGCGGACAGCCTCTTCGGCGCGCTGCGGAGCCTGCGCATCCCCATCGAGTACCTCGCGGAGCTGTTCACCGCGGGCGACACCGGCCCGGTGCTGCGCTCGCTCGACACTCTGGCCGCGATGCGCTCCTACATGCGCGACCACAACCTGGGAAACCCGGTGCGCCCCGAGATCCCCGCAGCCGTGGGCCTCGACGAGCAGACCATGCTCGAGCTCTACCGGCTGCTCGCCGTGGCCAAGTACGAAGACCGCTACGTCATCCCGGCAGCCCATGCCGAGGTCGCGCGCGAACTCGAGGATCTCACCTGCTCGCTCGACTCGGTGGGCGGCCCGGGGGGCAACGGCCCCACCCACGCGCCCCACACCATCGCGAACGACTCCTTCCACGTCCTCAAGGGCGTGGAGGAGCAGCGCCGGGCCTCGCTCGTGACGTCCGATGCGGTGAACCTGCCGCACTGGGACGGCAAGGGCGTCGCGCTCGGCATGCCACCCATCCGCGTGCGCCAGGACGGAGAGTAGCGATGGAGGACACCACCGCCTCGCAGCATGTGGCCGACGCCTACTTGGCGGCATCCTGGCTCCTGTGGTACCCCGACCAGCAACTCGAGGGCCGGCTCGATGATCTCAAGGCGCTCGTGGCTGGCCTCCCGCCCGCCACTGGGGATCCACTGCGCTCGTTTCTGGCGTGGCTCGACGAGGTGGGCTTCGAGGCTGCTCAGCAGCACTACGTGGACACCTTTGACATGCGCCGCCGCACGGCGCTGTATCTGAGTTTCTGGACGGACGGCGACACCCGCAATCGCGGCTATGCCATCCTGCGCTTCAAGCAGGCCTACCTGGCCTCGGGCATGGAGATGGGCGACGAGGAGCTTCCCGACCACCTTGCCGTGCTGCTGGAGTTCGCCGCCCTGGGAAACCGCCTGAGCGGCGACGCGCTGCTGGTGGAGAACCGGGTGGGCATCGGCCTGATGCGCGAGGCCCTCGCCAAGCTCGACTCCCCCTACGCCCACGTGATGGGCGCGGTGATTGCCACCCTGCCCGCCATGACCGACGAGATCGCGCAGCGCATGGCCGATCTCGCCCGCTCCGGTCCCCCCACGGAGACCGTGGGCCTGGACCCCTTCCCCACCGCGCTCAATCTGGAGACCCTGGGAGGCCGCCGATGATCCCCCTGCACCTCGCCGCAACCACCGCGGACCTGCCCACGACATCGTTGCTGCTGTGGATCGCCCTGCCGTACGTCTGCCTCGCGGTGCTCATCGTGGGGCTCGTCTGGCGCTACCGCTTCGACAAGTTCGGCTGGTCCACGCGTTCCAGCCAGATGTACGAATCTCGGCTCATGCGCATCGCCTCTCCCCTGTTCCACTACGGGATCATCGCGGTGTTCTTCGGACACCTCCTGGGGCTCCTGGTGCCCAAGGCCCTGACCGATGCGCTCGGCATTGACGAGCATCTCTATCACACGCTCACCATGCCGCTCAGTCTGGTGGCCGGTTCGGCGACCCTCGTCGGCTTCATCGCCCTGGTCTACCGCCGCCGCTCCAGCGCCCTGGTGTTCCAGCGCACCACCCCGAACGACAAGGTCATGTTCGTCTTCCTGGGTGGCGCTATCCTCCTGGGCGTGGCCGCGTCGTGGTTCGCCTCGGGCATCTTCGGCGAAGGTCACAACTATCGGGAGGACGTCTCGGTGTGGCTGCGCTCCGTGCTGATCTTCCAGCCCGCACCCGAGTACATGGCCCAGGCTCCGCTGATCTTCCAGCTGCATGTGGTCGCGGGCTTCGCCCTCCTTGCCGCCTGGCCGTTCACGCGGCTCGTGCATGCGCTGTCGGTGCCTCTGCAGTACATGGCCCGGCCCTTCATCGTCTACCGCACGCGCGATCACTACACGACGGGCAGCCGCGCGCCGCGCCGGGGCTGGGAACCCACCCGGCGAGACTAGTCCCATGGCTCCATCACCTCTGCTGGAGGGCATCAAGGTCACGGTGCTCACCGTCTCCGATCGCTCCTTCGTCGGCGAGCGCCCGGACGCCACCGGGCCGTTGCTCACGGAGGCTCTGCGGGCCCAGGGCGCCGAGATCGCGGCGGTCACCGTGCCCGACGATGCCGCCGCCATCACTACGGCCATCGACGATGCCGTGGCCGGCTGGGGCGCCCGGGTGGTGGTCACCACGGGTGGGACGGGCATCGGCCCCCGCGACGTGACACCGGAGGCGACCGCGCCGCTCCTGGCGCGCGACCTCCCGGGCATCCCAGAACTGCTGCGGATGCGCGACGCCCACCGCACGCCGCTCGTGGCGCTCTCGCGCGGCCTGGCCGGGGTCACGCGGCATGCGCGGCCCGCAGTGGTGGTGAACCTGCCGGGTTCACCCAGCGCGGTCGAGTCGGCCCTGGAGGTGCTGCCCACGGTGCTGGCGCATGCGCTCACCCAACTGGACGGGGGCGACCACTGATGGCCGGCGTCGGCGCGCGCTCATGGGGTGCATCGTCGTGGGGGGCACTCTCCGGCGAGCCCCTGTCCCTCGATGCCCACGTGGGCGCCGTGGCAGACGGTCGCCACGGCGCGGTGGCCACTTTTGTAGGGCTCGTGCGCGATCACGACCCGGCGGTGGAGGGTGTGGTGACCCACCTCGAATACTCGGCACATCCCGATGCCGCGGCCACCATCGCGCGCGTCGTTGCCGAGGTCGCCGCGCGACACGAAGCCGCCATCGCCCTGACCCATCGGGTGGGGCTGCTGGCCGTGGGAGACGCCGCCATCGTGGTCGCCGCCGCCTCGGCGCATCGCGCGGAGGCGTTCGCCGCATGCCGGGAAGCCGTGGAGAGGGTCAAGGCTGAGCTTCCCGTGTGGAAGCGCGAGATCCTGGCCGACGGCTCCCACACCTGGGTGGGCATCGCATGAGCAGGCTCGTGGACCGCTACGGACGGGTGCATCGTGACCTGCGCATCTCCCTCACCGATCGCTGCTCCCTGCGCTGCACCTACTGCATGCCCGCGGATGGCGTGCCGTGGCTGGCCTCCGCCACCCTGCTTACCACCGACGAGTTGATCCGGCTGGTGCGCGTGGCCGTGGGCCTGGGCGTACGCGAGGTGCGCCTCACCGGAGGCGAGCCGCTGCTGCGCCCCGACGTGCTGGACGTGGTGCGCGCACTCGCCGCCGTGCGCACCGGTGACGGCGAACCGCTCGACCTGTCCTTGACCACCAACGGCCTGCGCCTGCCCTCCATGGCCGCGGCCCTGCGCGACGCGGGCCTGGACCGCGTCAACATCTCACTCGACACCCTCCAGCGCGGTCGCTTCATCGAGCTGACGCGCCGCGACCGGCTCGCCGACACACTCGCAGGGATCGAGGCGGCACGCGCGGTGGGATTCAGCCCGGTCAAGCTCAACGCGCTCATCATGCGCGGGGTCAACGACGACGAGGTGGTCGATCTGGTGGACTTCGCCGTGGAGCGCGGCCTGCAGATGCGCTTCATCGAGCACATGCCGCTCGATGGCGGCCACACCTGGCGGCGCGAAGAGATGGTCACGGCCCGGGAGATCCTCGATGCCGTCTCCGCGCGCTTCGAGCTGAAGGCGCTGGGACATGACGGGGCGGCACCAGCCGAGACGTTCCGCATCGTAGGGACCGATGCCACGGTGGGCGTGATAGCCTCCGTGACCCGGGCCTTCTGCGGCCGCTGCGACCGGGTGCGCCTGACCGCCGACGGCCAGTTCCGCAACTGCCTCTTCGCCCACGAGGAATCCGACCTGCGCGGCCTGCTGCGCGACGGCGGCGACGACGCGCGCCTGGCCGAGGCGATGATCACGTGCGTCGCGGCCAAGCGGGTGGGGCACGGGATTGACGACCCGTCTTTCATCCAGCCGGCGCGCCCCATGAGTGCGATCGGCGGCTGAGGCGCGGCCTGTGACGCGGGGCGTGCCGAGCGCGGTCATCGCGCACGCCTCTTTGCCAGGCTTCCCGCCCGCAGCCAGCCGATATCACTACCGAGGGGATCACAGACTCGATCATCTGATCGAGCAAGTCCAGCGCACGGAGCACCTGCGACACGTTGCCAATACCCACACCTGGCTCGCCGGTTTCAATCTTGCGCAAGGTATCGCAGGTGATGCCTGCGCGTTCAGCCACCTGCTGCGCGGTGAGTCCAAGCACCATGCGCCAGCCGCGCACGTGTTCACCGATCTTGGTGCGCGCCCTATCCCCCGGCAAAGGGCGGTAGCACATCCACCACGTCGCCCTGGCGCAGGGCCGCCTCATCGTCCAACCGCACACCATCGCGCAAGAGCGAGCACTGCGGCACCACGCGCGCGGCATCCTCCCCTCGGGCACCGAGCGCCTCGCGCAACGCCGACGCGGACCCGGCGGCGATCACGTCCTCCTGGGCACCCAGCGCCTCCGCAGCCGCGGCATAGAGCCGCACGGTGACCCGGGGAGTTTGACCCACCTGAACAGCATCCCCCGCCACAGTCACGCACCGCTCCAGCCCTGAGCGAGCGCTGAGGCTCGCTCACACTCGGCAGAGATATCGTCTCCTCGCGCGCCGCGACGCCCCGCCGCGTATCCCACCATGAAGGTGGCCAGCGGCGCCGCGGGCCGGACCACGGAGTGGGCCGCATCCCGCGCCACGTCGAGCAGCGCATGCACATCCACCTCGCCGATGTCGAGGTCGAACTCCTTGGCCAGCGCCCCGATCCACTGCTCCACTGCACTCTCGGTCATGTCAGCCTTCCCTTCCAGAAGTCAACGTCTTCCCAGGTATCGACGTCATGGGCGGCCTCGTGGGCACCCGTGACCTCCACGATGTCGAGGCCTTCCACCAGCCTACGCATGGACCAACCGGTCATGTCCTGACCACACCGCGCGGCAAGCGCTTCGGTGCGATACACGGCGAGCAGCACCTGCGCCCGCCCCGAGGCATCGAGCAGACAGGCGCCATCGCGCGCCCGGGCCCGCAACAGCAAAGACAGGGCGGCATCCAGGCCAGGCAGGTCCACGGCCACCACGACCGTCCAGAGCGCCCCGCCCGCACCGGACAGCGCCGCGAGCCCCGCACCCACCGCCGCGGCGGGCCCGCCCCCGGGGGGATCCTCGACGGTCCACAGCACACCGTCGCGCGCCGGGCCTCCCACCACCACCGTCTGCACGGCATCGGCCAGCGTGGCCAGGGTGCGGTCCAACAGTGCCATCTCACCCACCCTCAGGTCCGGCTTGGAAACGCCCCCCAACCGCTCCCCCTTGCCCCCCGCCACGATGAGCGCGTCCCAGTCCTCAACCACGCCCTCAGTCAGCCCCATAGGCGCCCCGGCATCGTGAGCCATCGCAGCCTACTGCTGCCGCCGCCACGAGCCGGACTTGCCGCCGTCCTTGGCCACCAGTTGCACGTGCCGGATCGACGTGCCCTTGTCCAGTCCCTTGACCATGTCCACCACGTTGAGCGCGGCAACGGAGACGGCGGTCAGGGCCTCCATCTCCACCCCCGTGCGGTCGGCGGTGGAGACCTCGGCACTCAGGTGCACGCCGTCGTCCTCGATGAGCGCCTCCACGCGCACGCCATGCACCCCGATCACGTGCGCGAGCGGCAGCAGTTCGGGCGTGCGCTTGGCAGCCGCAATGCCGGCAATGCGGGCCACCGCCAGCACATCCCCCTTGGGGACCGTCTGATCGCGCAGCGCCGCCACCACGTGGGGCGCGCAGTCGACCACGGCCTCGGCCACGGCACGGCGGACGGTGGGCTGCTTGGCCGTCACGTCCACCATGCGCGCGTCACCGCGGCCATCCAGATGGGTGAAGTCGCTCATGCGGTGAACCTCCTGACCAGGACGCTATCACCGGGCGCCACGGCATCGGCCGATGCCGGGACCCGGGCCAGCGCCTCGGCGGCGGCCAGGCGTGCGGCCAGATGGGAACCGGAGCCGCCCGAGGTGGCGGGAACCACAGCGCCATCCGCGATGACGACGGGGATGAACTGCTCGCGCCCTGGCGGACACGACCACGCCGCTCCGGCCGGCATCGGCTCCCATTCACCCTCGGTGGTGCCCTTGGCTACACCCTGTAGCGCACGCACCACGGGCGCCACCAGGGCCTCAACCGAGACGGCCACTGCCACGGGATTGCCCGGCAGACACAGGATGGGAGTGCCAGCCAGCCTTCCCAAGCCCTGTGGCTTGCCCGGCTGCATGGCCACCTTCGCGAACTCCACCTCGGGCAGCGCGGCCTTCACGGGATCGCTCTCCCCCACGCTCGCGCCGCCCGTGGTGACGAGCAGGTCCACCTGTGCGGCCAGCAGCAGGCGGCGCACCGCATCCGGATCGTCTCCCGCCCGCCCCAGCGGCACGGGCTGAGCGCCCAGAGCCGTGAGCGCCGCATAGAGGTACGTGGCATTCGAGTCATGTATTTGCCCAGGCCCCAAGGGTGCGCCCGGCTCCACCAGCTCGTCACCCGTCACCAGATAGCCCACGCGCGCCCGGCCGCGCACGCTCAGCCGGTCCAGGCCGGCGGCGGCAGCGGCGGCCAGGTGGCGTGCACCCAGCATCACCCCCGGCCCCAGCACTGTGTCTCCCGGGCGGATGTCCTCACCCTCACGCCGGATGTGGTGACCCGCAACGGTCGGGGCACCAAAAGTGGCGACGCCCTCGCCCGCCGTCACCACCTCTTGGGCCACCACGGCATCGGCGCCGGGCGGCACCGGGGCCCCTGTCATGATCCGCACCGTGGTGCCCGCCTCCACGGGGACGATGCTGGGGTGGCCGGCCAGTGCCCGTCCCGTCACAGTCAGCGTGACGGCGTGCTCCCCCGATGCCTCCGCCAGGTCGGCGACACGCACCGCATAGCCGTCCATGGCGGAGTTGTCGAAGACCGGGGCCGCGATGCGCGCCCGCGCCTCACCGGCCGTCACGCGGCCCAGGGCATCGGCCAGGGGGACCTCCTGTGCCGGCAACGCCTCCACGAGCCCGAGCGCCCGTGCCACATGCTCGTCCACCGTGCGCATCAGGCCTCCGCCTCTCGTGCAGCAACGGGCATGGTGCGCCATGTGCCGTCGCGCACGTCTACCACGGATAGTCGGCCCGCGAGCGTGGTGCCCGTGCCGGTCAGGTGGATGACGGCTTGCGTGGCCATCGCGGTACCCACCTGACCGCACAGTGGACCCAAGACCCCGCCGCCCTCGCACACCGCGAGGTCGGCATCGGGCTCCTGCGGGAAGAGATCCCGCAGGCGGTGCGCGGCGTCAAAAATGGTGATCTGGCCATACCACGCCGAGATCGCACCCCACACCGTGGGCAGGCCCAGGGCGGCGGCGGCATCCGCGATGAGGTAGCGCGAGGCCCACGTGTCCGTGCCATCGAGCACCAGGTCATGGCCCGCGAGCACTTGCTCGGCATTGGCGGGTGTGAGGCGCAGGTCGAGCGCCGTCACGGAGCACCACGGCGCCTGCTCACGCAGGCGCGCAGCAGCCACCTCTACCTTGCGCCGCCCCACATCTCCCGGGCCGTAGAGCAACTGCCGGTGCAGGTTGGTGCCGGAGATGGAATCCGAGTCGATGAGGGTGAGATAGCCCACGCCGGCTCCCGCTAGATACTGCGCGGCGGGACAGCCCAAACCGCCCATGCCCACCAGGGCCACGCGCGCGCGGCCCAGCGCCTCCTGAGCCTCGGTCCCGAAGCCCGCGAGCGCGCGATGACGCATAAAGGGATCAGAGTCCACTGGTGCTCCGGTACCTTTCCGCGATGATCTCCACGAGCCGGGCATCGGGCGCGAGCGGGGCGGTCACCCAGTCCGCTTCTGCCTCCTCCAGCCTGCGCTGGAAGAAGCCAGGAGCCAGGAGGTACGACGCGACGGCGACGCTCGCATGCCCCTGGTCGCGCAACCGCCCCACGGCATCGGCGGCAGTGGGGGCGATGCCCGCCGCATAGCCCACCTCCACAGGTCCGAGCCAGCGCTCGCGGAGCAGGGCGGCCGCGGCCTCCGTGTCCGCCTGCGAGCGGGGGTCCGACGAGCCCGCGGCCGCGAAGACCACGGCGGTGTCGAGCGGCACGCCTGCCTCGCGCAGGCGGTCCACCACCATGTCGATGAGCCGCGCATCAGGCCCCAGCGCGGGGGTGGCCGCGACGTCCTCGCGATGCTCCACCGCGCGGGCGATGTCCACGTGCACGTGATAGCCGCCGGCCAGCAGGAGCGGCACCACGACGGCTGCGGCCGGCCCCACGCCCGGCATGATGCCGCACTGCACGGTCGAGACCACCTCGGCCACATGGGGGTCCTGGACGTCCACGTAGGCTTCACGCACCTCGACACCCAGGGCATCCCGCACCTGGTCGATGAGCTCCCGAATGACCTCTTGACCCTGGGGGTCGCGCGTGCCGTGCGCGCAGGCGATGAGCACTGTCATGATGTCCGGTCTACCAGAAAATCCTCGCGGGCCACGTCTCCCATGATGATGACGGCCGGATTGGTCACCCCCACCTCGGCACACCGCCCCACGATGCCCTCCAGAGGGGCCCGCGTCACCCGCTGCTGCGGCAGGCTCGCGCTCTCCACGACCGCCACGGGCACGCGAGGATCAATCCCCGCCGCCACGGCTGCGGCGACCGTCTCCCCAAGCGCCCCCACCCCCATGAGCAGCACCACCGTGACCCCCTCACGCAGTGCCGCGAGCGCCACGGCGTCCAGGCCCCCGTGACCGGCCGCGACGAGCACGCCCGCCGTCACCGCGCGATCCGTCACGGGTATCCCGGCGAGCGCCGGCCCGGCGATGGCCGAGCTCAGCCCCGGCACCACCTCCACCGCCACCCCCGCACGCACGCACGCCTCGACCTCCTCGCCACCGCGTCCCAGCACAAAGGGATCGCCCCCCTTGAGACGCACCACCACCCGGCCCGCGAGGGCGTGCTCCACGAGCAGGGCGTTGATCTGCTCCTGCGGCACCGGGTGATGGTCAGGACGCTTGCCCACGTCGATGCGCTCCACCGCATCGGGAAGCGCGGCAAGCAGCTCCTCGGTGCCCAGGCGGTCGTGGACCACCACATCGGCGCCGGCCAGGGCGCGGCGACCCCGCACGGTGATGAGGTCCGCCGCCCCGGGACCGGCTCCCACCAGCACCACCCGCCCCGTGGCAGGGGCCCGATGCGGTGTCGGCACCGCGGCGCCCTCCGCCACGAGCGCCGCGAAGGCATCCCGCAGGGCGAGCGAGCGCCGCGGATCGGCCTCACCGGCCGAGACCACGCCGAACACCACGTCCTCGTGCCGCGCCTGGGCGACCATGCGCGCGGAGCCCTGACCGGCATCGGCGGCCTGCACGCACCAGATCCGACGCTCCTCAGCCCATCGAGCCACGCACGTGTTGACCTCGCGCGAACCGGTCGCGGCCACCACCAGCCATGCGCCGTCGAGGTCGCCCTCGCTCACCCCACGCACCACGACCTCCACGCCCGGAGCCGATGCCAGGGCGGGATCCGGCTCGGGCGCCACCACGGTGACGTGGGCGCCGTCTGCGGCGAGCGCGAGCGCTCGGCGGGTGCCCACCGCGCCGCCGCCCGCGACGAGCACTCGCCGCCCCGCCAGGTCGAGCCCGAGGAGCCTCATGACTGTGCTTGCTTCATGACTGTGCTTGCTTCATGACTGTGCCCTTTTCATGACCGTGCCCACTCAGTCACGGCCTCGACCACGGCCGCCACCTGCTCCGGGGTATGCGCGGTGGAGACGAACCACGCTTCGAAGGCGCTCGGGGGAAGCCACACCCCGGCCGCATGGAGGGCGTGGAACAGGCTCGCGTAGGCGGCGGTGTCCTGGGAGCCGGCCTGAGAGACGTCCACCGGCGGCGCGTGCAGCCCCGTGAAGAACGAGACCAACGTGCCCGCCTTCCCCACCGCGATGGCACGACCGGCAGCATCGAAGGCGCCCGCCACCCCCTCAGCGAGGGCATCGGCGAGACCCGCCAGGTGCGCATAGGCGGCATCGTCCAGAAGCAACAGCGTGGCGAGCCCTGCCGCGACCGCGACCGGGTTGCCCGAGAGCGTGCCCGCCTGATACACCGGCCCCACGGGCGCGAGTTGATCCATGAGGTCGGCGCGCCCGGCCACGGCGGCCACCGGCAGCCCGCCACCGATGACCTTGCCGAACGTCACCAGATCCGGCACCCAAGGCTCCTCGCCCGTCGCCAGAGCGGCATCGCGCTCCACGCCCCACCACCCGGCGGGGCCGGCGCGAAAGCCCGTGAGCACCTCGTCGCAGATCATGACGGAGCCGGCCTCACGGCACAGCGTCGCGATGAGCGCGTTGAAGCCCGCGGGCGGCGCGATGACTCCCATATTGGCGGGCGCGGCCTCCGTGATGACGGCGGCGATGCGCGGGCCGTGCTGCGCGAACGCGGCGCGCAGGGCGGTGGTATCCCCGTAGGGCAGCACCACGGTGAGCGCGGCCACGTCTTTCGGAACGCCGGCACTCGACGGCGTGCCCGCCGTCGCCAGTCCCGACCCCGCCGCCACCAGCAGTCCGTCGGAATGCCCGTGATAGCAGCCTGCGAACTTCACGATCAGGTCCCGTCCGGTGGCGGCCCGCGCCAGACGCAGCGCGGTCATGGTCGCCTCGGTGCCCGTCGAGACCAGGCGCACCCTCTCGGCGGGCGGGTAGCGGCGGCGGATCTCCTCGGCCAAGTCCAGCTCGGCCTCGGTGGTCGCGCCAAAGCTCAGACCCCGCGCCGCCGCGCGCTGGACGGCCTCGACCACCACCGGATGCGCATGACCCACGATGCCCGCACCCCACGAGCACACCAGGTCGATGTACTCCCGACCGGCCGCATCCCTCAGCAGGGCACCCTGGCCCGACGCCACGGCCACCGGGGAGCCGCCCACGCCGTTCCAGGCCCGCACCGGCGAGTTCACGCCCCCGGGCAGCACCGCGGCGGCCCGCGCGGTGAAATCGTGGTGCCCCATCACGCCCGGCCCGTGCGCTCGCGGTCGATCCAGGCGGCGATCTCGATCGCCGCATAGGTGAGCACGATGTCGGCGCCCGCACGCTGCAAGGCCGTGACGGCCTCCAGGTGGGCGGCGCGGCGGTCGATCCACCCCTGGGCGGCGGCGGCCTCGATCTGGGAGTACTCGCCACTCACGTGATAGGCGGCGACGGGAACGGTCGAGGCGCGCGCCACCTCCGCGAGCACGTCCAGGTAGGGCAGCCCGGGCTTGACCATGAGGATGTCGGCGCCCTGCTGCAGATCCAGCGCCGCCTCCCGCAGGCCCTCGCGGGCGTTGGCCACATCCAGCTGATAGGTGCGGCGATCGCCGCTGAGCTGACTGTCCACCGCCTCGCGGAACGGCCCGTACAGCGGCGAGGCGTACTTGGCCGCATAGGCCAGGAGCACCGTGTCGGCATGTCCGGCCCCGTCGAGCGCCTCCCGCACTGCGGCCACCTGGCCGTCCATCATGCCGCTCAGCCCCAGCACCTGCGCGCCGGCGTGAGCCTGATCCACCGCCATGCGTGCGTAGACGACCAGCGTCGCATCGTTGTCGACACCGCCGGAAGCATCGAGCACCCCGCAGTGGCCGTGGTCGGTGAACTCGTCGAGGCACACATCGCTCATCACCACGAGCCTCTCCCCCGCGGCCGCCCGTGCCACCGCGATAGCGCGCTGCATGATGCTGTCCGCGCCCAGGGCCGCAGTGCCGTGCGCATCCCGATGCGCGGGGACCGCGAAGAGCATCACGCCGCCTATCCCGGCATCGGCCGCCCTGGACACCTCGACGGCAAGCGAGTCCAGCGTGTGGCGCGTCACGCCCGGCATGGAGACGATCGGCGTGGGCTCGGCCAGACCCTCCTCCACAAAGAGGGGCAATACCAGCGCCGATGCGTCAAGCCGCACCTCACGCACGAGGCGCCGCAGGGCGGCATTCGTCCGCAGGCGGCGGGGACGCTCACGGGGAAGGGGGACGCTCACGCGGACTCCTCGAAGACGGTCGCAAGAGCCTCCAGTATGCCCGCATGACTGGGAGAGGCGGCGACGATGGTGGGGGTGAGACCCAGACGGCGCGCACTGGCCGCAGTGGTGTCCCCGATGGCGACGACGACGGTGCCGCTGGGCACGCGGGCCTCGCCCAGGTCGCGCCGCACCCGCCGCGCTACCGAGGTGGAGGTCAGCACCATGGCGTCGATCTCGCCATGGGACACCGCTGCGGTGGTCACGGAATCCAGGCCCGGGCCGTCCACGGTGCGGTAGGCTTCCACCTTCTGTGTCTGCCAGCCCTTGGCGCCGATGCCCCGGGCCAATGCTGGCGAGGCCAGGTTCCCCACGGGGACCAGCACCCTACCTGCCCCCGCCGGAAATGCCTCCAGGAGTCCTGCGGCATCGGACTGCTCCGGAGTGAGATCCACCTGCAGGCCCAGGTCACGGCACACGCGCGTGGTCGCCGCACCCACCGCCGCCAGTTTGCTCCCGGCAGGCACGGACAGCACGGCCCCCTCGGATCGAGCCGCCTCGGCCAACGCGAGCACGGCATTGCGCGAGGTGACCGCCAGCCAGGCGAACTCCCCTGCAAGCCAGTCCACCACGGCATCGGCCAGCGCCTGGGGTGTGGAGGTGGGCGCGATGGCGATGCACTCGACCTCTGTGACCAGGGCACCCCGCGAGTGCAAGGCCTGAGCCAGCTCGCGCCGCTCCCGTGTCACCGGCACCAGAATGCGCCGCCCCTCAAGGCCGGGCATGGCCTAGGACCTGCCCATGAGCGTTCCGGCGCCACGGCCCAGCAGGGCGTGGGCGGCGCGGCGACCGAGGCTCTGGGCGAAGGCCGCCGGACCACTCACCTGCTCGTTGAGGGCGAGCACCCCGTCCTCCCTGATGACCCGCACCTGCAGACGCACCTGACCGCCCTCGCACACCGCATGCGCGCCTACGGGGGCTGCACAACCCGCTTGAAGCACCTCGAGAGCCGTGCGTTCCGCCGTCACCGCCGCGCGCGTGGGGCCGTGGTCGAGCGCGGCGACAAGACTGCGCAGCGCCGGTGCGGCATCGTCGCGCAGCTCGATCGCGAGCGCACCCTGCCCCGGTGCGGGGACCATGTCGTCTGTCTCCCACACATGCGAGACGGCTTCGGGGCGCCCCAGCCGTTCCAGGCCCGCGACCGCGAGGATCACCGCGTCGAAGCCGTCACCGAGCGCCGCGAGGCGCGAGTCCACGTTGCCGCGTATCTCGCGCGGTTCCACATCGGGGCGCAACGCGCGCAACTGTGCGGCGCGGCGAGGCGAGGAGGTGCCCACCACGGCCCCCGGTGCAAGCAGGTCCACCGCGTTGGCCGCATCGCGCGAGGCCTCCAGGTCGTGTTCGCCGTCATATCCCGACGGGAGGCACAGGGCATCCCGGGCATCGGCGCGAGCAGGGATGGCCGCCACCGTGAGACCCGGGAAGGGGGCCACGGGCATGTCCTTGAGCGAATGGACCAGCACGTCGCACTCGTCGGCCAGGAGTGCCGTGCGCAAGGCCGTGACAAAGGCCCCGGTCTCGCTGAGCCCCACGAGCGAGCCGCGTATCGTGTCCCCGCGGGTGACAACCTCCACGTACTCGATGTCGAGTTCGCCGCCAGAGGCCTCGGCGAGGGCCCGCCCCACCTGTTCACTTTGCGCGCGGGCCAGCTGCGAGCCGCGCGTGCCGATGCGTATGCTCACTCACGTCTCCACACCGCGCGGATCACGACGGCCGCGCCACCAGCCACGACTGCTGCCGCGACGACCCACCACGCCCAGGCCGATGCCCCGCTGCCTGCCTCTGGCGCCACCGGGACGACGGTGACGCTGACGGTGGGGCTGGGTGAGGGCGTGCCCTCTGTCACGGTGGGCTCGGACGTGGCGGAGGGTGTCACGGTGGGCTCAGGGTCGTTGACCACGAACGTCAGCACACCCTCGACCGGATGGCCGTCGGCAGAAACCACACGCCAATCCACTGTTGCCGCCCCGGCAGCGAGCACCGGCAGTGTGGCGGCCACGATGTGGTCCTCCGGGAAGCGCGGCTCAAGGGCCGTCACCGTCCCCGCCGCGTCTGTCACCGTCAGCTCGTTGCCCAACTGGATGAGTGCCTGGTTGAACACGAGGGACACCTCGGCGGGGGCATCGACCTCCGCGCCCTCCGCGGGAGTGCTCTCCAGGAGTGCCGTGTGGGCGTGCGCCGAGCCTGCGACACTCAGGGTGAACGCGACGGCCACGAGCACGACCACCAAGGCGGCAGTCGCTGCCGGAAGGGGCCTCGCCCCGGATGAGGCCATGCGGAGTGACATGGGGGCGGGCATGAGCGTGCGAGTGGAGACCGGAAGCATGTCTCCAAGTATCCCCCGTGTGGGTCCCAGCCCTCCCCCTCCACTCCGCTCCCCCCACCCTCGCCCAGCCCCGCCGTTCCCTCCACTCCGCTCCCCCACCCTCGCCCAGCCCCGCCGTTTTCTGCGGATCCGCAGAAAACAGCGAAAGAACGTGCTCTCTTCGGAGGTTTCATGCGGATCCGCGGAAAACGGCGGGGGTGAGGGGTGGGGGCGTATGGGGCGGGTGCGTACGGAGGCGGGAGCCTATGGGAGTGGGGCGGCGGAACACAAAAAAGTGGGGCCGGCACCTTGCGGTGCCGGCCCCAGTGAGGAGGTCTGCTAGAGGAGCCAGCCGTTCTTCTTGACGATGCCAAGCGAACGCCACCACTTGCCGAGGCCGATGGGCTGGTCCTTCAACTCCACCAGCACGATGGCGAGTCCTGCCACGCCGTAGATGATGTGGTAGTCGATGAAGGGGTTGGTCAGGCCACCCGAGAAGGGCCAGGCGTGCGACACGTACATCATCGCGAGCATCGCAATGCCGGACCATGCTGCGATCTTGGTGCCGATGCCCAGGATCAGGGCCAGGCCGATGCCCAGCAGACCGATCATGAAGATCCAGTCGGTCCAGCGCTGGCCCGCGAGGCCGATGAAGACGTCGGCCAGCGGGCCGGAAGAGGAACCGAGGTAGCCCTTGGTCACGGCGCCACCGGAAAGCCACGCCTTTTCACACATGACGTCAACCGAACCATAAATGGTGACCGCGCTTCCAGTTTCGGTGAGCATGCCGGTCGAATTGCGGCAGGTGGTGAAGCCCAGGCCGATCAGCTTGTCCAGGAAGGCCCAGAGGAAGATCCAGCCGATGAGGATGCGGGTGACGCTGAGAAGCTTGTAGCCCACGCCGGCATTCACCACCGCGGTCTCGTTGTCCTTTGCCATGATTACTCTCCTTGAAGGTCTAGCCGGTTCCCCGGCCAGTGAGCCAGCGCCTGAGCTGGCGTCTACATGGACGTTATTCCCGGTCCCGGGTCCCGATGCGGGACCTGGGTCCCGGGCTAGGACGTCTACCCACGATTGTGTCGTGAAAAATCGGATACCAGGGGAGAGTGTGAAGGAATCCACAGCCGACACCACTGACACACGCGCAAATCGAAACGTTATGATTGCGGGCGAAGCACACATCCCCACCCGGCCCCACAGACGGAGATATCGGTGACAACAACCCTCAATCGCGCCCGTTGGGGCGTGATCTTGATGTTCCTCACCAATGGGATGGTGTGGGCCACTCTCGTCCCCCGCTACCCCGAGATTCGCGACAGCATCGGCCTCACCTATGCCCAATTGGGTCTCGCAGTGGCTTGCGGTCCCGCCGGGGCGATCGTCCTGGGACTGACCGCCGGCCCGCTCATCCGCCGTTTCACCTCGCGCTGGGTCGGGCTCGTCTCCACTCTGCTCATGGCCTTCGCGGCCCTGGGTGCGGCCTTCGCCCAGAGCTGGGTCCAGCTCGCCCTCGCCCTGTTCGCGCTGGGCGCCCTCGATTCCATCACCGACGTCGCCCAGAATGCCCACGGCCTACGCGTGCAGCGGGCGGTGGGGCGCTCGATGCTCAACGGCTTCCACGCCACGTGGAGCATCGGCGCGGTCTTCGGCGGCCTGCTCGCCGGAGCCGCCGCGGGCCTGGGCATGTCGGTGCCGCTGCATGTGGGCCTGTCCTGGGTGCTCGTATTCACGCTCCTCGTTGTCGCCTACCCCCTGCTGCTGCGTGGCCCCGACACCGCCGAGGAGGAGAGCGACGCCAAGCTCACCCTGCGCGGTGTACCCCTGCGCTCGTGGCTCGTGCTGCTCGCGCTGGGCATGATCGCCATCGCAGGCGTCTGGGTCGAGGACGCGGGTGGCACGTGGGCCACCTCCTACCTGCGCGACTCCCTGGGCGCCGCGCCCACGCTCGCGTCGATGGGATTCGTGGCGCTCATGGCGCTGCATTTTGTGGGCCGCGTGACGGGCGACAGGCTCATCGACCACTGGGGCCAGCGCACGGTCGCCCGTGTCGGCGCGGTGATCACGACGGTGGGAATGGGAGTCGCGCTCTTGTTCCCCACCATCCCGCTCACCATCGTAGGGTTCGCACTTGCGGGCCTGGGCGTGGCCACCACCGTCCCCGCAGCCATGCACGGCGCCGATGTCCTGCCCGGCTTCCGGGCGGGAACCGGCCTGACGATCTCCTCCTGGATGTTGCGCATCGGCTTTCTGGTCTCGCCTCCCATCGTGGGGGCCGTCGCCGATGCCACGAGCCTGCGGATGGGTCTGCTGGTGGTGCCGCTCGCGGGAGCGGTGATCTTCGCGCTCTCCGGGGTGCTGTCCCGGGACAAGGCCTCATACACCCAGCCGGCCGCCGCCTCGGAATAGGGCTAACCGCGCCGGCTGGCTACCTGCGCCCGCGCGAAGGCCACCGCGGGTTCGAGCTCGGTGAACACGTGCGCATCGTCGCCGAGGGCGCGCAGCAGACCCACCTGCTCCACGAGCCTCTCGTGATGCGGCAGGATGCCCTTGAGCAGCACCGTCACCGAGCGCCGGCGCAACTGCGTCACCATCTCGGTGAGCACCTGCGCTCCGGTGGCGTCCATCAGATGCACCTGTGACATCCGCAGGATCACCACCTGGACGTTCTCGAGAGTCGTCACCTCCTCGACCACGCGCCCCACTGCGCCGAAGTACAGCGCGCCGTCCAGGCGCAGCAGCGCGATGTGCTCATCGCCCTCCTGCTCGGGGCCGGGCAGCGCCTCCCGATGTGCGCCCGCCGACTGCGACATGGCGCGCAGTGCGAGTATCGAGGCGGCGATGAAGCCGACGACCACCGCATAGATCAGATCGATGCTCACCGTGATGGCGGCCGTGATCCAGAACACGAGCGCGCCCTGGCGCGAGGAGCGCACCACCGCCCTGACCGCCGCCCGATGCACCATCCCCACCGCCGTGACCATGAGCACGCCCGACAGCGCCGCGAGCGGGATGTGGGACACGACGCCCGAGAGCACCCCCACGACGAGCAGCAGCACGAGCGCGTGGTTGAGTGCGGCCACCCTGGTGCGCGCTCCCGCGCGGACGTTGACCGCCGTGCGGGCGATGGCTCCCGTGGCGGGCATCCCGCCGAACAGGCCTGCGGCCACGGAGGCCAGGCCCTGGCCCACGAGTTCCCTGTCCGCGTCGTAGCCGCCCACATCGGCATGCGAGGCGACCACGCGAGCCGAGAGCAGCGACTCGATGGCGGCGAGTGCCGCGACCGCCACTGCCGGCCCCAGGAGCGCGGCGGCCAGGCCCGGGTCCCAGGCGGGAAGCGAGGGCAGCGGCAACCCTGCGGGCAGATCGCCGATGGTCGCCACACCCAGGTGCCCCACGTACGCGAGCGCCGAGACCACCACGATGGCCACGATCGAGGCGGGCACGGCCCGGGTCAGGCGCGGCAGGACGACCATGATGAGGGCCACGCAGGCGGCGAGACCGATCTCGCGCCAGGAACCGGCATCGGCCTCGGCGAGGGACTGCACCGCCGCGATGGCCGCGTTGGTGTGGTGCCCCTCCGGCGACACCCCGAGCGCCGCGGGAACCTGCTGCAGGAAGATGATGATCGCGATGCCGAGCGTGAAGCCCTCGATGACGGGCCACGGGATGAGGCTGACGAGACGGCCCAGACGGGCGAGGCCCGCCGCCATGACCAGCAGCCCCGCGAGCAGGGTCACGACGGCGAGCGCGCCCATGCCCCGCTGAGCGAGAATGGGGGCGAGCACCACGACCATCGCGCCGGTGGGCCCGGACACCTGCACATGGGAGCCTCCGAAGATGGCAGCCACCGCCCCGGCGACGATCGCGGTGATGAGTCCGGCCTCGGCCCCCGCACCGGAACTCACCCCGAAAGCGAGGGCGAGGGGCAGCGCGACGATGCCGACCGTCACTCCAGCGAGCAGGTCGCCACGCCAGGTGGTGCGCAGTGACGCATAGTCGCGCCGTCCGGGCAGCAGACCAGCGAGGTGGCTGAAGGCGCTCATGGAAGGTCAACCCCTACGGCGGGAAGGTCCGCGTGGGCCTCGGCCAGGTGCTGCGCCGTCTCCCGGCGCCCGTCCACCACGTCATGGAGGAGGGCGCGCGCCGCGACGAGCAGGCCCGCCACCGAGGGATAGGCCAGGCTGTAGTAGACCGAGCTCGCACGTCGCTGCGAGCGGACCAGCCCGTAGCGACGCAGCACACTGAGATGCTGGGACAGGTGGGACGGCTCCAGGTCGAGACGCTCCAGGAGTTCCGCCACGGATCGCTCGGGGCATTCGCTGAGCAGTTCGAGCACGCGGATGCGCACCGGATGGGCGACCCCCTTGAAGAGTTCCGCCTTGACCTCGTAGAGCGGCCGACCGCTGTCCATCATGCTCCGTTCCGTGTGGGCGCACGCCACCGATATGGCGATGTGATGAAACCATCATATGGTGGCCAGAGAGTCACGCGCCGCCGCCAGAGGTCCCGGGAATAGACCCGCGAGCCATGCGTTATTACATGCAGATGCATATATTTCTAGGGAGCCTTCCATGCAGTTCGGCGTCATGTCAGTCAGCGATATCACCCGCGACCCCGTCAGCGGCTACACGCCCTCTGAGGCGGAGCGCATCGATGCGGTCGTCACCATCGCCCGCCACGCGGAGGAGGTGGGACTGGACGTCTTCGCCCTCGGCGAGCACCACAACCCGCCGTTCTTCTCCTCCTCCCCCACGACCCTGCTCGCGAGCATCGCGGCGCGCACGGAGCGCATCGTCCTGACCACCTCCACCACGCTCATCACCACCAACGACCCCGTGCGCCTGGCGGAGGAGTACGCCATGCTGCAGCACCTCACCAAGGGACGCATGGACCTCATGCTGGGGCGTGGCAACACGGCGCCGGTCTATCCGTGGTTCGGCCAGGACATCCGCCAGGGCCTGCCGCTGGCCCTCGAGAACTACAACCTGCTGCACCGGCTGTGGCGCGAGGACGTCGTGGACTGGGAGGGCAGCTTCCGCACCCCGCTCCAGGGCTTCACCTCCACCCCGCGCCCACTCGACGACGTGCCGCCGTTCGTGTGGCACGGCTCCATCCGCACGCCCGAGATCGCGGAGCAGGCCGCCTACTACGGCAACGGCTTCTTCGCCAACCACATCTTCTGGCCCAAGGAGCACACCGAGCGCATGGTGCGCTTCTACCGTCAGCGCTTTGAGCACTACGGCCACGGCACGGCCAAGGAGGCGATCGTGGGCCTGGGCGGCCACGTCTACATCGGCAAGAACTCCCAGGACGCGGTGCGCGAGTTTCGCCCCTACTTCAACGAGGCCCCCGTCTACGGTCACGGCCCGTCGTTGGAGGACTTCGCCGCACAGACCCCGATGACGGTGGGTTCCGTGCAGGAGGTCATCGACCGCACCCTGACCTTCCGCGAGTACGTGGGCGACTACCAGCGCCAGCTGTTCCTCGCCGACCACTCCGGCCTGCCCCTGCCGATGGTGCTCAAGCAGCTCGATCTGCTGGGCGGCGAGGTGGTGCCCGTGCTGCGCAAGGAGCTCGAGTCCCGCCGCGACCCGGCCGCCCCCGCCAACCCGCCCAGCCACGCCGAGCTGGTGCGCGCCAAGTACGGCGACGCTGAGCCCCGTCAGCCCCGCCCCAACGCCAACCGCGGCGACAACGTCACCGGCGGCTCCCCCTACCAGGACTCCGACGTGGCGGTCGAGTCCTACCCTGTGCTCTAGGGCCATGAACACCAAGGCCGCCAACGCCGCGTGGGAGGATCTGCTGACCGCCCACGCGGCGCTCATGCACCGCTTTGCGCGGCGCGACTACTGGGAGGGCGCCTCCATGCGCGAGTACGACGTGCTCTACACGCTCGCCAAATGCGACCACCCGCTGCGCCTGGCCGATCTCAGCGAGCACGTGCTCCTGAGTCAGCCCGGCCTGTCACGCCTCGTGGACCGGCTCGTCGAGCGCGGACTCGTGGAGCGCTGCACGGATCCGGCCGATGCCCGGGCCGTCCGCCTGTCTCTCACCGAGGCCGGGCGCTCCCTCCAGCGCAGCATCGGCCGCGCCCACGCCAGGGACGTCGCCGCCGCCCTCGCCCACCTGCCGTCTCACGACCTCGCCGCCCTGTCCCGCCTGACGCGAGCGCTCACCCCCACCACCCCGCCCACCAAGGAGCACTGACATGACAGCCTCTGACCGCACCACCCGGCTCGTGGTGGTCAACGCGGGGGTCTCCGATCCCTCCTCCACCCGCATGCTCGCCGACCGCGCCGCCCAGCGCGTCGTCTCCCTGGGGCAGGAGCGCGACCTCCTAGTCGAGGTCTCCTCGCTCGACCTGAGAGAGATCCTGCCCGAACTGCCCGCCGCCTTGGCCACCCAGCACCTGGGTCCCAAGCTCACCGCTGCCGTCGCGGCCCTCGGCCAGGCCGATGCCGTGATCGCCGCCGCGCCCGTGTACAAGGCGGGCGCCTCGGGCCTGTTCACCTCGTTCTTCCAGGTGCTCGACAACGATCTGCTGATCGGCACCCCGGTGATCCTCGCCGCCACGGCGGGCACCGCACGCCACGCGCTCGTGGTGGACGAGGAGATGCGCTCCCTGTTCGCCTACCTGCGCACCCTGCCCGTCCCCACGTCCCTGTTCGCGAGCACCGAGGACTGGAACGACACGGCGCTCGGCGAGCGCATCGACCGGGCCGCCTTCGAACTCGTGACGCTCATGACATCGGGGTTCCGTGCCCAAGTGCGGGAGGAATCGTGGAAGAAGTACCAGCACACGTACGGCTCGGCGGGCGGCACCGAGTGGGGCATCGACATGGACACCGACCTCATGCGCCTGGCCACGGGCGGCACGCTCGCGCCGGGAACGGGCGGAGGTGCGCGATGACCGAATACCAGGTGGAACGCAACGAGGAGCAGCGCCGCTACGACCTGTTCGCGGACGGTCAGCTGGCCGGGTTTGCGCAGTACCGCGAGACGGGCGAGCGCACGGCGTTCACCCACACCGAAGTGTTCGAGGAGTATCGCGGGGGCGGTGCCGCCGTGGCCCTGGCCGCCGCCTCCCTCGCCGATGCCGCGGCCCGCGAGCGCGTCATCGTGCCCCTGTGCCCGTTCATGGCGCGTTACCTGCGCCGCCACGACGTTCCCGGCGCCACCGTGGACTGGCCGGACGATGCCTGACCAGGTGAGGACTGACATGAGTGCCGCTCAGCTCTGGCCCGCGCGCGAGGTGCCGCTGGGGGGTCTGCGCGCCATGACGGTCATGCGCACCCTGCCCCAACGCGGCCTGCCCACGGTGGGCGCGTGGTGCTTCCTGGACCGTTTTGGCCCGCAGCGCACCACCATGCGCGTGGAGCCGCACCCCCACATGGGGCTTCAGACCGTGACATGGCCGCTCACCGGCCAGGTGCGCCACCGCGACAGCCTGGGCAGCGACGTGGTGCTGCGCGGGGGCGAGCTCAACCTCATGACGAGCGGCGCGGGCATCGCCCACTCCGAATACTCTCTGAGTGACGGCGAGAACGGCGACGAGAGCAACGGCGAGGGCGGCGACGCCTTGCTCGATGCCCTCCAGTTGTGGATCGCGCTGCCCCAGTCCGCCCGCATGGGCCCGCGCGGATTCGAGCGCCACCGCACCCTGCCCGTGCTGGAACTGGCCTCCACAGGGGCCGGGGCTCAAGGACGCGCGACCGTCGTCATGGGCACGCTCGGCACCGTGACCTCCCCCGCGACGACCTACACCCCGCTCGTGGGAGCCCAGGTGGACGTGCCCGCCGGGGCGAGCGTGACGGTGCCGCTGCGCGCGGACTGGGAGCACGCACTGCTCCTGATCGACGGCGAGGTATCGCCGCACGATGCCGCGGGCGACCTGCCCGCGCCCGCCGACGGTGCCCTGCTGTACCTGGAGCCGGGGCGCGACGAGGTGCGTCTCGCAAGCCACGACGGCGCGCGGGTCTTCCTCCTGGGAGGTGAGCCCTTTCCCGACGATCTGGTCATGTGGTGGAACTTCGTGGGCCGCAGCCACGAGGAGATCGTCCAGGCGCGCGAGGAATGGCAGGAGCGCAGCGGGCGCTTCGGCGACGTCGCCGGCCACGGTGACGTGCGCATTCCCGCACCTGACCTGCCCGCGGTTCGCCTGACACCACGGCGCAGGGAGGCGCCGCGGGGCGACGGGAAGCCCTGACTGTCGGTGGGCTGACGTATCCTGAATCACTCGCCGAACCCTTCATCCGGCGTCAGTTCTCACTAAGGTCCGCATGTCTCACTCCTCCACGCCCGCCCTCACCGAGCCCACCGAGGGCGCCGTCACCGACGCCCCCACGGAACTCGACCCTGCCCTGAAGCGGCGCAACACGGTGGTGATCTGGCTGCTCATCGTCGCGGCCTTCACCGTGATCCTCAACGAGACGATCATGGGCATCGCCATCCCGCACCTCATGGAGGATCTGCACATCACCGCGGTGGCGGCCCAGTGGCTCACCGCGGGCTTCCTGCTCACGATGGCCGTGGTGATCCCCCTCACCGGATTCATCCTGGAGCGCTTCACCACGCGTGCAGTGTTCCTCGCGGCCGCAGGCCTGTTCACCGCAGGCACCCTGCTGGGCGCCCTCGCACCCGGCTTCGAGGTGCTGCTCGCGGCGCGCGTCGTCCAGGCCACCGGCACCGCGATCATGTTCCCGCTGCTCATGACCACCGTGATGCAGCTCGAACCTCCCGCCACTCGCGGACGCCGCATGGGCAACATCGCCATCGTCATCTCCGTGGCCCCCGCCATCGGCCCCACCATCTCCGGACTCATCCTGCAGGTGCTCCCCTGGCGCTTCCTGTACCTCTTTGTGCTGCCGGTCGCGATCACGGTGCTCGTCCTGGGATGGCGCAAGATGGTGAACATCACCGAACCCAAGCACTCCGCGCCGGACTGGCTGTCCGTGCCGTTGGCCCTGCTGGGGTTCGGCGGGCTGGTGCTGGGCCTGAGCCTTCTGGGCGAGGGCACCCACGGCTCCCCGGCGACGATGCTCCTGCCGCTCGGCGTCGGTGTGGTCGCCATGTGCCTGTTCGTGTGGCGTCAGCTGGCGCGCGGCAAGACCGGCAACCCCCTGCTGGACCTGCGCACCTTCACCTCACCCACCTTCACGCTCGCGGTGGTGATGTTCATCGTGGCCATGATGGGCATGTTCGGGGTGTTCATTCTGCTGCCCATGTTCATGCAGAACGTCATGCATCTGTCCGTGCTGCACTCGGGCCTGCTCATGCTCCCCGGCGGCCTGCTGTCCGGCCTGCTCGCACCCGGCGTGGGGCGCCTGTACGACAAGGTGGGGCCCCGACCGCTCGTGATCCCGGGCACCATCGCACTCACCGGGGCCGTGGCGCTCCTGGCGTTCCTGGCGCGCGAGGGCGTCGGCTGGCCGGCCATCCTCGGAGGCAACCTGCTGTTCTCCACCGGATTGGCGCTGCTGTTCACGCCGCTGTTCTCCGCGAGCATGGGCGCCCTGCCCAAGCACCTGTACTCGCATGGCTCCGCCACCTTGTCAGCCTTGCAGCAGGTCGCTGCGGCCGCGGGCACCGCGATGTTCGTGGCGATCATGTCTGCGGTCGCGGCTCAGCAGGTGCTGGCAGGGGCATCGGACGCGGCCGCGCAGGCGCACGGGATTCGCACCGCCTTCACCCTGGCCGCATGCATCGCCGCATGCACCGTGGTGATCGCGCCGTTCATCCGGCGCCCACCCGCCACCGACGAGGACTAACGGGGCAGCGCCTGGGCCTGACTGCCCGTGAGGTGCAGCGGGTGGGTGCGCTCCAGTTGGGCGCCCTCCACGTCCACCTTGGGCAGCAGCCTGTCGAGCCAGCGCGGCATCCACCAGGCTTTGTCTGCCAGCAGATGCATGGCCGAGGGCACGAGCAGCAGGCGCACCACGAAGGCGTCGAACAGCACGCCCACCGCGAGGCCGAAGCCGAGCGGTCGCACCATGCCCAGGTGCGAGAACACGAAGCCGCCAAAGACGGAGACCATGATGATGGCCGCCGAGATCACCACGGCTCGCCCCAGCCGCACGCCTGCCACCACCGCGTACTGCGCGGGCAGGCCGTGCACGTAGGCCTCGCGCATTCCCGAGCCCAGGAACAGCTGATAGTCCATCGCCAGGCCAAAGAGCACACCCATGATGAGGATGGGGGCGAAGCTCAGCAGTGGCCCCGGATGGTGCACCCCGAAGACCGAGCCCCACCAGCCCCACTGGTAGACGGCGGTCATCGCCCCGAGCGCCGCCACGAGGGACAGCACGAAGCCGCCGGTCGCGATGACGGGCATCACCAGGGAGCGGAACACCACCACCAGGATGACGGTGGACAGGCCCACCACCACCGCAAGATACAGCGGCAGCGCCGCGGCCAGCTTGGCCGAGATGTCGATGTTGCCCGTGGCCTGCCCCGCGACCCCCAGCGTGGTGCCGGAGGGGATGTATGTCCCTGCCGCGAGGGGCGACGAGGCACGCAGATCCTCCACCAGCCCCTGCGTCGAAGCGGCCGTGGGGCCCTCGGTGGGAATGACCTGGAACGCGAAGACCTTGCCCGTGACCGAGGTGCCCACGGGAACCACCGCCACCACGTCGTCGTGCGCCATGAGGCGTCCGACCACCTCGACCTGCACCGACTGCTGCTGCGCGATGGTCACCGCCGTGGGTGACGTCGCCACGACCAGCAGCGGGCCGTTCATGCCCGCCCCGAAGCGCTCGGAGAGGATCTGCTGCGCGCGGTAGGGAGGCGAGTCGGGAGCCTCGGCGGTGCCGTCAGGCAGTCCCAGGCGCATGGTGAATGCGGGCAGGGCGATCACGGCGAGCGCGAGCGTGCCGAGCACCCCGGTGGCGATCGCACGTCGGTCCGACATGGGAGTCACCGTCTTGGGGCTGTGGCTGCCGTCCCCGATGCTGGTGCGGGCTCGGCGGTGAATCACGCGGATTCCCAGCAGGGCCAGCAGTGCGGGGGTGAACGTGACGGAGACTGCCACGGCCACAAGCACGCAGAATGCGGCGACCACGCCCATCGCTGTGAGGAAGGGGATGCCCGTGACGCCAAGCGCCAGGAGGGCGACCACGACCGTGGCTCCGGCGAATACCACCGCGTTGCCGGCGGTGCCGTTGGCGAGCGCCACGGATTCGCCCAGGTCTGCGCCGGCGAGCACCTGGCGGCGGTGGCGATACAGGATGAACAGCGCGTAGTCGATGCCCACCGCCAGACCCAGCATGACCCCGAGCATGGGGGTCACGGCGGACATGTCCACCGAGCCGGACAGGGCCATCGAGCCCAGCACGGCCACGCCCACTCCCAGAAGAGAGTTCAGCAGCGGCACCGCCGCGGGGAGCACGCTGCGCAGCATGACGAGCAGCACCAGGGCGGCGAGCGCCAGGCCGATGATCTCCCCGGGACCGAGCAGGCCCGAGATGTCCGAGGCGATCACGCTGTTGTAGGCGATCTCCACCCCGGCGATAGTCTGCGTGTCCAGCACGTCCGCCACGGCCTGCTTGATCTCGGCCGGCATCGTGTACTGGTCCTGCGCGAAGGAGACGAAAGCCACTGCCGCGGAGCCGTCCTCTGACACGGTGCGCATGCTCGCGGCCGCATCCCACAGCGCGCGCCCCTCCCCCAGCTGCTTGATGTTCTGAGACAGTTCCGCGCGCGCCTGCATCACCTCATCCAGGGCAGAGTCGATCTGCTCCTGCTGCTGCGCGAGCGACGACGCGAGCAGCGCATACGTGCCAGTCGCCTTGGCCACGGAGACGGCCAGGTCGAGCTTGTCCTGGTCGGAGGCGAGCCCGGCTTGCGCCTCATCGAGCTGGTCGATCGCCGCGACCGCCTGCTCCTTGCCCGCCTTGAGTTGAGCATCGGCCTGCTCCCTGACCTGCGCGGTGCCGAAGGGGTCAACGGCGGCCACTACGCCGTCGAGCTGCTCGATCGTGATGAGACGCCAGCTGATCGCGGCACGCTGCTCGGGGCTGAAGGGACGGCCGTCGGTGGTGGCGAACACCACGGTGGCCGTCGCGCCGGTGACCTGCGGGATGGAATCCGCGAGCTTCTTGGTCACGCGCTCCGTCTCCGTGCCCGGAATCGAGAAGGAGTTGGTGAACTGGCCACCGAAGACGGCGAAGGCGCCGCCGGCCACCAGCAGGATGGCCGTCCAGGCGATCAGGACGGCCCGCGCATGACGTGCGCACGCCCTGCCTATGCGGTACAGCAGGTTGGCCACCTCGGCTCCTCACGATGTAGTTCGGCTGGCATGTCTCGGTACGGCCCGGCGGTGACGACGCCACCGGCACGGGTGATCTGGCTGAACAACGCGGAGCGCATCCCCCACGTTCCCGGGTCCGGTGTCACGCGTCACGCGGCGCGACGGCTGCGATGAGGCGCGTCACCCACCGGTACAGGTGGTCCAGCTCGGCGTCGCTCACCGAGTGTCCCATACGCGGGTACAGATGCACCTCACCCGTGGCGTGGGACTCGATCCAGGCCTGGGTATCGCTCACCGCGCGCGCCGGGATCACCGGGTCCGCATCTCCCCTGCCCCAGAACACCTGTGGGCGCCGCTCGGCGAGCGTGGCATCGGCCGTCTGGGGGGAGGCCTGCACGTAGCCGGACAGGATCACCGCGCCCAGGCAGCGCTCGGGCCGGGTGCGCAGCAACTGGGTGGCCATGCACCCGCCCTGCGAGAAGCCCACAGGAAGGATCAGGGCCTCCGGTGCCAGATTCGCATCGACCCACGCCCACAGCGCGTCGGTCGCCTGGCCGATGGCGTGCTCGGCGGGCGCGAGGACGTCGAGCTGATCAAGGTGATACCAGGCGTGGCCGAAGGCGGGGTGGCGCAGCGGAGCACGGACCGAGGCCCAGGGAAGGGAGGGCAGGTGAGGCACGAGACCCGCGAGGTCCCGCTCGTCGGAGCCGTAGCCGTGAAGTAGAACGAGGACCGGGCCGGTGGCCTGGTCGAGGCCGTCCGACGTGAGGGCGTGAAGGGTCACTGGGGCTCCTTGGGGTGTGATCCCGATCTCGATTCACCTTAGCCCAGCACGGGTGGACCCTTCCCCTTGGTTCGGTTGCAGTAGTCGCCCGAATACTCCTGGGGGTATATAATCGATAGTGAAGTCACACCCACTCGTCGCCGAAAGGAACCACCATGTGTCACCGAATCACCTGCGCGCAATGCGGCAAGCCGACCTGGACCGGATGCGGTCAGCACATCGAGCTTGCGCTCATGGGCGTGCCCGAGCGCCACCGCTGCCACTGCGGCTTCTAGTCCCTATGGAAGGCAATCATCCGATGCGTCTGGTGATCGTGGGCGGAGTGGCCGGCGGCATGAGCGCGGCCGCTCGCGCGCGCCGGCTCGACGAGCACGCGGAGATCATCGTGCTCGAACGCGGGAGCCACGTCTCCTTCGCCAACTGCGGCCTGCCCTACTACGTGGGTGGCGAGATCGCCGACCCCGGCGCGCTCCTGCTCCACACCCCCGAGTCACTGCGCGTCTCCCTCGACCTGGACGTACGCATCGGCTCCGAGGTTGTCGCCGTGGACGCCGCCGCGCGCGTGGTCACGGTGCGCCGGGCGGACCCGAACGGCGGGGATGAGACCTATGAACTCTCCTACGACGCCCTCGTCCTCTCCCCCGGCGCGCAGACCGTCCGGCCCGACATCCCCGGACTGGACTCGCCGCGGGTGCACACGTTGCGCTCGGTGGACGATGCGCTGGCCATCCACGAGCGTGTGGGCGCCGGCGCGGGGCGAGCCGTGGTGCTGGGCGCGGGGTTCATCGGCGTGGAGGCCGCCGAGGCCCTCGCCCAGCGCGGCGTGAAGACCACGCTCGTTGAAATCGCCCCCCATGTACTCCCCCCGCTCGAGGAGGAACTCGCGAGCCTGGTCACGGGCCAGTTGACTCGGCTCGGCATCGACGTGCGTGCCGGCGTGGCCGCCCAGGCCATCGAGGCCGGCGCCTTGGCCGACGTAGTGGCTCTGAGCGACGGCGCCCGCATTGAAGCCGACCTGGTGCTCCTGTCCGTGGGCGTGCGCCCCGACACCGCGATCTTCGAGGCCGCGGGCGTGGCCTGCGAACGCGGCGCCATGGTGGTGGACCAGCATGGCCGCACCTCTCAGCCGGGCATCTGGGCTGTAGGCGATGCGACGCTCAGCATCGACGCCGTGACGGGCGCGCGCCGACCGGTCCCCCTCGCGGGCCCTGCCAACCGGGCCGGCCGGCTCGTGGCGGACCACATCCTCCGCCCCGGCACTGCGCGCGCCATCCCCGCGCCCCTGGGGACGGCCATCGTCCGCGTGGGCGTGCTCACCGCGGCCATGACGGGCGCCAACCGCCAATCTCTTGCCGCGGCCGGCATCGGCTACCAGACCCTCCATCTGCACCCGCTGCAGCACGCGGGCTACTTCCCCGGTGCCTCCCAGGTACACCTGATGGTGCACTTCCGCGCCGAGGACGGCCTGCTGCTGGGCGCGCAGGCGGTGGGTCTCGACGGCGTGGACAAGCGCATCGACGTGCTCGCCACAGCGCTGCGCGCGGGGATGAGCGTCGAGGACCTCATCGACCTCGACCTGGCCTACTCGCCCCCCTACGGCCAGGCCAAGGATCCGGTCAACCTGGCGGGGATGATCGGCGAGAACGTCCTGCGGGGCGAGCTGGCCCTGTGGTACGCCCAAGATCTGGAAGCCGTCACGGCACAGGCCCTGATGCTGGACGTGCGCACGGAGGTCGAGTTCGCCCGCGGCCATCTGCCGGGCGTGCTCCACATCCCTCACACCCGGTTGCGTGCGCGCCTCGACGAGGTGCGCGAGGCGGCCGCGGGACGCCCGGTGCGCGTCGTGTGCGCCTCGGGGGTGCGCTCCGCCCTCGCCCACCGGGTGCTCGCCCAGGAGGGCTTTGACTCTGCGTCGCTGTCAGGTGGGATGATGACCCTGTCCATGGTGCAGGGCGCACAGCAGTCGAGTTCTCGGAAGGAGACGTCATGACCGTCGCAGATCCCGAGGTCCGCAAGCGCATCGTCAATCGCCTGCGCCGCGCCCGCGGCCAGCTCGACGCAGTCATCACCGCGGTCGAGGACGAGCGCTCCTGCCGCGAGGTGGTGACCCAACTCGCCGCGGTCTCCGCGGCGCTCGACCGCGCTGGCTTCGCCATCATCTCCACCGCCATGAAGGACTGTGTGGCCAACCCCGAGAATGGTCACGAAGAAGACGGCATCACCACGGAGGAGCTGGAGAGACTCTTCCTGATGCTCTCCTGAGTCACCGGGGTCAGTCCGCGTGCAGCAGCGCGGCGGCCCGCACCAGGGCGATGATCCCCTCCCGCTGCTCGCCCACCTTCACCGGATCGCCCAGCTTGACGTGACGCATCTTGGCCGTGCCGCCCAGCAGCCCCTGCGGATCCTCCAGGCGCGAGCCGTCGAAGAGGTGCAGGGACACCCATGCGCTGTACGGCGCGACGGCACCCAGACCCCAGCCGTTGTAGCCGTACTGGTGCGCGCCGTAGCCGATCATGCCGTCGACCGTGTCCACGGAGACTTTGACGTCGGGCAGCGCCTCGAGTATCAGCCCGTGGAAAGCGAGATACACCTGGACCACCGCGGGCGCCCTGCCCTCGACGAGAGCCTCCAGCCGCTCCACGGTGGGCGCGTCAATGTGGGGGTGCGTCTTGGCCATGAGGCGAGTCTATGCGGAGGGGCCCGCGTGTCAGAGGGCCACCGTGTGCGGGGGGCGCGAGAGGTCGGATGCCCCCGGCTCGTCTCGCCACGGGGTCATGGTGGCCACCACTGCGGGGGGCGCAAGGCGCGGGTCGGTCGCGACGAGGTCGAGGAGGTGCGCCTCCGCGGCCTCGCCTCCCCCGTCTGCGGCGACGGTGAGCCGTGCCACGTCGTCGGCCAGGGCCGCCTCCTCCTCGCTCGGGCCGTCGGCGCCGCTCATGCCCTCCCACCCGTCCCACAGGAGCACCTCGTGCCGTCCCCGGAACGCGGCATCGCGCACCACGGCGGTCTGCAGGAACCACGGGCCGCAGAAGGGCAGCCCCGGAGCCACGCCGTAGCGCAGCGGGTCGACCGCGCCGTCTCGGTAGGCGAGCCACACCTCGGCGGCGGTCTGGTAGGGCGCCCCCGGTCCGACCGGCTGGTCCCAGGGGTTCGCAAGCCCTGGGATCGGCTCGCCGAACTCCGGATCGCACCGTTGCCAACGCCGTCCCTCGGCGTCCCACGCCTCCACGATCGCGTGGTCGGTGCCGTACCCGGGGTAGAGGTACTCCGCGAAGCCGTACCGCAGCCGCGCGGGCCGCCCCTGCTCGCGCAGGCCCGCCACGACCACCAGCGAGTGGTCCCGGCAGCAGCCCTGGACCCGCCGCGTGGCCTCCCGCTCCACGGCGAGGGGCATGTCCCCGTGCCGCTCCTGGTCGAGGCCGAGGATGGCGCTCACCCACCGCGCATTGGGGTCCTCGCGGGTGTGTGCGGGCAGGTCCAGGCCGGAGGCCCGGTAGTGGACGATGAGGTTGCGGGAGGCGGTGCAGAGTTCTGTGAGGCCTGCGCCCGCAGCGACCAGCGCCGCACGGTGAGGGCCCGGGTCGCTGACCGCGGTGTGCCGGGCCCAGGCCGAGGGGTCGTAATCCGCCGAAAGACGCGGCAGGGTGGCGGGCGTCATCCCTGTGCCTCGCGGGCGCGCAGCGTGAAGGTGCCCGAGGTGAGACGGGCGTGAGAAGCCGTCAGGATGTCGCGCAGCACCTCCATGTCGATCTTGCCGAGGGAGGTCAGGTAGAGGCAGCCCACCCCGGCCTTATGAGGTCCCAGCCGGGTGAGGTGGTCCCGGTAGTGACCTACGCCGTCCACAAGATAGACCACCAAGGAGGCCTTGCGCGGGGCGAAGCCGAGCGCACCGCAGTCGCCCTCGCGGCCCGATTCGTAGTGGAGGTGATAGTCCCCAAAGCCGATGATATTGCCCGTCCACATCTCGGGATCCAGACCCGTGATCTGGCGCATCATGGCGATGAGGGTGCGGGCGTCCTCCTGCCGTCGCGCCGGGGTGACGCGGGAGACGAACTCCTCCACTGAGGCACCGGTGCGTTCCATGGAGCCAGGCTACGCTTCGCGCGCGAGGAGCGCGCGCTTGACGTCCGTGCCCCATGCGAAGCCGCCCATCGACCCGTCACCGCGCAGCACCCGATGGCATGGCACGAACAATGCCGGCGCGTTGCGCGCACAGATCGAGGCGGCGGCCCGCACCGCGCTGGGCCGGTCGAGGGCCGCAGCGAACTCGGCATAGGTCAGCGGCGCCCCTGCCGGAATGCGCCGCAGCGCCTCCCATCCCTGCCTCTGGAGTGCAGTGCCGTGCTGGCTGACCGGTACTACCAGCACCGCACCCAGGTCGCCGTCGTAGTACGCCGCCACGGCATCGGCCGCATCGGGGCGCCCCTGCCTGACCGTGCCGGGTCGCAGCGCCGGGGGGATGCGCACCAGCACCGCGTACCGATCCGCCGTCCAGCCGGAGGCGAGCACTTCGCCCCTCTCATGGGCGATGAGGGTGAAGGGGCCGTCCGGCGTGGTGAGCGTATGGACGATGGCCGTGTGGGCGGAGTTCATGGTCGCCTCCTGATCTGGGTAGTTGAGGGCTGGGTGGTTGAGGAATGGGTGGATGAGGCGTGCGCCGTGGCGGCCGCGCGCCACAGATGGGCCGTGAGGTAGCTGCGCCAGGGCGCCGCGCGCGCGGCCCACTGCTCCAGGCCCGCCGCATCGGACGGCACGCCCACCGCAACCGCACCGGCACGCACAGCGGTGTCGCCGGGCAGCAGCACGTCGGGATCGGCGAGCACGCGCATGCGCACATAGTCCGCGGTCCACGGGCCGATGCCCGGACGAGCCAGCAGCGCCGCACGCTGGGTGGGGCCGTCATCGCCCGGCCCGAGGTCGAGCGAACCGTCCGCGAGTGCCTCCGCTGCCGCGATGATGGCACGGACCCTCGCGGCGGGACCGCGCAATACCTGCTCGCCCTGCTGCGCGATCACCGCCATGCGCGGGAAGAGGAGATGCGGTGCGCCGTCCGGGGCCGGCACCGTCTCCCCCAGCGCTTCGACCAGGGCGGTCAGGGTGGTGCGCGCGGACGCCACCGAGACCTGCTGTCCCACCATCGCGCGGATGAGCATCTCGTGGGCATCGATCGTGCCCGGTACCCGGATGCCAGGGGTGCGGCGCACCAGCGGGGAGAGTTGCCCGTGATGCGCGAGCGCCGTGTCTATGGCCACCGGGTCGGCATCGAGGTCGAAGAGCCGCCGCACCCGGGCGACGAGCGGGCCGAGGTCGGACAGCTCCGTGACGGAGATGCGCAACCGCAGGCGCCGTGCCGCGCCCGCCCCGGCATCGGCCCTGATCTCGAACCATGCCGGTCCTCCCGCCAACCGCACCGTGCGCGCAAAGCTGGAGTCGGTGGACTCTTCCATCCCGCGGATGGCCCGGGCCGCCATCCACTGGAACAGGCCATCGGCGTCGAAGGGTTCGCGCACGGGCAGGGCCAGCTCGATGGCTCCGGGTGTGGGATCGACGCGGCGGCGCGCCCGCAGCTCGGTGGGCGTCATGCCGAACACCTCGCGGATGGTGTCGTTGCATTGCCGGATGCTCCCGAAGCCCGCCGAGAACGCGACCTCGGCCACGGCGAGGTCCGTGTTCACCAGGAGCATGCGCGCGGTGTGAGCCCGGTGCGACCGCGCGAGGGCAAGCGGTCCCGCACCCAGCTCCGCGGCGAGCAGCCGCGTCAGATGCCGCGAGGAGTAGCCCAGCTGCCGGGCGAGGGCATCCACTCCCTCCCGCTCCACCAGGCCATCGGCGATGAGCCGCATCGCCCGCCCCACCGCATCGCGCCGCAGATCCCACTCTGGCGAACCCGGAGCGGCCTCCGGGAGGCATCGCTTGCAGGCCCGATATCCCGCCTCGTGAGCGGCGGCGCTCGTGGGATAGAACTGCACGTTGGCGGGCTTGGGGGTGCGCGCCGGGCAGGAGGGACGGCAATAGATGCCCGTCGAGCGGACCGCCGTGACGAACTGCCCGTCGAAGCGGGTGTCGCGCGAGGCGACGATGCGATACCGCTCGTCAAAGCCAGCCGGCGCCGTGGTCATGCCGCCACTGTGTCACATCCGCGGGACTCAGTCTCGCGGAAATCGGACATGGCAGTGGGTGGCAGCGGGGTGGCAGTACACCGACACGGTGGGCCAACGCGACGTGGGGACCAAAAGTGCGACATTTCGGAGCCCCGTGCCTCCTGGTGGACCGAAAATGCGATGAACCGCATGCCAGGTAGTGCGCACGTGGTGCAGTGGGGCGCCGAGTCCGCAAACAGCGGGCTGTGAACTCAGGCAGCGCACCCAGACAGTGGGCCGGGCTGCGGACCCCAAGTGCCGAGGCGAAATCGCACAATGTGTCCCCTGGGACGCACGGCGCTCCGAAATGTCGCACTTTTGGTCCCCAGAGCCGCGAACGCCCGTGCCGCGGCATCCGGAAACACAAAAGCCGCCCCGAAGGGCGGCTCCTGTGGAGCTGAGGGGACTCGAACCCCTGACCCCCTGCATGCCATGCAGGTGCGCTACCAGCTGCGCCACAGCCCCTGATCACTCATCAGAGCGGACTCGATACTAGCCCATGCGGCCCGCGCCCGCCTAATCGGCGCCCCCGCGCGTGCCCTCGTCTCGTCACCCCTGCGCGTTGACGTTGTGGCGCTCCAGCGACCACGGCGCATCGGTCACCGGCCCCAGGCGCGACCATGCCGCATTCTCCAGGTTCCCCACCGCGTGGGTGTGCGTGGGCAGCCCCAGGAGAGACAGGATCAGCATGCGCCCAGAACTTCCATGCGTGACCATCACCAGGTCGGTGCCCTCCGCCCGAGGCCACCATTCGTCGAGCGCGTCACGCATGCGCGTGACCACCGACTCGTGCAATTCGTAGCCCTCGATGCGCGGTTCGCGGCGCGACTTCCACCGCACCACCTCCTCGGGATCGCGATCCTCGCGCTCCTGAGCGGTGAGCCCCTCCCACACCCCGTAGGCGCGCTCGATGAGCCGCACATCGGTGTGCAACGGCACCTCCACCGCGTCAGCCACCACCTGCGCGGTCTCCACGGCCCGGCTCAGTGGTGATGCCACGATCACCGCACCAGGCGCCAGCACCGCCGCCAGCGACGCCGATGCCCGTGCGGCCTGGGAGCGTCCGTGGTCGTTGAGCGGCACCTCGGACGAGCCCTGGAGCCTGCCCTGCGCGTTCCAGTCCGTCTCGCCATGGCGCAGGACGTAGAGCCGACTCACAGGTCCTCCGGAAGGGGCACCACGGGGCAGTCCTTCCACAGTCGCTCAAGGTCGTAGTAGGTGCGGTCCTCCTCATGCATCACGTGCACGATGAGGTCGTTGAAGTCCAGGAGCGCCCACCTGCCCTCGCGCACCCCTTCGCGCCGCAGCGCCTGAGCGCCCTCGGGCTTGAGGACCTCCTCGATGCGTTCGGCGATGGCCACGACCTGGCGCTCATTGGAGCCGGAGACGATGAGGAAGACATCGGCCAGAGGCAGGTGCTCGGTGACGTCGAGTGCGAGAATCTGCTCGCCCTTCACATCGCCCGCGGCACGGGCGGCAAGTTCCGTGAGGTGCACAGCCCGCTCGGAAGCACTCATGTATTCACCCTGATCACTTGGTACATCACGACACCGAAGACAAACATGAGCGCACCCAGTACCACGAAGTGCACCCAGCGATAGTGACGCACACCGCCGGCCTCCTGCAGCCGGGCCTCACGGTTCACCGTGGGAACGGAGCCCGTGAGCAACTGCCCCGGCATGGTGGGCACGGCACCGTTGACCAGCGGGATGGCGCCCGTGCTGGGGTTGGCGCCGCCCAGGGCGCCGGGGAAGATGGGAGTCTGTCCCGTGAGCGGCTGGCCTGGAAACAGCGCGGACTGCTGCGGCTGCGCCGCGCCGAAGGCTTGGGTGAAGGGCGGCTGGCCGAACGGGTTGGGCGCGACCTGCCCCGACGAACCCACCGGCGCGAACGGATTCGCATGCGCCTGCTGCAGCGCGGCGAGGTCGGGCGTCGGCAGGTCTGCCACCGGCGTGTAGGCGTTCACGTCCACCTGTGCTGCGGGCGCCGCGTCGAGCGGGTGCTGCTCCCAGGGCGACGATGCCGCAGGCACGGAGGGCACGGAACCCGAGGGGGTGGGATCGAGCCTCGACACGACCGGGATCGGCTCCGACACCACGGGGAGGGGATCCGGTTCCACCGCGGGAACATCCTGTTCGAAGGTGGGGACGGCCATGACCTCCGTCAGGGCCTCACCTCGGATGCCTCCCAGGCCAGCCGCCTCGAAGGGGCTCGGGATGCCGCCCGTGGGAGATGCCGTTGCGGGCGACGCAAGGTCGGGAAGCACGGCCGAGGGCGCGACGGTGTCGGGCGTCGCCACCACAGGCACCGGGGCCGAATGCGAGCCCATATCCACCGGGGTGGCCGCGGCAACGGCCGCCTCGGCGGCGGCGAGCGCCTCCTCGAAGGGAGACAGGGGCGCGGCGGCCTCAACCGGCTCGGGCTCCTGCTCCTCATGGGCGGCACGCTCCAGGTTCGCCATCGCGGCGGCGGCGAGCCGACGGATCTCCGCGGCGGCATCGTCGTCGTCCGCGGGCTGCGGCTCGGCCTGGGCCGCGGCGGCCTTGGCCTCCTGCTCCTCGAATGCGCGGGCCTGTAGCGAGCCCGGGGGGAACAGATGGCGCAACGATGCCGGCACGGGCGAGGGATCGGTGCTGGGCGCTTCGAGCACGGGAAGGACTTCAGGAGCCTGCTCCACGGCCTGAACAGGCTCGGCCACAACCTCCACAGGCTCAGCCACCTGCTGCACCTGCCCGGTGACCTCCGCAAGACGCTCGGGCCGGGCCTCGGCCGCCGCGACCAGCCGCATCTCCGCCGAGGCCGCTACCGCCTCGGCCTGCGCCTGAGCGGCCTTCTCGCGCGCCAGGCGCTCCTGTTCGGCGATGACCTCGGGCGTGACGGCGGGGATCTGACCGGTCGCAATCATCTCCTCCTCCGCGGTCCAGGACTCCACAGGGTGAACCACCCGCTCCAGGCGCCGGCGCTCACGGCGCGACAGCACATGCCCGTCGGGGCCCAGCTCGGGGACCTCTCCCGCCTGCACCCGCGCGGCGAACTCCGCCGCAGGGTCTGCGTGGGGGGTCTCTTCCTGCGCACGTCGGGCGCGGCGCGAGAGCCGCTCTTCAGTCATGCGCTTCCTCCGGTGTACAGGTGGTGTCGTTCTATGTATCGGACCACACCTTGAGGGGTCAGGTACCGGATGGGGGCACCATCGAGCACACGACGACGAACCTCGGTCGAGGATACCGCCACCGACGGGACCTCAAGCACCTCCACCCCTTGCTCCCGCGCGGGCGGCGTGTGGCCTGGGCGGGTCACTCCCACAAAACGCGCGAGAGTCCTCAGACGCTCCGCGTCCTTCCATCGATCCAGGGTGGCCACCGCATCGGCGCCCGCAATGAACGTCAGCTCCGCGCCCGGATACCGTGCGGCGAGATCGACGAGAGTGTCCACGGTGTAGGTGGCGCCGCCGCGCACGATGTCGCAGTCATCCACGTCCAGGTAGGGGTCATCGGCCACAGCGAGGCGGCACATCTCCAGCCGGTCTTCGGCCGACGCCACAGGCGGCGCCTTGAGCGGCTGGGCGTTCGCGGGCACCAGGAGCACCCGGTCCAGGCCGAGCACATGCCGGGCCTCGCTCGCGGCGGCCAGATGGCCGAGGTGGAGGGGATCGAACGTCCCCCCCAGGACGCCGATGCGCGTGATCTCGCTCACGTCAGTGGCGTGTGCCCACGCTCCTGAAGGCGAACGTGACAAAGAGCAAGCCCATCAGGACGGCAAACGCGAGCAACCCGTATGCCACGGGCGGGATGGGGAGTTCGTTGACAACGACCTCCTCGGCAGTGGTGACAACCGTCTGCAATGCGTTCACAGAATCTCCTTCGGATCGGCCTTCAGTATCCCACGGTCGGGTCTGCGGGGCGACTACGGTCGCACGTGCCCGTCGCCGTGCACCACCCAGGTGGTGGTCGTGAGCTCGCCCAGGCCCATGGGCCCGCGTGCATGCAGCTTCTGGGTGGAGATACCGATCTCTGCCCCCAGGCCGAACTGACCGCCGTCGGTGAAGCGCGTCGAGGCATTCACCAGCACCGCCGCCGAATCCATGTGGGCCACGAAGCGCTCGGAGGCCGCGAGGTCCTGCGTCACGATCGCCTCGGTGTGCTGCGTGGTGTATTCGCGAATGTGCGCGATCGCCTGGTCGATGCTGTCCACCACACGCACCGCGATGTCCATGCTCAGGTACTCGGTGCGCCAGTCCTCCTCCGTGGCGGGCACCGTGGGGACGTCGGCAAGGGCCGATGCCGTGGCATCGGCGTGGAGCGTGACGCCAGCCTCATGCAGGGCGCGCAGCACCGCCGCCCCCGTCGCCGCCGCCTCGCGGTGGATCAGCAGCGTCTCGGCGGCGTTGCACACGCCCACCCGCTGGGTCTTGGAGTTGAGCACGATGTCGATCGAGCGCTGCGCGGGCGCCGAGGCGTCGAGGTAGACGTGGCAGTTGCCCTCCCCCGTCTCGATGGCGGGAACGGTGGACTCGCGCACCACGGTCTGGATGAGGTCACGGCCGCCGCGCGGCACGAGCACATCCACGAGGCCCCGCGCATTCATGAGCACGCGGGCTCCCTCGCGGCCGTAAGCGTCGATGGACTGCACCGCATCGCGAGGAAGCCCCGCGCCCTCCAGCGCGTCCTGCAGCACGGCCACGATCACCTCGTTGGACTCGCGCGCCGCACTGCCGCCGCGCAGCACCGCCGCATTGCCGGACTTGAGCGCCAGGCCTGCGGCGTCCACCGTGACATTGGGGCGTGCCTCGTAGATCATGCCCACCACGCCCAGCGGCACTGACTTCTCGATGAGGCGCAGGCCGTTGGGCAGCGTGGAACCGCGGCGGATCTCCCCCACCGGGTCTGGCAGCGTCGCCACGAATCGCAGCGCCTGGGCGATGTCTTCGAGCCGTGCGGGCGTCAGGGTGAGGCGGTCGAGCAGTCCGGGGCTCATGCCCGCCGCACGCTCGCGCTCCACGTCGACGGCGTTGGCCGCGACGATGCGCTCGGCCTGAGCGACCAGGGCGTCGGCCATGGCCTCCAGCGCGGCATCCTTGGTGGCACGGGTCGCGGTCGCGAGCTCGCGCGACGCCTCCTTGGCGCGCGCGCACGCTCCCAGTACTGCGGCGGTCACGTCGACGGCGGTGTCAGTCATGCCCACCAGTCTAGACGGGCGTGTCGGGGCCGCGAGAGGGCCGTGCGGCACCTTGCTCGCCCCGTACGCGCCCGCACTAGCGCCGCTTGGCCGCGATCTTCTCCAGCGCCGCGATGAGCGCGTCGACATCCTCGGTGGTGTTGTACAGCGCGAGCGAGGGACGCACGGTGCTCTCGTGACCGAACCTGCGCAGGATCGGCTGGGCGCAGTGGTGGCCCGAGCGCACGGCGATGCCCTCCTTGTCGAGCGCCGCACCCACCTCGGGCGTCGCCCAGCCGTCGAGCACGAACGACACCGCGCCCGCCCGATGCCGGGGGTTGCCCACGAGCGTCACGGACCTGACCTCGGCGAGGGCGCTCGCGAGGTACTCGATGAGTCCGTGCTCGTAGGCAGCGACGGCCTCGATGCCCCAGCCGTCGAGGTAGTCCAGCGCCGCCCCCAGGCCCACGGCATCGGCGATGTTGCCGGTGCCCGCCTCAAAGCGCGCGGGGGGACCGTGGTAGATGGTGCGCTCGAAGGTGACGTCCTCGATCATGTTGCCGCCGCCTTCCCAGGGCGGCATGGACTCCCACAGGGCGCGCTTGGCGTAGACGGCGCCGATGCCCGTGGGGCCGAACACCTTGTGGCCGGACAGCACCAGGAAGTCCACGTCGAGCGCGAGCACATCGGTGGGCGCATGGGCCACCGACTGGGCCGCATCGAGCAGCACGGGCACACCGTGCGCGTGGGCGATGGCGATCATCTCCGCTGCGGGCGTCACGGTGCCGAGCGCGTTGGACACCGCGGTGAACGAGGCGATCTTGGTGCGCGGCCCGATGAGCCGGGCGAACTCCTCGAGGATGATGTCGCCGCGGTCGTCGACGGGGGCCACGCGCAGCACCGCACCCGTCGCGGCGGCGAGCTGCTGCCACGGCACGATGTTGGCGTGATGCTCCAGATGGGTGATGAGAATCTCGTCACCCTCGCCCACATTCTGCGCACCCCACGTCTTGGCAATGAGGTTGATGCCCTCCGTGGTGCCGCGCACCCACACGATCTCCTCGGTCGACCCGGCGCCCACGAAGCGGCGCACCGATTCGCGCGCACCCTCGTAGGCGTCGGTGGCTCGTGCGGCGAGGGTGTGTGCCGCACGGTGGATGTTGGAGTTCTCGTGCTCGTAGAAGCGCGTGAGGCGGTCGATGACGGCCTGGGGCTTCTGGGTGGTGGCGGCATTGTCGAGCCACACGAGGTCCTTGCCGTTGACCTTCTCCTTGAGGATCGGGAAGTCGCGGCGCGCGAGATGCGGGTCGAAGCCCACCGCAGTGGCCCCCACGTGGGGAACCAGTTCGGGCGCGAAGACCTGCGCCCCGGCGTGGTCGGGCAGGCTCTGGCTCACCTCGAAGGAGTGGATGGGCGGATGGGTCGCGTCCACGTGCAGGGGAACCTCGGGCATCGCGAAGGGCCAGCGGGGGGCGATGCCGTAAGGGTCCTCGGGGACGAGCGGGACTCGGGGAACGTCCACCACCGAGGCGGCCAGCCCCGGCACGGGATGCGCCGCGCCGATGCTCGAGGGATGGGGCGGCTCGGAATGCAGGCGCGGTGCCACGGCGGGCGCCGGTGGCGCGACGGGGGCCACGGGCGTGAGCGGCACCGCGGGAGCGGGCGGTGCGGCCGACGTCACGGGTGCCGCCGACGTCAACGGTGCGTCGGACGTGGCAGGAGCGGCCTCAGGGGCCTCCCGGAAGTACGACGTGGCCCACTGAGCCAGCGTGGTCTCGTCAGGGAGCGCCGAATCCTGCTCAGGCGTACTCATGGTAGTTCGTGACATCCACGCCATCGAGGGCGCCCAGAGCGTCGTCCGCGAGCACCGCCGCCGCGCAGTACAGCGACACGAGGTACGAGGCGACGGCCCGGTTGTCGATGCCCTTGAACCGCACCGAGAGGCTCGGCTGGATCTCACCGGGCACACCCGGCTGGAACAGACCCACGACGCCCTGCTTCTCCAAGCCGGAGCGCACCAGCAGGATGGTGGTCTTGCCCTTGGTGACGTCGAGCTTGTCCGTGGGGATGATCGGGATGCCACGCCACGTCAGGAAGTGCGAGCCGAAGAGGTTCACGGTGGCCGGCGGCACGCCCCGGCGGGTGCACTCACGGCCGATCGCGGCCACGGCGAGGGGGTGAGCGAGGAAGAACGAGGGCTGCTTCCACACGCGCGCGATGAGGTCATCGAGGTCGTCAGGCGTGGGAGGGCCGTTGCGGGTAGTTCCGCGTTGGCCGGCCGTCACCTGGTGCAGCAGGCCGTAGTTGGTGTTGTTGATGAGTTCGCGCTCCTGGCGCTCCTTGACCTTCTCGACCGTCAGGCGCAGCTGCTCGCGCACCTGGTCGTGCGGCGAGGAGAACAGGTCGGAGACTCGCGTCTGCACCTCAAGCACCGTGGTAACCGCGTTGAGCACCTGCTCGCGCGGGCTGGTCTCGTAGTCCACAAACGACTCGGGAAGCTCCCGGTTGCCCGCGGGGCTGCACTCGATGTCGGCCACATCGCCGCTCGCGGCATCGTCCTTGACGCGGTTGATCCGGTAGACGCCCGACTCGACCGGCACCCATTCCAGCAGCGGCACCACCCACCGGGGCGTGATCCCCTGCCAGGTCGGAGCGCTCGTGGTGACCGTGGACAGTTGGCGGGCCGCGGCCTCACCCAAAGTGCCATACAACGGGAGGCTATCTGCCATGACGGCTGCACCTTCCTGAATCTGGGGACGTGATGAGCGCCATGGTAGTGCGCGCCCACGACCCACGATAGTGACCCTAGGGTCACTCATCGAGAATACGCATGAATGGTGCGGTGCGCCCGACGGTGCCGGGCTAGGAGACCACCACGAGGTCGTCGATGTGAATGAGCGGCTTGGCGAAGTGCTCCCCCAGCTGGTCTCCCAGCTGCTGAGTGGACAGCCCCAGCATGGCGGGGATCTCGTGCGCGGCGAAGGCCACGAGCCCACGGGCCACCAACTCGCCATCGGGTCCCACGATCTCCACCGCGTCGCCGGGCTCGAACTCGCCCCGCACCGCCGTGACCCCCGCTGCCAGGAGGGAGGCGCGTCGTCCCGCGACCGCCGTGACCGCACCGGCGTCGAGCACCAGTGCCCCCGAGGTCTTCGCGGCGTGCTTGAGCCAGGCCAGGCGCGTCACGGCCCGCTTGCCGTGCGCCACGAAGACCGTGCCCACGTCCTCGCCTGCGAGGGCAGCCCGCGCATCGGCGGCCGCCGCGAGCACCACGGCGATCCCGTTGCCCGTCGCGATGCCGGACGCCTCCAGCTTGGTGACCATGCCACCCGTGCCCACGGCGGAGCCGCGCCGCGAGATGTCGATGCCGGCCATGTCGGCCTCGCTGCGCACCACCGGGATGCGGCGCGCTCCAGGCACATCCGGGGCGGCGGTGTAGAGCCCGTCCACGTCGGTGAGGAGCACCAGGGCGTCGGCGTGGACCACGGAGGCGACCAGGGCGGCCAGGCGGTCGTTGTCGCCAAAGCGGATCTCGTCCGTGGCCACGGTGTCGTTCTCGTTGACGATGGGCACGATGCCCAGTTCCAGGAGCCGGGTGAGCGCACGCTGGGCATTGCCGTAGTGGGTGCGGCGCACCATGTCGTCCGCGGTGAGCAGCACCTGCCCCACCCGCAGGCCGTGGCGCGCGAACCCGGTGGTGTACGACGCGATGAGCAGCCCCTGCCCCACGGAGGCGCTCGCCTGCTGCATTGCCAGCTCGCGGGGACGCGTGCTCAGTCCCAGCGGGCCCAGTCCGGCGGCGATGGAGCCCGAGGTGACGAGCACCGCCTCCTTGCCCGCCGCGCGCGCACCGGCCACGGCATCGACCACGTGGGCCACGCGTGCCTCATCGAGGTGGCCGTCGGGTCCCGTGAGCGACGACGAACCGACCTTCACCACCACCCGGCGTGCGGCCGCAACGGCCTCACGTGCCTCGCTCACTGATCCTCCTCGACGCTGTCCGAGTTCTCGCTGGGGTCAGTCCAGTGTCCCGCATCGCGCTCGGTCCACAGCTCCTGGCGCGCGGCGGACTTGGCGTCCATGCGCTCCTTGTGCTCGGCGCGCTTCTCTGCGCGTGTGGCGCGGCCGTGACGCTCGAACTCCTCGATGCGCATGTCGGTGCCGCGCCGTCCCAGCAGTTCGGCCCCGGCCTGCATGGTGGGCTCCCAGTCGAAGACCACACCGCCTGTGCGAGGCCCGATCACCACCTCGCAGCCGGGCAGCGCACCCGCACGGAACAGCTCCTCCTCGACGCCCAGCGCCGCCAGACGATCCGCCAGATACCCCACCGCCTCATCGTTGCGGAAGTCGGTCTGGCGCACCCAGCGTTCGGGCTTGACGCCACGCACCTGGAAGTAGTCCTCGGCTCCGTCGCGCACATGCTGCACGGTGAATCCCGCCTCGTCGACGGACTTGGGCCGCAGCACCACGGGGGCCTTTTCCAGCGCGGGGGCCTTGTCCCGCTCGGCCTGCACCATCGCGGCGAGGGCGAAGGACAGCTCCTTGAGTCCCTCATGCGTCACCGCGCTGACCTCATAGATGGCCAGGCCGCGCTCCTCGAGTTCGGGACGCACGATCGCCGCCAACTCGCGCCCGTCGGGCACGTCCACCTTGTTGAGCACGATGATCTGGGGACGTTGTGCGAGCGGCACGCCGGAGATGGCCTCGTCACCCGTGTAGGCGCGCAGTTCCCCCAGGATGACGTCGAGGTCGCGCAACGGGTCACGATCGCTTTCCAGCGTGGCGGTGTCGAGCACGTGCGCGATCACCGAGCAGCGCTCGATGTGGCGCAGAAAGTCATGGCCGAGACCCTTGCCCTGGGAGGCCCCCTCGATGAGGCCGGGAACATCGGCGATGGTGTAGCGGGCGCTGCCCGCCTCCACGACCCCCAGGTTGGGCTGGAGCGTGGTGAAGGGGTAGTCGGCGATCTTGGGGCGCACCCGGCTCATCGCCGCGATGAGCGAGGACTTGCCCGCGCTCGGGTAGCCCACGAGCGCGACATCGGCGATGGACTTGAGTTCGAGGACCACCTCGGCCTCTTCACCGGGTTCACCCAGGAGCGCGAAGCCGGGTGCCTTGCGCTTGGGACTCGCGAGCGCGGCATTGCCCAGGCCACCACGGCCGCCGTGCGCCACGACATACTCCGCGCCGTCGCCCACGAGGTCCGCGAGCACCGCGCCATCGCGGCTCTTGACGACGGTGCCGGAGGGCACGCCGAGCCGCAGGTCGGCGGCGTTCGCCCCGTGACGCATGTCGCCGGCGCCCTGACCGCCGTTGGCGGCGGTGCGGTGCGGGCCGTGGTGGTAGTCCAGCAGGGTGGTGAACTGCGGATCCACGTAGAGCACCACCGAGCCGCCGCGGCCACCATTGCCGCCGTCGGGGCCGCCCAGCGGCTTGAACTTCTCGCGGTGCACCGACGCCACGCCGTGGCCACCATTGCCTGCCGTGGCATGGAGCACCACACGATCGATGAAGGACGCCATGCCCCAACCACCTCCCAAAGGGTCTATTGTGCCTGGAAACGGCCTCACACTGAAAGGAAGGGCATGTCGGACAAGGAACCCCGCGACGAGGAACCCACCCAGATCCTCCCCGCGCAAGGCCCGCACGCCCCTCGTGACGGCCAGCTTCCGGCGTCTGTCGCACCGATCGGCCACCCGACGAACTACGGCGAACTGCCGCCCTCCGAGCCGGTGCGCCCCTCGCGCGCACTGACAGTGGCGGTGGGCATCGGCGTCGCCTTGCTCGTGATCCTGCTTCTGTCCGTGATCGGTGCGCTGATCCAGCGGCCCGGACAGGTGCCGCCCACTCCCAGTCCCACGCCGGACGAGGACGTGACGGTGCCTGCACCCACGCAAACGGCACCGGAGGACTCCGGTTCCGCCGAGCCGGAACCCACCCAGGAGGTGCCCGCCGGACCGCGCATCACGCTGTTCTCGGGGCCCGCGACCGCCCTGTGCCTGAACGAGGAGGCGGCCCCGACGGACATCACGCTCAGCTGGGACAGTGTCGGGGCAACCCAGGCATGGATCGGGGTGGCCACCGCCGATGCCCAGGCGGCGCCCTACCAGGAGGTCGCACCCACGGGCGAACTCACCTTGGGCTTCCCCTGCTCGATCTCCGCGCAGGACTACACCCTCACCGTCGTGGGCGACGGAGGCAAGGTCTCCAGCACCATCACGGTCGTGAGGGCGCTGACGCACACGCCCGACGACTCGACCGGGGGCTAGGCGGCGCGTCGGCCTGAGCCCGCACCAGGTCCTCCCGCCCTCGCCGCGGTTGCTGCGTGCCCTCACCCCGGTTGCTGCGTGCCCTCACCCCGGTTGCTGCGTGCCCTCGCCGCACCCTCAAAAATCACTCAGCCACATGTTCACGGGCGACACGCCGTGTCAGGCGCCCGAACATCGGCGTGTCGCGGCTGAAGGTGTGGCTCAGTGATCTGTGGTGCTGGTGGGTGCTGGTGGGTGCTGGGGGGGTGGGTGCTGGGGGTGCTGGGGGTGGGTGGCAGTCGGTGGCGGCTGCCGGGTGCTCGAATGACGGCCCGGCGCGCCCGCGCCGGGAGAACTGGCCGAGAAAGCACAAAGGGCGCCCGCAGGCGCCCTTTGTCACAGTGAGTGCGGCTTAGCCGACCACCACGTCCACCACACGGCGTCCACGACGCTGGGTGAAGGCCACCGAACCGGCGGACAGAGCGAACAGCGTGTCGTCCTTGCCGATGCCGACGTTGTGGCCGGGGTGGAAGTGGGTGCCGCGCTGGCGGACGAGAATCTCGCCGGCGTTGACCACCTGACCGCCGAAGCGCTTCACACCCAGGTACTGGGGGTTGGAATCACGACCGTTGCGCGAGGAGCTCGCGCCCTTCTTGTGTGCCATGCGTTACTCCTCGCTTACTTGATGCCGGTGACCTTGAGGCGCGTCAGGTCCTGGCGGTGGCCGATGCGCTTGCGGTATCCGGTCTTGTTCTTGAACTTCAGGATGTGGATCTTGGGGCCACGCTCGTCGCGCACCACCTCGGCCGTGACCTTGACCTTGGCCAGGTCCTTGGCGGCGGTGGTCACCGTGTCGCCGTCCACCAGCAGCAGCGCGGGCAGTTCCACCGTCGACCCGGCCTCCGCCTTGAGGCGGTCGACCACGACGATGTCGCCCACGGAGACCTTCTCCTGGCGGCCACCGGCCTTGACAATCGCGTACACCATGATCCGTATTCCTTAACGTCTTGACAGGGTTCCTGCCGCGGCCACTCGCTGAGGGCGCAGGCAGGACTGAGCGTATTCACGCCGACGAACTAAGGTACCCGTTCCAGGGTCCCCCGGTCAAACGGCGCGCCGAGTCCTCAAGGCTGCGCCGGCTCCTCCGCCGGGGCATCGTGACTCTCGTCCTCGTGGGCATGATGCGCCTTCTCGGCCGCGGCGGCGATCGATGCGAGCGTGGCCTTGACGGCGGCGCGGGCATCCTCGCGCTCGTCGAGGGCATGCGTCTCGACCACGACCGGCTCCTCGGCGCGTCCACGCCCGCCTCGCGCACCACGACGGCGCGGCTCCGGCTGCGGCGAGGAGACCTCGGCCACGGGCTCGCCGTGAACCAGGAAGCCGCGCCCCTTGCAGTGCTCACATGTGGTGGAGAAGGCCTCCACCAGACCCTGTCCCACACGCTTGCGGGTCATCTGCACCAGGCCCAGCGAGGTGACCTCGGCCACTTGGTGCTTGGTGCGGTCGCGCGACAGGCATTCGATCAGGCGGCGCAGCACCCGGTCGCGGTTGGCCTCCAGCAGCATGTCCACGAAGTCGATGACGATGATGCCGCCGATGTCGCGCAGCCTGAGCTGGCGCACGATCTCCTCGGCAGCCTCCAGGTTGTTGAGCGTCATCGTCTCTTCGAGCGTGCCGCCCTTGCCCACGAACTTGCCGGTGTTGACGTCGATGACGGTCATCGCCTCGGTGCGGTCGATCACGAGCGAACCACCCGACGGCAGCCACACCTTGCGGTCCATGCCCTTGGTGAGCTGCTCATCGATGCGGTGCGCGGCAAACACGTCGCCGTCCGCGACAAAGCGGTGCAGCCGGGACAGCAGATCGGGGGCCACCTGCCCCACGTAGGCGCTGAGCGAGTTCCACGTGTCCTCGCCCTGGATCGTGAGCGACTCGAAGTCCTCGTTGAAGATGTCGCGCACCACGCGAATGGCCATGTCGGGCTCGCCGCGCAGCAGCTTGGGGGCCTTGCCCGTGGCTGCCTCGTCCTGGATGGTCTGCCACTGGCGCTTGAGGCGTTCCACGTCGGCGCGCAGCTCCTCCTCCGACGCACCCTCGGCGGCGGTGCGCACGATCACACCGGCATCGGCCGGGATCACCTCGCGCAGGAGCTTCTTGAGGCGATTGCGCTCGGTGTCGGGCAGCTTGCGGCTGATGCCGGTCATGCCGCCGCCTGGCACGTACACGAGGAAGCGCCCGGCCAGCGAGATCTGCGACGTCACGCGGGCGCCCTTGTGCCCGATGGGGTCCTTGGTGACCTGCACCATGACGGTGTCGCCGGGCTTGAGGGCCAACTCGATGCGACGAGACTTGCCTTCCATCCCCGCGGCATCCCAGTTGACCTCGCCTGCGTAGAGCACGGCGTTGCGGCCACGGCCCACGTCCACGAAGGCCGCCTCCATGCCCGGGAGCACGTTCTGCACGCGCGCCAGGTAGACATTGCCCGCCATGGACTGCTGCGCCTGGTGGCTGACATAGTGCTCCACGAGCACGTCGTCCTCGAGCACCGCGATCTGCACGCGGCCATCGCGCTCGCGCACCACCATGTCGCGCTTGACGGACTCGCGTCGCGCCAGGAACTCGGCCTCGGAGATCACGGTGCGACGGCGCTGACCGTCTCGCGTGTCACGCCGACGCTGACGCTTGGCCTGAAGCCGCGTCGAACCCTGCAGCGGATCCTCGGAGACACCGGACCCCGAACGGGAGCCGCGACGGCGGCGGCGCCGGCGCGTTCCGCCCTCGCCCTCCTCGTCGGAGTCGTTGTCGCCGTCGGAGAAGGACTCGCCCTCCTCCGAGACCTCGCCCTCGCCGTCGCCTTCACCGGCGCGCTTCTTGCCTCGCCCCCGTCCGCCACGGCGGCGGCGACGCTTGGAGCCGCCTTCACCCTCGCCGTCGCCATCCTCGAATCCCTCGGACTCGCCTCCCGTGCCTGCCGCCGCCTCGGCTTCGGGTGCGGTGTCCGTCTCGGCCTTGGCCTTGCGGCTGCGGCTCCTGGTGGCCTTGGCGGGTGCGTCCTGCTCGCCCGGCTCGGCGGCAGCGACGGCCTCGCCTGCGGCCTCGGTCGTCTCCGTCTTGGCCTTGCGGCTGCGCGCGGGCTTCTTGGGGGCCTCGCCCGCCACTGCGTCGGCACTGTCGCTCGCCGCGGCAGCCTTGGCCGCCGCGGCCTTGGTGGCCCTGGCAGGCTTGGCTGGCTTGGCGCTCGCCGCGTCGTCGGCAGGGACCTGCGGCGGCCCCGCGGGCGCCGAGACCCGGCGTGACACGCGCGGTGCGGGGGCCTGCTCCGAAGGCGGCGGCGGTGCCTGGAACACGACTGCGGTGGAAGGTGTGGTGTTGTCCTCGCTCAATGCGGGTACCTCAATGCCGTGGCCCCCCACACAAGGCCCGGCTCTCTCGTCGGACGTTGCTCGCGGTGTGCGGCAACGGAAGTCTGTCATTCGCGGCGGCCGCCTGCGGTCCGGCGCCAGGAGCCTGAACGACTCCGGCAGCCAAGGCCGTTGCGACTGTCGGGGTGTGCGTCCGGTGTGGCTGGACGTAAACCTGGGTCCTATTGTGTCACAGATAGGCAAAAAAGCCGCGGCGCCGGGCTGTGAGAGAAATGACGACGCCGGCTAGGGACGTAGGTCCCAGGAAAAAGTCCCTGGTGGGCCAGTACCGTCTGTGATATCCGCCTAAGGAGGACATGTCCCATGGAAGCGCTGGAGCTGGCGCGCTGGCAGTTCGGCATCACGACCGTCTACCACTTCGTTCTCGTACCCCTCACCATCGGCCTGTCGCTGCTGGTGGCCATCATGCAGACCGCCTGGTACCGCACCGGCAACGAGAAGTGGCTGCGCCTGACCAAGTTCTACGGCAAGCTGCTGCTCATCAACTTCGCCCTGGGTGTGGCCACCGGCATCGTGCAGGAGTTTCAGTTCGGCATGAACTGGTCGGAGTACTCGCGCTTTGTGGGCGACGTCTTCGGCGCACCGCTCGCGATGGAGGCGCTCCTGGCCTTCTTCCTGGAATCCACCTTCCTGGGGCTGTGGATCTTCGGCTGGGATCGCCTGCCCAAGAAGATCCATCTGCTCACGGTGTGGGCATTCTCCATCGGCTCACTGCTGTCCGCGTACTTCATCATCGCGGCGAACTCGTGGATGCAGCATCCCGTGGGCGCCGAATACAACCCCGAGACGGGGCGCGCGGAGATGCACGACGTCGTGGCGGTGCTGACCAACAACACCACCTTGGTGGCCTTTCCCCACGTGATCGCCACGGCCTTCCTGGTGGCGGGCACGTTCGTGTGCGGCATCGCGGCCTGGTGGATGGTCAGGAAGGTGCGCGCGGACAAGGACGATGTCGACATCCCCGCCTTCCGCACGGCGGTGCGCTTCGGTGCCGTGGTGATGCTCATCGCCGGCGCCCTGGTGATCTGGACCGGCGACGAGCAGGCCAAGCTCATGTTCGAGCAGCAGCCCATCAAGATGGCCGCCGCCGAGGGACATGTGCACACGAGCGAGGCCGTGCCGTTCTCCCTGCTCGCCATCGGCAATCTCGCAGGCGACAACCCCGACTCGGTGCGCCACCTCATCGAGGTGCCCGGCCTGCTGTCCTTCATGGCCACCGGCCACTGGAACGGCCCGGAGTCGGAGGTGCAGGGCCTGTCGGATCTCCAGGAGCACTATGCCGAGCGCTACGGCGCCACCTTGGACGACGGCACCGAGATCGTGTACCGGCCCAACCTGGCGGTGACCTACTGGTCGTTCCGCCTGATGATCGGCCTCGCGGCCTTCTCGGCAGCCTTGGCGCTCACCGCCCTGTGGCTCACCCGCAAGGGCAAGGTCACGGACAAGCCCTGGTTCGCCACGCTGGGGATCCTCGCATTGCCGATGCCGTTCCTCGCGGCCAGCTTCGGCTGGATCTTCACGGAGATGGGCCGCCAGCCCTTTGTGGTCGCCCCGAACCCGACGGGCTCGGATCAGGTCTTCCTGATGACCCTGTTCGGCGTGTCCGAGGTGGTCTCGCCCGCAGCGGTGCTGACCTCCATGATCACCTTCACCATCGTCTACGCGGTGCTGGCCGTGTTCTGGTTCAAGCTCATCCACCGCTACTCGGTGGAGGGCCTGCCCCACGTGGAGGAACCCACTCTCCACGACGACTCCGACACTCCGCTGTCGTTCGCCTACTAGGACCCGAGGAGACTTTCACTCATGGATCTCGCATTCGTCTGGTTCGTCCTCATCGCCGTCCTGTGGACGGGCTACCTGGTCCTGGAAGGCTTCGACTTCGGCGTGGCCATGCTCATGCCCTGGGTCGCCAAGAACGACAAGGAGCGCCGCGTCGCCCTCAACACCATCGGACCCGTGTGGGACGGCAATGAGGTGTGGCTCCTGACCGCCGGCGGTGCCACCTTCGCGGCCTTCCCCGAGTGGTACGCCACCTTGTTCTCGGGCTTCTACCTGCCACTGCTGCTCATCCTGGTGGCGCTCATCGTGCGGGCCGTGGCCATCGAGTACCGCGGCAAGATCGACACCGACACCTGGCGCCGGCGCTGGGATCGCGCCATTATCCTCACCGCCTGGGTGCCCTCGATCCTGTGGGGCGTGGCCTTCGCCAACCTGGTGCGCGGCGTCAAGCTCGACGAGAACCACCAGTACATCGGCGGCTTCTTCGACCTGCTCAACCCCTTCGCCCTGCTGGGCGGTGCCGTCACGCTCCTGCTGTTCCTGTCCCACGGCGCGATCTTCCTGTCGCTCAAGACCGACGGCGTGGTGCGCGAGCGGGCGGAGCGCTTCGCGGGCCGCTTCTCGCTCGCCACGATCGTGGTGGCGGGCGCGTGGGCGCTGTGGGCGCAGATCGCCTTCGCCAACGCGGCCTGGACCTGGGCGGCGGTAGCCGTCGCGGCGGCGTCGCTCGTGGGGGCCTACCTCGCGGTGACGGGCCGACGCTTCGGCTGGGCCTTCATCGCCAACGCCGTGGGGATCGTGGCGACGGTGGTGCTGATCTTCGGCTCGATGTTCCCCGACGTCATGCCCGCGATCAACGACTCGGCCAACTCGCTCACCATCCACAATGCCTCGTCCACGGACTACACCCTGGGCGTCATGACCTGGGTGGCGGTGATCTTCACCCCCGTGGTGCTCGCCTACCAGGCCTGGACCTACTGGGTGTTCCGCAAGCGCCTGAGCACCGCGCACATTCCCGAGCATCACGGCATCACCTTCGCCTCGAAGTGAGGCGGCCGGGCAGCCTCTGTTCGGTCACACTAGTTCGGTGAAACCCCTCGACCCGCGCCTGCTGACGCGGAGCGCGCCCGCCCGTCGCTACATCGTGGTGACGGCCGCGCTGGGGCTCGTGACGGCCCTCGTGATCGGGGTGCAGGCGCTCGTCGTGGCGCGCCTCCTGGCTCCGGTCCTGGCGCCGTCGCCGCTGGACGCCGACGGCTTGGGCGCCCTGGGAGGTCTCGTGCCCGTCTCGGCGCGCCACCTTTCGACGGGGCTGCCGCTGCTGGGCGCGCTCGTGATCGCGCGGGTCGCGCTGCACTGGACCCAGGAGCGGCTCGCTCATCGGGCGGGGGTGCGCGTCGTGGCGCAGCTGCGCGAGGCCGTGGTGGCGCACGTGGCCACGCTCGGGCCGAGGTGGGCGGCATCGGGCAAGGGGGCGGGGGTCGCCGACCTGGTGACGCGCGGGCTCGACGGACTCCTGCCCTACTTTGTGCGCTACCTGCCCCAGCTCATGCTCGCGGTCACGGTCACCCCGCTCATGGTCGTGGCGCTGTGGGGGCTGGACTGGATCTCGGGGCTCACCGTGGTGCTGACCCTCCCGCTCGTGCCTGTGTTCATGGTGCTCATCGGGCTCGTCACGCGTGAGCGCTCCGCCAAGCATCTGGAGGCCATGGAGCGGTTCAGCACGCGCACGCTCGACCTCATCGCCGGGGTGCCGACGCTGCGGGGCCTGGGGCGCGAGCGTGGGCCTGCGGCACGGGTGCGAGCGCTCGGCGACGCGCAGCGCAGGGCGACGATGGGGTCGCTGCGGGTCGCGTTCCTCTCGGGGATGGTGCTGGAGCTGCTGACGACGCTCGCGGTGGCGATCGTGGCGGTCACCTTGGGATTCCGCCTCGTGGTAGCCGGGGTGTCGATCGAGACGGCGCTCGCGGTGCTCATCCTCGCGCCCGAGGCCTATCTGGCCCTGCGGGCCGTGGGCCAGCACTTCCACGCCTCTGCAGACGGCATGGCGGCCGCCGATGCCGCCTTCGAGGCCCTGGACGAGGTGGCACCCGCCGTGGGAACGCCAGGAGGCGCATGCCCTTCACTGGCGGGCGCCCACGTGATCCTCGACCGCGTGGGCGTCGCGACTCCCGACGGGACACGGCTCGCGCCCGCAGCGCTCGGATTCAGGGCCGCACCCGGCCGGATCACCGCCCTGGCGGGTCCTAACGGCGAGGGCAAGTCCACGGCCCTCCTGGCTCTGGCCGGGCTGCTGCCCGTCGATGCCGGACGCGTGGTGGCCGTCACGCCCGACGCCCAGGAGGCTTGCCTCGCCGACTGCGACGCCGACTCCTGGATGGCGCAATGCGCCTGGGTGCCGCAGCGCCCGGACCTGGGGGTCGAGGGCCGCACCCTGAGCCTGGGACAACGCCAACTGCGAGCACTGGAGCGCGCCTTCGCGTCCGATCGCCCCGTGCTGCTGCTGGACGAGCCCACCGCCCACCTGGATGGCGCCGCTCGCGGCGACCTGGTGGCCCGCCTGCGCGCGCAAGCAGCGGCCGGCGCCACCGTGGTGGTCGCCACGCATGACGAGCTGGTGCTCGCGGCCGCGGACCAGGTGATCGAGGTGCGCGGTGCCCGGGTGGCGTCCACCGCGAGGGGCGGGCTGCGATGACTCCCGAGATGGCGCCCCCGGCACAGACCACCGCACAGACCACGGCATCGGCGCCGGGCACGAGGACCCCGTGGCTGCTCCTGGCGCGCGCCGCGGAGGTGCGCCCTGCCCGCGTCGCGCTGTCGATCGGCACGGGCACCGTGGCTCTGGGCTCGGCGGTCGGGCTCGCAGCCGTAGCCGCGTGGCTCATCGCGCGCGCCGCCGGAATGCCCTCCCCCGCCGATCTCGCGCTGGCGGCGACCGTGGTGCGCGCCTTCGGCATCGGCCGCGGGGTGTTCCGCTATCTGGAGCGGCTGGCGAGCCACGAGACCGCGCTGCGGGCCACCGTGGCGCTGCGGGCACGCGCCTACGATGCGGTGGCGCGCTCGGGGGCCCGCGACGCCCTGACGCTGCGACGCGGGGACATTCTGCGCCGCATGGGCGGTGACATCGATGCGATCGGCGACATGGTGGTGCGCGCCGTCATCCCCCTGGGCGTGGCCCTCACCGTGAGCACCCTCGCCGCAGGCATCTCGCTGTTCCTGGTACCCGCCGCAGGACTGATCCTTGGCGGGTGCCTGCTGATGGCGTTCGGCGGCGCGGCGGCGCTGGCGTGGCGTGGTGCGCGGCTTGCGGCTGAGGCCGGCGGCCAGGCGCATGCGCGCGTCGCGGCCGCCGCGATGGCCGCGCTCGACAACGCCGCCGAACACCGGGTGTGGGGCACGGCAGCCGACGCCGCCGCGGAGCTCTCCGCCGCGGATCGCGACTTCGAGCGCGCCGCGGAGCTCTCCGCCCGGCCGCAGGCGCTCGCCCTGGCACTGCAGACGCTGTGTGCCGGCGTGGCGCTCGTGGCCGGCGTGGGCATCGGCGTGTGGCAGGCGTCGGCGGGGCTCATCGGGCCCACGACCGCCGCGGTGGTCGCGCTCCTGCCGCTGGCCGCCTTCGAGGCCGTCCAGGCCGTTCCCGCGGCCATCGACCAGGCCTTCCGCACGCGCGTGGCCGCACAGCGCCTGGGCGAGCTCGTGGGAGGCCTAAACCAGCTAGCCCCGAGACTTCCAAGGGGGCAAGTCCCAAATCTGGCTTTTGTGACGCCAGAATCCGCCGATACGGGGCCAATATCGGACACTCACCCTTGGAAGTCTCCGGTGATGGCGATGGAGGGGGTTTCGGTGGCTTGGCCGGGCATGACCCCCACCCTGCCCGTGACCGCACGGGTGGAGCCGGGCGGGGCACTGGGACTGGTGGGCCGCTCCGGCATCGGCAAGAGCACGCTGCTGCTGGCGATGGCCGGCGTCCACTCCCCTCATGCCGGGCGCATCACGCTCGGCGGCGAGGCCGTCACGGCCGCGCACACGGGCACCATGGTGGCGCTCACGCCCGAGGACGCCCACCTGTTCGGCACCACGGTCCTGGAGAATCTGCGCGTCGCGCGCGGCGACGTCACCCCCGCGCAGGCCAGGGCGGCCCTGGACACCGTGGGCCTGACCTCATGGTTGGAGGGCCTGCCCCACGGCCTGGACACGCTCGTGGGTGCGGGCGGCGGCACCGTGTCGGGCGGCGAGCGCCGGCGCCTGCTCCTGGCTCGCACCCTGCTGAGCCCAGCCCCCCTCCAACTGATCGACGAGCCCGCGGAGCATCTGGATGCCGAAGGCCTCGACTCCCTGCGCGCCACGGTGCGCGCACTGCGGGCCCGTGGCCGTACCGTGGTGATCGTGACCCATGACCTTGGAGTGCTTGACGTGGTGGATGAGGTGATCTCTCTTGATTCGTGAATCGACGGGTCATCCCGTGACCGACTCGCTCATCGATGCCATCATCTCGCTGGGGCGAGAACTCGACCTGCCCCAGGTGCTCGACAAGATGCTCGAGGCCGCGACCACCATCACCACGGCGCCCTACGCGGCCATCAACATCCTCGACGAACGCGGCATCTCCAAGGAGTTCCACTACCGCGGCATGGAGTTCTCCGTGTGGGAGCACCTGGGGCGCGGCCCCAACGCGGTGGGCGTGCTCGCGAAGATCCCCGATCAGGGCGCCCTGGTGATCGAGGAGATCACCGAGCATCCCTCGTTCCGCGGGCTGCCTCCCGGCCACCCGCCGCTGGGCTCCTTTCTGGGCACGGCGCTGCGCAGCCGGGGCGAGGTCTTCGGCTACCTCTACCTCGCCTCCAAGGCGGGCGGCTTCACGATCGAGGACCAGGCGGTGGTGCAGGCGCTCGCGTCCGCCGTGGCCGTCGCCGTGGAGAACGTGCAGCTGTTCGAGGAGGCCGCGGAACGCGAGCAGTGGCTTGAGGCGTCCGCCGCGATCACCACCACGCTGCTCGCGAGCCACGGTGACGAGGAGGCGATCCAGAACATCGTCGCCACCGCGCGCCGGCTCGGCAAGGCGGACTCGGCCGTCCTGGTGCTTCCCGGCTTGGGAGACGAGTGGGTCATGGAGTTCGCGGACGGCTCGCGTGCCACGGATCTGATCGGCTCGGTGCTGCCGGAGGAGGGTTTCGCGATGTCCGTCATCCGCTCCGGGGTGGGCACGGTGGCTCCCCTGCCCCCGGGACCGTATGTGATCGAGTCCGTCAAGGGATTCGGACCCACCCTGTATGCGCCGCTGCGTGCCTCGGATCACACCCTGGGTCTGCTGATGCTGTGGCGCCAACGGGGCGACCGGCTCTTCGACGAGCACGACCTCGCCATCGCCCAGCGCTTCTCCAATCAGGCGGCCGTGGGCCTGCAACTGGGCGAGCTGGCGCATATGCGTTCGGTGGAGAGCCTCCTGGCGGAACGCGAGCGCATCGCCGACGACCTCCATGACTTCGTCTCGCAGGAGCTCTTCGCCACCGCGATGCAGCTGGAGTCGATCGCCGTGGATGCCGACCCGGATCTGGCGGCGCGGCTGACCTCCACCCTCGACCACGTCAAGCGCGCCCAGCGCGAGGTGCGGGGTGTGATGGGGCAGCTCCAGGGCGAGCGCACCTCCGAGCCGCTGGCCGAGCGGGTGCGTCGGGAGATCCTGCTCGCCCAGGATTCCCTGGGCTTCTCCCCCGTGCTCACCGTCAACGACTGGGTGGCCGCGAGCGCCGCGGTGGACGCCGACCCCACCCTGTCCGACGACATCATCGCCACCTTGCGCGAACTGCTCTCTAACGTGGCGCGCCACGCCCAGGCCACCACCGTGTCGGTCGAACTCGCGGCGGGCGGTGGGCGGTTGTCGGTCACGATCATCGACGACGGCGTGGGTCCCGCAGGTGCCACGCAGCGCCACTCGGGGACGTCCAATCTCGCCAACAGGGCGCTGCGGCGCGACGGGACCTTCAGGTTGGTTCCGGTGCTGGATCGCCCCGAACGTCCGGGCACGCGCGCGGAGTGGAACGTGCAGGCCGCGACCGGAGACTAAGCACAGGGGCTAGGCGCCGGGCACGCGGACGATGCGCCGGCGGCTCGGGTGCGAGTAGGTGTCGCCTAGGCGCGGAACGAGGAGGCGTGGCGGCGCGTGGCCCAGGCGACCACCTGAGTGCGACGCTGCAGGCCCATCTTGGCGAGCACCGAGGTCACGTGGTTCTTGACGGTCTTCTCCGCGATGCCCAGCTCGTCGCCGATCTCGCGGTTGGCGAGCCCGCGGCCCACCAGTTCCACCACTCGGCGCTCCATGGGGGTGAGGCGTTCGAGCACCTCGTCGTCGCGCACCCTGATGTGCTGGCCGTGCTCGCGGCCGGTCGCGGCGCGGCGCACGGCCTCCACCACCTCGCTCGATGCGGCCGTCTTGGCCAGGAACATGTCGGCCCCGGCGGCGCGAGCGGCCGAACGCGCGTCATCGTCGTCGTAACTGGTGAGCACCACGATGTGCGCCTCGGGAAGCGTGCGGCGCACGTGGGCGATGACCTCAAGGCCCGTGCCGTCCGGCAGGCGCAGATCGGAGAGCACCACGTCGGGACGCACGGCGTCTGCTCGCCTCACTGCTTGGGCGACAGTCCCGGCCTCGGCGACGACCTCAATCCCGTCGGCGCGATCCAGGATGTCGCAGATGCCGCGACGTACCACCTCGTGGTCGTCTAGGACCAGGACCCTGACGTTGCTCATAGGTCGATGCTATGCGCTGGGACCGGGCGGGAGCGGGCCGAAGGTCCCGGGTCCCATCCGCGAGGTCACCCGCACCTCACCACTGGGCGCCTTCGAGCCGGACGGGAAGCTCGTCCACGGACCACAGGTCCACGAACACCACGTCGCCCACCGGTGTGCCTGGTACAAACCATTGGCGCTGCTGGACGGCGTTCACGCTCTCCCCGGCCTCGTCGACGCACGTGACGTCGAAGACCGCGAGCTTGGCGGGCTTGCCGCCCACGATCACATGGGTGGTGTCCACGTATTCGGCGGTGGATGCGGTCCCGGTCCCGGGACACAGGGTCCCCTCCGGGAGCCAGGCGTCTTCGGCGCTGAACAGGTCGGGCAGCGCGGCACCCACCACCACGGAGAAGCTCGGACATGGCACGCCGTCGCTGCACACGGTGACGTTGACGTTGGTCACGCCCCGCAGGGTGGGCTGCACCTGCCAGCCCGGACGTCCGTCACGGGGGGCCGGCAGCCTCATGGTGACCGGCCCCACTTGTGCGAGCACACCGTCTTCGGTGGGGCCGCTCGGGTCGGGCACGGGGATCTCGGCACAGGCGGCCAGCGCGAGCACCGCGGTGGCCGCCACGATGGCGCCCACCCCGAAGGGTGGGCGCCACTGTGACTGCTTCATGTGGTTACTGTCCCGGTTCCACCACGGTGACGCCCCGCAGGTTGTCATACGTGGTCGCGTACTTGGTGCCGTTGATGGTCACCGTGACGTTGGAGAACTGGGCGATGGGCAGGCTCCACACCAACTGGTTGGTGAGGGACCCGTGGGCGGGGATGCCGCCGGCAGGGACCGTGAAGCTCGCCGTGTGGAACACCCCGTTCAGGCCGCCGATGTTGTTCCCGGTGTGTCCGGGGGTCACGGCGGGGATCAGTCCGGACCAGCTGCCCATGGTGGCAGTGGTGGTGGTGCCGAACTGATAGGTGATGACCGCTCCGGCCGGGATGGCCGTGTTGGAGTTGTTGGTGAACACCACCTTGGGGCTGATCGGGTAGTTGTTGTCGCCCAGGGCGAACTCGGTGTACCTCACCGAGAGGTCGATCGCCTTGGTGGGCGTCGAGGCCCCCGGCGCCGCCTTGAGTGCGTCGTAGGGGGTGGTCGACGACAGTGTGGAGTGCAGCAGCGACACGAGCGAGTCGCCCATCTCGTACTGTCCCTTGGCGCTGTTCCAGTCGTAGTCACCGGCCAGCTCCCAGATCATCACGCCGCCCAGACCCGAGTCGGCCACATAGTTGGCCTTCGCGGTCATCGCCTGCTCCTGGTCGCCCGAGAGGTAGGTCCTGGTGGTGGCGTTCCACAGCCATTCGTTCTTCGACACGTTGTCGAAGTGGTGGCTGTAGGTGCCGGTGATGGTGGTGGGCACCCCGTAGGAGGCCACGTAGTCGCCCACGATGCCCTGCTGGAGGTTCTTCAGGTGCCACACCGGGTTCACGCCGGCGCCGATCTGGTTGCCGTTGGCGTCCAGGTCATGCCACAGGTTGTTGATGCCCTGCGCACCGTTGCCGCAGGCGGTGTTGCCGCCCGTGCCGGCCGGGCACGGCTGGCCCCACGGCATCGGCGCTGTGCCGCCGTCACCGTTGTTGCCGCCGTTGACGCCGTCGAAGCCGCGGGAGTAGAAGCCCACGCCCAGGTTGATGCGTCCGGCCTGCATGGCGCCCTGGAAGTAGTGCGCCGCCCAGTCACCGTTGAGGTAGCCGATGTTCTGGTACGCGGAGTACACGCCACCGGCGGTCAGCTCCGGGTCGTTGCCGTTGTCGAACAGCGGCGACATGCCACCCACGTAGCTGTTCCACGAGCCGTGCAGGTCGTAGGACATCACGTTGAGGTAGTCGAGGTACTGAGTGACCTGGTAGACCTCGTGTCCACGCAGCAGGTAGCCCGAGGAGGGCACGGCCGCCGTGAGCAGGTAGTAGTTGCCGTCGGCAGCGCCGGCAGCATCCAGCTTCTCACGCAGGGTGCGCATGAGGTCCACGTAACCGGAGAACAGGCGCCCGCGGTTGACGTCGGCGATCCAGAAGTCCTCCGGGTTGCCGGCGGCCAGGTTGGACGTCGGGTACTCGTAGTCGATGTCGATGCCATCCAGCCCGTAGGTGCGGATGAAGTTCACCGCCGAGTCCGCAAAGGTGTTGATGCGGTCCTGGGAGGCGGTCATGGCGTAGAAGCCACCGGAGGCGACACGGTTGCCGTCACCATCGAAGTAACCGCCCGTCTCGGCCCAACCGCCCACGGCGGGAATGACCTTCACGCCCGGGTGCTGCGCCTTGAACTGCTGGATGAGGTTGAAGTGACCCGTGTACGCCAGGCTCGGGTCCATCGTGACGCCGCTCCAGGTCATGTCCGTGGCGGGGTTGCCTTCCACGTTCTGGTTGACCGAGATGCGGTAGTCGTTGCCGATGTGCGCGAAGGCGTAGTTGATGTGCGAGACCTTGTCCCAGGGGATGTCGCTCGCGAGGTAGGACGGGGTGCCGTCCTTGCCCGTACGCCACGAGGTGAAGTACGCCACCACGCGACGGTCCAGCCCGTTGGGGAGGATCTCCCGCCCGTTGGCGTCGTACACGTCGCAGTAGGGGGTGTCGATGCCCGGGGTGCGGGCCATGCCGTCGGGACGGCACAGCTCGTGCTCACCGGGAGGGTCAGTGGGGGTCACCGTGGGGGTAGGCGACGGGGTCTGGGTGGGCGTCACCGTGGGGGTGGGAGTCTGGCTGGGGCTCACCGTGACGGTGGGGGTGGGACTGGGTTCACCAGTCCCACCCTCGTCACATGCTCCCAGGCTCTCCCACGGGCCCCACTCCTCGGTGCCGGGCACGTTGCCCTGAGTCCACCACTTGGCGCGGTAGTTCACGCCCTGGTAGGTCACGTGGTCTCCGCCCACGTAGATGGCGGACGAACTCCACGCCGCGTAGCACGCGTCACCGGTGGGGGTGGTCGTGGGCGTGGGCGAGGGGGACTCGCTCGGCGTCACCGTGGGGGTGGGCGAAGGAGTCTGGGTGGGGGTCACCGTGGGGGTGGGTGACGGGTTGGTCCCGCCGCAGGGGCCGATGTTGTCCCACGGGCCCCATTCCTCGGTACCAGGCACGTTGCCCTGGGTCCACCACTTGGCGCGGTAGATCCGGCCGTTGTAGGAGACCTCGTTGCCGCCGACATAGACCGCCGAGGAACTCCATGCTGCCGGGCAGTTGTCCACGGGGTTGGTGGTCGTCGGGCTCGGCGAGGGATCGGGCGTCACGGTAGGCGTGGGGGTGGGCGTCGGGTGAACGCCACCGCCACCGCCACCGGTCACGGGACCCTCGGGGGCCGCGAGCAGCTTGGCGTTGAGCTTGGAGATGAGGTCGTTGTTGCGGTCACCCGAGAGCTCCCACCACATTCCTCCGCCGAGGCCCTTGGACACGATGTAGTCGGCCTTGAGGTTCACGGTGCTCACCGTGTCGAGCGACCACCACGTGTTGCTCCCGGACTGGTAGATCCAGCCCGCGCCGGCCGTCGCGTCGTAGTACTCGGTTCCGGTGCCCTTGAGCTTGTAGTAGTCCTCGATGCCCCTTTCATAGGTGCCCTGCGCACCCTGGTAGGAGCCTGCCTGCCACGGGGTGGATGACGGCACGCCGGTCCAGCCACGGCCATACGCCGCGAGGCCGATGCCCAGCTGAGCGGGGTCGATGCCTGCGCTGAGGTAGGCGTTGACGGCCTTGTCCACCGAGAACCTCTTGCTGGCGGCACGCGGGTCGGCGGGGTCGTTGTAGAGGTTGGCCTGGTGGCCGTTCAACGACGTGTCCCAGGCGCCCCAGAGGTCGTAGCCCTGGATGTTGCCGAAGTCGAGGTAGTTGAACAGTTCCGGATCGTTCCATCCGCCGGCGGTGATGTCCTCCTGGTTGGCGGGGAGGAAGGCCGACATGAGGTACTCCTTGCCGGTCTGCGCCTCCAGCGCATCCAGCTGGCGACGCAGCTCGATGATGAACGCCTTGAAGTTGGCGCGGTCGTTGACGGCGTCGACGTAGTTGTTGGCTTCGCCGTTGGGCGAGCCGGGCCACTCCCAGTCGATGTCGATGCCGTCGAAGATGCCTGCGGCGGTGCCGGGGCCGCCGAAGCCGTCGATCACGGGCACGTTGCCCTTGATGTACACGTCGATGCAGGAGGCAGCGAGGTGCTGGCGGGCCTGCGGCGTCGCGACGGCCTTGGAGAAGTACTTGGAGTAGGTCCAGCCACCCAGCGACACCATGACCTTCAGATCGGGGTACATCTCCTTCAGTTGACGGAGCTGGTTGAAGTTACCCGCGATCGGCTGGTCCCACTTGTCGTCGGTGCCGTTGACCGAGTTGGAGGAGTTGTACGTCTTGCCATAGTCAGCGTAGGCGTCGCCGGCGCCTTCGGGGGCACCCTCCTGTGCGGCCTTGTTGGCCATGAAGCAGCCCAGATCCTGGTGGTGGATGTTGGCGAACGAGTAGTTGATGTGGGTGAGTTGGGCTGCCGCGCCGTTCCTCACCAGGTCGGAGACCTGGAAGTTGCGACCGTAGACGCCCCATTGAGCGAAGTAGCCGACGTTGCGGTAGCCGTTGATGGAGTTGTCACCTGGTGACGATGTCGGGGCTGCCAGGGGGGCGAGTCCCGTGTCTACGGGCGCAGCGGCGGCCACTGAGGCGCCCGCCACTGTCACCATGAGGGCACCGGCCGCGATGGCTGAAGCCATTCGCCGGGTTCCTCGACTTATTGGGGTCAAGATTCGCACTGGTGATCCTTTCCGCGGATGATGGTTGTAGCGTCCGATTCATCCCTCATGCGACATTGCATGAACCGGTCCACGTCCCACCGTAGTTAGTACGTCACCCATACAAAATCCGGGGAATCCGCATATGTTGCCCCCAAAACCTACGTAGGACTACGTAGTTTCGCCCGTCAAGTGTGACGTGACTCGTGAACCGGCCTCGTGGGGTGCCTCCTGCGACAGGAGCGCCAACTCGACCCGACTATGGACCCCCAGTTTGCGAAAGGCGCTACTCAGATGCACCTCGACCGTGCGCGGAGACAGGAACAGCTGCTCCGCGATCTCCCGGTTGGTCAGCCCCGACGCCACCAGGGTGGCCACATGCCACTCGCGCTGCGTGAGCACCTCAAGCCAGGCCACGCTCACCTCTCCCGCCGGAATCGTCTCGGTGCGGGACACCGCATCGGGCGCGGCCGGGCGCGGCAGTACCGAGGCCAGCGACTGGGCCCTCACCCCGGCTCCGGCGCGCGCGGCCAGCACCGCTTCCTGGTCGGTCACCTCGGCCCACGCCGCGGCGCCCAGATCCCTCATGAGTTCGCGCGCATGGATCAGATGCCGATGCGCCCTCTCGTGGTTCTCGGCAAGCGCCTGAAGCCTCCCGGCGGTCAACTCACCATAGGCCACGTCCCACAGCGAGCCGCCGTCATGCGCGAGGCTCAGCATAGCGCGGATGCCGCTGGAGCGGCGCGACGCCGCCGCACCCCAGAGTCTCGCCCGCGCCCGCTGGGCCGCCTGTCCCAGGGTGATGGGGCCCTCGTCGGAGGCGGCGGAGGCGCGCATCGCGAGCTTGCGCCGGCCCGCGAGCGCCCACTCCCCCGTCAGGTCCACACAGGGCAGGGGCGCCAGACCGAAACCCAGCACCCGCTCTCCCTGCGGGTCGGACTCGAGAACCATCGCCGCCTCGGCATGCTGGCCTGCTATCGCCAGGACCATCGCGCGTGATCCGATGTCGATCCCACGCACCGCTGCAGGCACCCGCACCCGCGAACGCTGCGGCAGGGCCGCGCCCCGGCCCCACGTGCCCTCGACCAAGGCCTCGATCCGCCGCGCCAGCGCCACATCGAGCCCCGGAATGGGCGTCGCCATCGGCGCGAGGCGCGAACCCTCCTCAAGGGCGGTGCGCGCCCGCAACACGTCGCCCTCCCACAGCGTGGCCACCACATGGAACAGGCGCAGGCACGCCGTGCCCAGGGCCGTGGTGATGGGTGAGGCCCGGTCGCTCCACTGCGTCGCGCTCGCGCTCAGGCTGGTCAGGGCGACGGCCGAGCTCAGTATCCGTCCCGCACCCCGCACATCTCCGGTGCGGGCCCGCTCTATCGAGTCGGCCATCACGGTGAGCACACGGTGGGCGCCCGAGTCGGTCCTGGTCACCGTGGGGCCCGCCCCCTCCAGCACCGCGGCATCGTCGCCCAGGACGCTCGCCAGGCGCAGCCACGCACGGCCGATGCCGTCCTCGGCCAGCGCATCGGCGTCCACCCGGGGCAGGTGGTGCCAGAACGCCTGCTCCTCCCCCAGCATCGCCGCGAGGGCCGCAGCGAGCGCCCGCGCATGGGCGGCCTGACGGCGCACCTGGAAGCGCTCGTCGGAGGACTGGGCCGCATCGGCGACTGCGGCGATGCGTGCCTCGAGGTCCGCGGGGACCGTACCCGTGCTCAAAGCCATCGCGTGAGTCCACAACGGCAGCGCGCGAGCCTGGTCCAGCACCACGCCGGCGTGATCGACCCGGGCGAGGTAGACCATCGCATCGGCGGGCGCGCCGGCGGCCAGGACGGATCGGGCGGCGAGCAGATTCGCCGCACTCGCGTCGGCGCCATCGGTCTTGGACGCCAGCTCGCGCGCCACCCGGAAGGCCGAGACCGCCCTGCCCACCGCCAGCAACCGCGCCGCCCAGGCCTGTACCTGTGCGGCGTCGCACTCCTCTCCCGGAGCCATTGCCTTGGTCTCGTGCCAGGCGGCCAGGGCGTGGTCGCCGAGAAGACGGAAGGCGTTCGCGAGGCCTCGGTCCATGGCCGCCCGCTCCGTGAGGGACGCCCGCGCCAGCACGAAGGCGCGCAGCCGCGGGTCGCGTATGACGGCCCGGTGCGGCTCGGTCAGGATCAGGTCGGCAAGGCTGCCGCCCTCCAGCGCCTCGCGGATCTCGTCGTCCACGGCGAGCAGGGCGTCGAGCCGACCGTCACCCACCTCGGCCACGGCGAGCACCGCACGGCGCTGCGCATCCGACAGCGCCTCCCAGATGGGCTCGCCCACCTCGCGGATCGCATCCACCAGGGGCAGTGGATCAGGGAGGAGCGACTCCCCGCTGAGCTGGCCACCGGTGAGCTGAGCGAGCACCTGGGCCACGGCGCGAGGATCGTTGGCCAGCTGCTGCTCCACCTGGTGGCGCACCCACGGGACCACGTCCACCCGCCGTGCAGCCACGGCGGGCTCGCCCATGTCGCTCATCGGTGAAGTGCTCCTTTGGTGGGCGGCAATGCCCTCTGTGCTCGAACCTACCCACCTTCCGGGCCGCCCGTCCAGCGCG
>CAZFEH010000002.1:0-47620 GCA_964517615.1 uncultured Demequinaceae bacterium
GGATGTAGTTGGTGGTGCCGTTGACGATGCCCAGGATGCGGCGGATGTGGTCCCCGGCGAGCGACTCGCGCACGGGACGGATGATCGGGATGGCGCCCGCGACGGCGGCCTCGAAGTACAGGTCCGCGCAGGAGGCATCGGCGGCCTCGAACAGTTCCGGGCCGTGTGCGGCCAGGAGCGCCTTGTTGGCGGTGACCACGGCCTTGCCCTGGGTGAGTGCCTCGAGGATGAGGGTGCGGGCGGGCTCGATGCCGCCCATGAGCTCGACCACCACATCGGCGCGCGCGATGAGCGCCGCGGCATCCTCGGTCAGAAGCTCGGCGCCGATGCCGGGGCGGGGGCGGGAGGCGTCGCGCACGTAGACGCCGGCGAGCGTCACGGGAGCACCCACGCGCGCCGCCAGTTCCTCGGCACCCTGGGTCAGCAGGCGCACCACCTCGGAGCCCACGGTACCGGGGCCCAGGACGGCGACATGTACGGGTTTCGCGGACTGCTCAGGCACGGCCTCAACTCTAGCGGGCCATGTCGCAACATCGGCGCTCCATCACGCGTTGGGCCTGTGATACCGATCAGGCGGCTGAGGAGATCATGACCGAGCGCGACGTGCTGGACCCGCAGCGGTGGCGGCCCCGGCGCCTGGCACGCTTCCTGGTGCACTTCATGTGGCTGCAACTGCAGTCGCTCGTGTTCGCCCTGGCGATCTTCGCCGGACTCGCGCTGACCACCGTGGTGCACCTGCCGATCGCCCGCTACGACGCCCTGCTCCTGTACGGCCTGGCGCTGACCCTGGTGCTGTGGCTCGTGGGCTGGGAGTCGGGCCGCGAGGTGGGGGTCATCTTCGGCTTCCACCTGGTGGGCCTGGTGCTGGAGCTGTTCAAGGTGAACATGGGCTCGTGGGTGTACCCCGAGGAGGCCCTGTTCATGGTGGGCGGTGTGCCGCTGTATTCGGGGTTCATGTATGCCGCCGTGGGCTCGTACATCGTGCAGGCGTGGCGGCGCTTCGATCTGCGGGTCACCGACTTCCGGCTGTGGCCCATGGCGACCCTCGCCGTGGCGGCCTACGCCAACTTCTTCACCCATCACTGGCTTCCCGACATGCGCTGGGTCATCGCGGCGCTCTTTGTCCTCGAACTGCGGTCCACGCTCGTGCACTTCACGGTGGGTGGCCACCGCTATCGCATGCCGCTCGCGCTGGCCTTCGTCGCCATCGGCTTCTTCCTGTGGCTCGCGGAGAATGCCGCGACCTTCCTGGGCGCCTGGAAGTACCCCGACCAGGTGCATGTGTGGTCGATGGTGCACGTGGGCAAGTTCGGCTCGTGGTCGCTTCTGGTGAGTCTGAGCTTTGTGCTCGTGGCCGCGATGAAGTCCGTCGAGGGGACGCTCTATGGCCATCCGGGAGACAAGCCCTCCGTGGCCCGCTGGCGCAGACGCTAGGGTCCGTTCTGCAGGCACTTGTGCCGCTGCGCACCTGGAGTTGAGGACCTCAGTGCTGAAATCCGGCTGCACAACGACACTGATGTCCTCAACTCCAGGGGTGTCGGCTCAGTCGGCGGCGGGCGGCACGTCCCAGCTGAGCAGGTCATCGAGCGTGTCACGGCGGATGAGCACCCGGCTCGCACCGTCGCGCACCGCCACCACCGCGGGCCGCAGCAGGGCGTTGTAGTTGCTCGCCATCGAGCGCCCGTAGGCCCCCGTCGCGGGCACCGCAAGCAGGTCGCCGCGCGCGATGTCCGCGGGCAGATCCACGTCCCGCACCACGATGTCGCCGGACTCGCAGTGCTTGCCCACCACGCGCGACAGCACCTCCGGAGCCGACGAGACCCGCGAGGCGATGGCCGCCGTGTACTCCGCACCGTAGGTGATGGTGCGCATGTTGTCGCTCATGCCACCGTCCACCGCGACATACTGGCGCCGCCCGCCCTCATCGAGCGAGACCTGCTTGACCACACCCACCGTGTACAGGGTGGTCCCCGCCGGGCCGGCAATGGCGCGGCCCGGCTCGATGCCGATCCTGGGCCACCCCGCACCCGCCGCCGCGACACCCTCCGCCACCGCATCGGCGATCTCCAGGGAGACCTTCTCGATGTCCATCGCCTCGCCCTCGGGCGTGTAGGCGATGGCGTAGCCGCCGCCCAGATCCACCTCGGGAAGCTCGTAGCCGGTCTCGGCGGCAAAGTCGGCACGCAGGCGCAGCATGCGCTCGGCCGACTCACGGAACGCGTCGATCGACAGGATCTGACTGCCGATGTGGGTATGGATGCCGCGCAGGTCGAGCGAGGGCGCCGCATGCGCCGCCCGCAGGCCGTCGAGCGCGGCGCCGGTCGCGAGCGACAGCCCGAACTTCTGGTCCTCATGCGAGGTCGCGATGTACTCGTGCCCGCCCGCATGGACGCCGGTGGTCACGCGGACCAGCACCGGCGCGCGCACCCCCAGCGAGGCGGCGAGCTCCGCGAGTACCTCGATCTCGGTGAGCGAATCCACCACGATGTGCCCCACGCCCACCTCGAGCGCCCGGGTGAGTTCGGCATCGGACTTGTTGTTGCCATGCAGCGTGATGAGCTCGCCGGGAACCCCGCCGCGCAGCGCGAGCGCAAGCTCCCCGCCCGAGGCGACGTCCACGCCCAGGCCCTCCTCATGAGCCCACGCGGCGATCTGCGAGCTGAGCAGCGCCTTGGAGGCGTAGAAGGCCGTGCAGGTGGTGCCATAGCGCCCGAACGCCGCGCCGAAGTGGTCGCGGAAGGCCCGCGCGCGGGCGCGGAAGTCCTCCTCATCGACCACGTACAGGGGCGTGCCGTACTCGCGCGCCAGGTCGCGCACATCAATGCCGCCGATGCTGAGCGCACCCTCGGCTCCACGTGCGGTCGTGGCGGACCAGACCGGCACCGCTACATCCTCTCGGGAGCGCCGACGCCCAGCAGACGCAAGCCGTTGCGCAGCACCTGACCGGCCGCGTCGTTGAGCCACAGGCGGGTGCGGTGCAGGTCCGTGATGGGCTCGTCGCCCTGCGGCGTGACGCGGGTGCGGTCGTACCACTGGTTGAAGGCCGCGGCCACCTCTTCGAGGTAGCGCGCCACACGGTGCGGCTCGCGGAACTGCACGCCCTGCGCGACCACGGAGGGGAACTCGCCCAGGATGCCCAGCAGCTCGGACTCGGACTCATGGGTCAGGAGCGCCGGGTCGAAGCCGTCCAGACGGACGATGCCGTATTCGGCGGCGTTGCGGGCCACGCCGGCGGTGCGGGCGTGCGCGTACTGCACGTAGAACACGGGGTTGGCATTGGTCGCGGAGGCCAGCAGGTCGAGGTCGATGTCGATAGTCGAATCGGCGCTGGAGCGCGCCAGGGCATAGCGAGCGGCGTCCACTCCCACGGCCTCCACCAGGTCCTCCATGGTCACGACGGTGCCGGCCCGCTTGGACATGCGCACGGGCATGCCGTCCTTGACGAGGTTGACCATCTGGCCGATGACCACCTCGATGGCGTCGGGGTCGTAGCCGAGCGCCGCGGCCGCCGCCTTGAGGCGCGCGATGTAGCCGTGGTGGTCGGCGCCCAGGAGGTAGATGCAGCGCTGCGCGCCGCGTTCGAACTTGTCCCGGATGTAGGCGATGTCGCCGGCGATGTAGGCGGCGTTGCCGTCGGACTTGATGACCACGCGGTCCTTCTCGTCGCCGAACTCGCTCGACCGCAGCCACCAGGCGCCGTCGGCCTCGTACAGCGCACCCGAGGTCTTGAGCTCCTGGATCGCGGCCTCGACCTTGCCCGACTCGTGAAGCGAGTTCTCGTGGAAGTAGACGTCGAAGTCCACGCCGAAGTCATGCAGCTGCTGCTTGATCTGCTCGAACATGAGGAACGTGCCGCGGTCACGGAAGAACTCGAGCTGCTCCTCGCGGCTCAGGGCGAGCGGGTCCTTGTCGCCCGCGGCCATGGCCTCGACCATGACCTCGTTGGCGATGTCGCGAATGTATTCGCCGCCGTAGCCGTCCTCCGGCGGCTCCTCCCCCAGCACCGACGCCAGCAGCGAGGCGGCGAAGCGGTGGATCTGCTCCCCGTGGTCGTTGAAGTAGTACTCGCGGGTCACGGTCGCGGAGTGGAACTCCAGCAGCCGTGCCATGGAATCGCCCACCGCAGCCCAGCGGGTGCCGCCCAGGTGGATCGGCCCGGTGGGGTTGGCGGAGACGAACTCCAGGTTGACGTGGGTGCCCCACAGCGAGTCACCGCTGCCGTAGTCGTCGCCCTGCTCGACGATGAACTTGGCCAGCTGACCCGCGGCGGCCGCGCTCACCCGCAGGTTGATGAAGCCCGGGCCCGCGACCTCCGCGGCCTCGATCCCCTCCGCCGCGACCAGGCGCGCCACCAGCAGCTCTGCGAAGGCGCGGGGGTTGGTGCCTGCCTTCTTGGACAGCTGCATGGCGACGTTGGTGGCCCAGTCGCCGTGCTCCCGCTGGCGCGGACGCTCCACGCGGATGTCGCCGAGGTCCTCCTCGGTCAGCGCGAACTCGCCCGCAGCGATGCCGTCCTGGAGCGCGAAGTAGATGATCTGGCTGATTTCTTCGGGGGTCACCCGTCGAGTCTATCGGCGCTCACCGTGGAGCGGCGCGTTGTCTCGCACCCTGCCATCATCCAAGGACTGGTAGTCTCGACAGCCGCGGGCATGCGTCCGCACCGCCCTCGTAGCTCAGCGGATAGAGCGCCGGTTTCCGGTACCGTAGGTCGCAGGTTCGATTCCTGTCGAGGGCACAGTTGATTGAGCCGAGCGGAATGAGCGCTCGCGCGCCACATCGCATTTTTGGTCCCCCAGGACGCATCGGCTGGCAGAAGATCACCTTTTCGGTCCCCACACGGCCGGGACGAGCCTCCACCCGTCCCGCACCGCACCCATTACGTACGATGGGTCTTATGCCCAGCCCCGATCTGCGCACCCAGCCCCACCTCGGCCTTGCCCTGGGAGGAGGCGGCGCGCTCGGCGCCGCGCATGTGGGCGTGCTCCAGGTGATGCACCAACGCGGCATCCGCCCGCATATCGTCGCCGGCACCTCCGCCGGGTCGGTCATCGGCGCCGCCTACGCCGCGGGGTACGACCCCTACTGGATGGAGGACCTGGTGCTGTCCTCCTCGTGGGGCACCTTCGGCGCCGTGACCTTCACCCCCGGGCTCGGGGTTCTCGACACCGCCGGGTTGCGTGCCAGCGTGGAGGCGGTGGCCAACGCCGACGCGCTCATCGAGGACCTCCCCCTCAAGTACGCCGCCGTGGCCACCAATGTGCGCACCCTCGAACCGGTGGTGCTGGACCGCGGCCCCGTGGTGGACGCCATGTGCGCCTCCATCGCGGTGCCGGGCCTGTTCCGCCCCACCCAGGCTCAGGGCCACCTGCTCGTGGACGGCGGCGTGGTGCAGAACCTCCCCTTGCAGACCGTGCTGGACATGGGTGCCGAACACGTGATCGGTGTGCGCCTGGCGGCCGAGTGGGACATGGGTGGCCCCATCCCCTCGACCACTCTGGCGATCCATGAGCTGGAGATCGACCGTCGCGTCACGCTCGTGACGCCCCGCCTGGGCCGTCGCTCCCAGTGGGTGGCCAAGGATCTGCCCGGATTGATCCAGCTCGGCCGGGAGGCGGCCGAGCGCGCCTTCGAGGACTACCCCGTGGTGCTGCCGCGCGCCTGAGAGGCGCTCACCGCGCTACTCCAGTCCCAGTCCCGCAGCGACAGTGGGATGCACCACGCGCCCCGCGCGGGTGTTCACGGCCGATGCCAGTTCCGGGCTGGCGTCGATCGCCGCCGCAGGCCCCGAGGCGAGTGCCGCGATGACGGGCAGGGTGGCCGCGGTGAGCGCCCTCGTGGCCGTATGGCCCACCGCACCCGGCATGTTCGCCACGCAGTAGAACACCGCTCCCGACTCCACGAAGGTGGGGTGGGCATGGGTCGTCGGACGAGAGTCCTCGAAGCACCCCCCCTGGTCGATGGCGATATCCACGAACACCGTGCCGGGCCGGGTCCGCTCCACGAGCCGATGCGGCACCACGACGGGCGCGCGCGAGCCCGGCACCAGCACGGCACCCACCACGAGGTCGGCGTCAAGCACCGCGTGCTCCACGGAGTCGGGGCTGGAGAGGACTCCCTGCACCTGGCCTGGCCAGCGGGCGGCGAGAGCATCGAGTCTCGCCTGAACCAGATCCAGCACCGTCACGCGCGCGCCCATCTGCGCAGCCTGCTCCACGGCGCTCGCTCCCGCCACCCCGGCGCCGAGCACCGCCACCTGGGCGCCCTCCGCGCCGGTCACCGGCGACATCAGCACTCCCCGGCCGCCTTGCGGCTTCAACAGGTGATGCGTTCCCTCGATCACCGCAAGACGCCCCGCGATCTCGCTCATGGGCGCCAGCAGCGGCAGCGTGCCATCCCTGCCCAGGTAGGTGTCATAGGACAGCCCCAGCGTTCCCGCCTCGCACAGCGCGCGAGCCAGCGGCGCATTGGCGGCCAGGTGAAGATAGGTGAAGAGCGCGTTGTCGCGCAACAGGGGATACTCCTGCGGCGTGGGCTCCTTGACCTTGAGCACCAGGTCGCCCGACCATGCCTGATCGACACCGCCCACGGTGACTCCGGCGTCGGCGTAGTCCTGGTCAGAAAAGCCGCTGCCTTCTCCCGCACCCGCCTCGATCCCCACCTCGTGACCCACCGCCACGAGCGCGGCCGCACCGTCAGGTGTCAGGGCGACGCGGGTCTCCCCTGCCTTGGTCTCTCGAGGAACCGTGATGCGCATGAGGCCTCCTCCCCCGAGGATACCGGGATGCGCTAGTTCCCCGGCGGGGGTGTCACCACGGGTTCCGGCGTGACGACGGGCGCCGGGTCTGTGGTGGTCGGGGCGGCAACGCTGGTGTCGCCATCGTCGCCGCCGTCGGCGAACCAGGTGTCATAGCTGCCGTAGTACTGCGAGGTGCCCGGGACATACTCCCAGTGCCACGGCTCGTATTTGCGGGTGCGCGCCCAGTAGGGGTTCTCGAATCCGAACGCCGCGGCGTTGTCGCTCAACCACTTGTACGGCGCGCCCGAGTCATCGCTGCTGCACAGGTCGAAGGCCAGCCCATAGCCATGCATCGAGGTGCCGGGAGTGGCCGCAAGGTAGCCCTTGGACCTCTTGGTGGCCACCTGCTCCTCATAGGTGCGGTAGCCGCTGCTCATGCATATGTCGCGACCGAAGTGCGCCTTGAACTGCTCGTTGAGCTGGGCGAGCGCGAGGGCGGCATCGGCGCGCAGACGAATGGTGGGTTTCCACAGCCAGCACAGTTCCGAATCCGGCAGGCGGCCGTTGTCCGTGGAGTAGGACGATGCCGGCAGGCAGTCGGGTAGCACGTCGCTCACCTGATACTTGGCGCTCATGGCCATGAGGGTCGCCTGGTCGTCCACGCTGGGCAGGGGCAAAGAGGCCGCCACGAGCGAGGGTCCGTCGCCCAGCAGGGCGTGACCGGTGGTGGGCGCCTGGCCCAGGACCACGCCCGGGACCTGTTCCACCGAGTTGGCGTAGGTCACCACATTGCCCATGACCGGATAGACGATCATCGCGAGGCCGAATCCTGCCAGCACACCGCTGCGGGTCACGAGCTTGCGCCGCCGCGCCGAGGTGCGCAACTGGTTCTCGTGCGTCTCCACCTGGCGCTTGTACTTGCGCGGGAGATAGGTCGAGAAACCCTGCGTGCGGGGGGCCGCAGCCACCACCGGGACGGACTCGACTTCACTCAACGTGGGGTCACCGAGCGGAGCCGACCACGTCGCCTCAGCAGTCACCTTGCCTCCACGTTCTTGCCCCGCTGTCACTGGCGCTCCAACGGCCACGGCCTGCGGAACGCTCCATAGTAACCATTTCGTTATCTGTTTGACCAGGCCGAAGTTCTCATGCGCGGGGTGTGCACCGCGTAGATCAACTCCGTGAGTGCCCCCGGGCAATCGAGTCGCGCACCTCGCCCACGAGCTCCTCGATGATGTCCTCGAGGAAGACGACACCCACCACCGCGTCACCATCCAGCACGAGCGCGACATGCGATCCGGAGGACCTCATATCGCCCAGGACGTTCTCGATCTCGGCATCGGCCCGCACCTTGGCCATCTCGCGCACGCGCCACGCCGGAAGGGGTTCCTCCCGGTCACCAGGGCGCACGAACAGCACATCCTTGATGTGGAGATACCCCACCACCTCGCCGTCGCGCTCCACCGGGAAGCGCGAGTACCCCGTGCGCGCCGCCACCGCCTCGAGCCCCTCCGCGCTCACCCCCTGCGGCACCGTCTGCACCTGGGCCAGCGGGGTCATCACGTCCCGCGCCAGCCGGTCGCTGAACTCGATGGCCCCGGTCAGCAGGCCGGCGGCGTCGGACAGCGTGCCCTCCTCCTCGGAGCGCTCCACGATCGAATGGACCTCGTCGGCGGTGAAGGCCGAGGTCACCTCATCACGGGGCTGCACCCCCACCATGCGCAGCAGAAGGTTCGCGGACCAGTTGAGGACGACGATCACGGGCTTGACGATGCGGGCGATCACCACGAGCGGCGGGCCCAGGATCATGGCGGCGGCATCCGGCGCGGAGACGGCGGCGTTCTTGGGCACCATCTCCCCCACCACCACGTGCAGTCCCACCACGATGAACAGCGCGAGCGCCACGGCCATGCCATGCGCCCACGCCTCGCTCACACCCCAGTCGTGGAAGGGACCCGCCAGCGCGTGGGCGATGGCCGGCTCTGCCACCACACCGAGCGAGACGGAGCACACGGTGATGCCCAACTGCGCGGTGGCGAGCATGAGCGAGACGTTCTCCATGGCCCACAGCACCGTGCGCGCCGCACGCGAACCCTCCTGGGCGCGCGGCTCGATGGAGGAACGGCGAGCCGAGATCACCGCGAACTCCGCGCCCACAAAGAAGGCATTGACCAGCAGCAAGGCGATGATGCCCATGACGAGCGGCAGGCTCATGCGGCACCCCCGTCCGGTGTGGGCGCGCTCTCCAAGCGCACACGGTCCACCCGGCGGCCATCCATGCCCTCCACGGTGATGACCACGCCGTCGTCCTCGACCCGATCCCCCACCGTCGCGACTCGGCCCAGGCGCGCCATGACGTAACCGCCGAGCGTCTCGTAGGCGGGGGACTCGGTGAGCGCGACGCGGGTGAGTTCGTGCACCTCATCCGGACGCAGCAGGCCCGGGAGCATCCAGGCGCCTCCGGCGGTGCGAAAACTCGAAGCACGGCGGCGGTCGTGCTCGTCCGCGACCTCACCCACCAGTTCCTCGACCACGTCTTCGAGCGTCACAAGGCCCGCCGTGCCACCGTATTCGTCCACCACGATGGCGCACTGGTATCCCAGTCCCCTCAGTTCCAGCAGCAGGGGGCGCATCTGCATGGTCTCCGGGATGCGGGGGGCATCCACCATGAGCTTGCGCACAGGGGTGGTGTCGCGGTCCTGGGCGCGCACGCCGATCACCTGGCGCAGATGCACCAGCCCCACCACGTCATCGGGGCCGTCGCCGAGCACGGGGAAGCGGCTATGGCCGCTAGTTCGCGCCACGGCCATCACGTCGGCGGCCATGGCATCGACGCTCACCGAGTGCATCCGAGTGCGATCGGTCATCACGTCGATGGCGGTGAGGTCATCGAGCTCGATGGTGTTCTTGAGCAGCAGTGCCGTGGAGGGCGCGAGCGTGCCCGCCTCGGCGGAACGGCGCACGAGCGCCGCAAGCTCCTGCCGCGAGCGCCCACCGGAGAGCTCCTCACGGGGTTCAATGCCAAAGAGCCGCAACAGGGCGTTGGCGATGCCGTTGAGACCCGCGATGAGCGGACGCAGCACGGCGGTGAACGCGAGCATGAACGGCGTCACCGCACGCGCGGTCGCGCCGGGGTTCGCGATCGCGGCGTTCTTGGGGACCAGTTCACCCACGATCATCGAGAATGCGTTGACGACCACCATGGCGATGATGCCCGCCGCAGTGGCGGCCGCCGCACGCGTGAGCGCCGTGTGCTCGAGCGGCACCCCGAGTAGCCGCACCAAGGCGGGCGTGGCGGTGTACCCCAACAAAATGGTGGTGAGCGTGATGCCCACCTGCGCCCCGGACAGTTGCGTGGACAGTGAGGTCAGCGCCCGGCGGATGCGCTTGCCACCCGGGGCGTCTTCACGCACATGAGCCGGGTCCAGCGCGACAAGAGAGAACTCGGCGGCCACGAAAAGGGCCGTGCCCAAGGTCAGCAGAACTCCGATGCCCACCCAGATCCACTCGGTCAGCATCGCGCGCGCCTATCGCCCTCCATGATCACGCCAGTGTAGCGGCCAGCCCGCCTCGACCGCCCAGGAAGGCCCGCGAGCATAACGTTTCGGCAAAACGGGGGCAGGCTCTTTGGTTTTGCGCGCGTTTACGTGTTGCATGGAACTGTTGCACCCCCTTCACGCTGTACTGCGCAAAGAAAGCGAGCGGCACACCGTTGTCCACTGACGCCAGCGCGCCGGGAATCGACCGCGCCTCTGTCGAGGTCTCCCCGGATGCCCCTTCTGTTGCCTCGTTGATTCTGGGAGGCTCGGGTCGCGCCGATGCCCCCGCACCGATGCCCACGCCCCAGGCCGACGCCGCCCCCGCCGCCGCCGCGAACCACCCGCCCGCTCCGGTGGCACCCGCGCCCGCACCCGCACCTGCCCCGGCATCGGCACGAGGCGCGGAGCCCGCCACCGAGCCCACCCCGCCCGCCGTGACCGTGGATCGCCAGGCCGTCGAGCAGCTGCCCACGCAGCCCATCGCCACCGCCGTGGCACCGAGCGCCGCCTACCTGCAAAAGCCCGAGCACCCGGAGTCGCTGCACCGCGATGTGCGCCACGGCGTGGAACGCCTGCGCGGCCCTGCGGCGCGTGTGGTCACCAACATGGAGTCCTCCATCGAGGTCCCCACCGCCACATCGGTGCGCAACGTGCCCGCCAAGCTGCTCATGGACAACCGGGTGGTGGTCAACAACCACCTGGCCCGCACGCGCGGCGGCAAGGTGAGCTTCACCCACCTGATCGGCTACGCGATCGTCGAGGCGCTCGCCGAGTACCCCGCGATGAACGTCAGTTACACCACGGAAGAGGGCAAGCCCGCGCTGCTCACGCCCGAGCACGTGAATCTGGGGCTTGCCATCGACATGGCCAAGCCCGACGGCTCGCGCCAGCTGCTCGTGCCCAACATCAAGGCCGCCGACCAGATGGACTTCGCCCAGTTCTGGAACGCCTATGAGGCGATGGTGAAGAAGGCCCGCGGTGCCACGCTGCAGGTCGAGGACTTCGCCGGCACCACCATCTCCCTGACCAACCCCGGCACCCTGGGCACCGCGCACTCCGTGCCGCGCCTCATGCAGGGCCAAGGTGCCATCATCGGCGTGGGTGCCATGGACTACCCGGCCGAATACCAGGGGGCTTCCGTCGAGACGATCGCCCGCATGGGCATCTCCAAGGTGATGACGCTCACCTCGACGTACGACCATCGGGTGATCCAGGGCGCGCAGTCCGGCGAGTTCCTCGGCATCGTCCACAAGAAGCTGCTCGGCCTCGACGGCTTCTACGACCGCGTCTTCGCGGCGCTGCGGGTGCCCTACGAGCCGGTGCGATGGGTGCAGGACTCCTCCACGGACCACGAGGCCGAGGAGGCCAAGCCGGCTCGCATTGCCGAGCTCATCCACGCCTACCGCTCCCGCGGCCACCTCATGGCCGACGTCGACCCCCTGTCCGCTCGGCCCCGCAAGCACCCCGACCTGGACGTGCAGACCCACGGACTGACCCTGTGGGACCTCGACCGCGTCTACGCCACCGGCGGCTTCGCGGGCCGCGAGCGCTGGAAGATGCGGGACGTGCTCGGCCGCCTGCGCGATGCCTACTGCCGCACCGTGGGCGTCGAGTACATGCACATCGCCGACCGGTCGCAGCGCGCCTGGCTCCAGGAGCGGCTCGAATCCGGCTATACCAAGCCCAGCCGTGAGGAGCACCTGCGCATCCTGCGCCGCCTCAACGCCGCCGAGGCCTTCGAGGCATTCCTTCAGACCAAGTACGTGGGCCAGAAGCGGTTCTCGCTCGAAGGCGGCGAGTCGCTCATCCCCCTGCTCGACGCGGTGCTGTCCTCCGCCGCCGTGGCGGGCATCCACGAGGTGTGCGTGGGCATGGCCCACCGGGGGCGCCTCAACGTGCTCGCCAACCTCGCAGGCAAGTCCTACTCCCAGATCTTCTCCGAGTTCGACGGCACCGCCGTTCCCGGTTCGGTCCAGGGCTCGGGCGACGTCAAGTACCACCTGGGCACCGAGGGCGTCTTCACGGCCGAGACCGGCGAGACCACCCAGGTCTACCTGGCCGCCAACCCCTCCCATCTGGAGGCCGTCAACCCGATCCTCGAGGGCATCGTGCGCGCCAAGCTCGACGCCCTGAGCGCCGACCCCAGCGCGGACGGCTACCCCATCCTGCCCGTCCTCATTCACGGCGACGCCGCCTTCGCCGGCCAGGGCATCGTCCAAGAGACGCTCAACCTGTCTCAGCTGCGCGGCTACAAGGTGGGCGGCACCGTCCACGTCGTCATCAACAACCAGGTGGGCTTCACCACCGGGCCGCAGGACTCGCGCTCCACGCGCTATGCCACGGACGTCGCCAAGGGATTCCAGATCCCGATCTTCCACGTCAACGGCGACGACCCGGAGGCCTGCGTGCGGGCCGCGCGCCTCGCGTTCGACTACCGCGAGGCCTTTGGCCGCGACGTCATCATCGACATGGTGTGCTACCGGCGCCGCGGCCACAACGAGGGCGACGACCCCTCGATGACCCAGCCGCGCATGTACGACCTCATCGAGGCCAAGCGCTCCGTCCGCCACCTGTACACCGAGGCCCTCATCCGCCGCGGCGACATCACCACCCAAGAGGCGGATCAGGTGTCGCAGGACTACCTCGCCCAGCTGGAGCGGGTCTTCATGGAGACCCGCGAGGGCTTCCGTCCCGAGCCCGATGCGGAGACCGTCTCCGGTCTGGAGCTGCCCGCCTCGCAGTCCTCCGACGCGGGGGTCATGGTGGGCTGGCGCACCGCCGTGGACGTGGACGCGATCCAGCGCATCGGACGGGCGCACGTGCGGCCGCCGCAGGGCTTCACCGTCCACCCCAAGCTGGGCCAGCTCCTGGAGCGGCGCGAGGCGATGACCCGCGAGGGCGGCATCGACTGGGGCTTCGGCGAGGTGCTCGCCTTCGGCACGCTGCTGCAGGAGGGCGTGCCCGTGCGCTTCTCCGGCCAGGACGCGCGCCGTGGCACCTTCGTGCAGCGCCACGCCGTGTTCCACGATCGCTCCACGGGTGCCGAATGGACGCCGCTGCAGTACCTGTCCACGGACCAGGCGCGCCTGTCGATCTACGACTCGTCGCTGTCCGAGTACGCCTGCCTGGGATTCGAGTACGGCTACTCGGTGGAGCGACCCGATGCCCTGACCCTCTGGGAGGCGCAGTTCGGTGACTTCGTGAACGGCGCGCAGACCGTCATCGACGAGTTCATCTCCTCTGCCGAGCAGAAGTGGGGTCAGTCCTCGTCCGTGTGCCTGCTCCTGCCGCATGGCTACGAGGGCCAGGGGCCCGACCACTCCTCCGCCCGGCCCGAGCGCTTCCTGCAGCTGGCCGCCGAGGACAACATGGTCATCGCGATGCCCTCCACCCCGGCGTCGTACTTCCACCTGCTGCGCCGTCAGGCCTACGACCGCCCCCGCAAGCCGCTCGTGGTCTTCACCCCCAAGTCGATGCTGCGCCTCAAGGCCGCCTCCTCCCCCGTGGAGGACTTCACCACGGGCACCTTCCGTGAGATCATCGGCGACCCGGCCGTGAGCCCGGGCGAGGTCACCCGCGTGTTGCTGTGCGCGGGCAAGGTCTACTACGACCTGCTGGCCGCGCGCGAGAAGACAGGTGACCGCACCACCGCGCTCGTGCGCATCGAGCAGCTGTATCCCCTCGACAACGAGCGCCTGCGCGAGGCCCTCGCGCCGTTCGATGGCGCCGAGGTGGTGTGGGTGCAGGAGGAGCCGCTCAACCAGGGAGCCTGGTGGCGCATGTCTCACGCCCTGCCCGTCGTGGTGGGTCGCGCCGTCAACGTCGTGGCGCGTCCCGCGTCGGCCTCGCCGGCCTCCGGACTCGCCTCACGCCATCAGGCGGAGCAGGCCGATCTGGTGACGAGGGCCTTCGCCCGATGACCGACGTCTTCTTTGTGGGCGACGAGTTGGTCGCGGGGCACGGGGACCCCAAGGCGCTGGGCTGGACCGGGCGCGTTGCGGCGCGCACGCTGCCCCTCAAGCCCTCGCTGCGCTTCCACACCCTCGCGGTGCCGGGGGAGACCACGGGCGAGTTGGCCGCGCGCTGGGACGACGAGGTGCGGCGGCGCGTCAGGCCCGCCGAGGAGGCATCGGGCAGCGCCGATGCCGGGGCTGGGGCCGCCGTGCTGTTCGCGGTGGGCTGGCATGACGTCCGTCGGCGCGTCTCCCCCGCCATGACACGACTGCACCTGGCCAACACCCTGGACCGGGCATCGGAGCTGGGATTCGAGGCCATGCTCGCGGGTCCGCCGCCCGGCCGCCCGCAGGAGGACCGCGCCATCGCGGAGTTCACCGCGCTGTGCGAGGACGCCGCGAGCCGCCGGGGAGTGCCGTTCGTGGATCTCTACGGGCCGCTCGCGCGCCACGAGCAGTGGGCCGCGGACATGGCCTCCTCCGAGGAGGGGCTGCCGTTGCAGGCCGGCTATGGGCTGATCGCCTGGCTCATTCTGCACTCGACGTGGCATCACTGGCTCGGCATGGAGCGCCCCGAGACCGTGTGAGCGGGCCGCCCCGCGCCCGCGGCGGCGATCCGGGTGATGAACGCGGTGGGCTATCGCCCGACCACGCCCGCGTTGCGCAGGGTCACGCTCAGGTCATGCGGACGCGAGGCGATGGCGATCGCATCCTCGTAAGACACCACGCCGTCGGAGACCAGCTGGAACAAGTGCTGGTCGAAGGTCTGCATCTTGTAATACTCGCCCTCGGCGATGATGTCGAGGATGGGGGGCTGGCTGGACGGATCGACGATCGCCTCGGCCACGCGGCCGTTGGACACGAGCACCTCCGCCGCGAGCTGACGCCCGCCGTCCACGCGGCGCACCAGTCGCTGGGAGACGATGCCACGGAGCGTCTGCGCGAGGGTGGCACGCACCTGGGACTGCTCGTGCGGAGTGAAGAAGTCGATGATGCGGTTGATGGAGTCCTGCGCGTCCACCGTGTGGAGCGTCGCAAGCACCAGGTGGCCCGTCTCGGCTGCGGACAGCGCGGCGCGCACCGTCTCGATGTCACGCATCTCACCGATGAGGATCACATCGGGGTCCTGGCGCATCGCGCCACGCAGGGCGGCGGCGAAGTCGATCGTGTCCGAGCGCACCTCACGCTGGCTGATGATCGCCTTCTTGTCCGTGTGGAGCACCTCGATGGGGTCCTCGATGGTGATGATGTTGACCTCGCGGTACTCGTTGATGAGGTCCACCATCGAGGCCAAGGTGGTGGTCTTGCCGGAGCCCGTGGGGCCCGTCACGAGCACCAGGCCGCGCGGTTCGAGTGCAAGATCCGCCACCACCTGCGGGATGCCCAGCTCCTCGATGGACTGCGCCCCCTGCGACACCCGCCGGAAGACCAGGCATTCCGAGCCACGCGCCACATACGTGTTCACGCGGAAGCGTCCCACGCCCGCGAGGGAGAACGCGAAGTCCGCCTCGTGGGTCTCGCGGAACTGGACCACCAGATCCTCCGGAAGCACCTGCGCCACCATGTGGCGGGTGTCCTCGTCGCGCAACGCGGCGACCTGAAGCTTGCGCAATCGCCCGTCCACACGGATGCGCGGTGAGGTTCCCACCTTGCAGTGGAGGTCCGAGCCACCCGTGGACGCGAGGGCGTGAAGCAACGGAATCACGGATACGGGCTGGTCGGTCACGTTTTCTCCTTCGGCAGTCACGCCACGTCGCTTGAGCTGCGCCTCCCCAGAGCCTACGCCCCCCGGGTGGGTCTGAGCCCCTTCCCTGCGTCCGCCCCGGGGCTGCGCTGGGCCTGCCCTGGGCCTGCCCTGGGGCTGCGCCAGGGGCTGCCCCGGGGCTGCGCCGGGCCTGCCCTGGGCCTGCCCTGGGGCTGCGCCAGGGGCTGCCCTGGGGCTTGCGCCAGGGGCTGCCCTGGGGCTTGCGCCTGGGGTCTGCTCGGGAACGGCTCTGGGCCCACTCGGGAACTGCTCCTGGTTCCCTGCCGCCCCCGCATCGGCCGCCCAAAAATCACTGGGCCACATGTTCCCGTGCGACACGCCGCGTCACGCCGCCCAGCATCGGCGTGTCGCGCCTGAGCCTGTGGCCCAGTGATTTTTGAATGGGACGGGACCGGGGTGAGTGGGGCGGGTGGGGTTGGACTCGACGAGGCGGGCCTGGTGACGTGGAACCAGGAGAGCACCCGCATGTGGGACAATCGTGAGTCGAGTTTTCCCTGTAGGCCAGAAAGAGGTACACCGTGAGCAAGAAGGGCCGCAAGCGCAAGTCGCGTGCCAAGTCCGGCGCCAACCACGGCAAGCGTCCCAACGCCTGAGCCGTAGCGCCGATCATCGGGCCTCAGTAGGCCCCGCGCATCAGGCCCGTGTCCCTCAGGGATGCGGGCCTTCGTGCTGCCCGAGGCGTGCCGGGTTCAGGCCTCGCGCGCCTGCCGAATGGTGTCCAGGATCCTGGACTTGAGCTCATCGGGAGCGCATTCGCCGCCACCGCACTGCTGAGTGAGCGAGCGGAGCTTCTCGTTGATGCGCCGCTCCGCCTCGCATGGCGGGCAGTCACGCAGGTGCTCGCCGATGCGGAACACCTCGTCCTCCGGCAGCTCATGGTCGATGAACTCGAACAACTTGTCCAGCGCCTCGTCGCACTGCTTCTTAGCCACGGGATACCTCCTGCTCACCCTCGGCGACCCGCTCCGAGAAACCCCGCTCCGCGGCGTAGTCGCGCAACTTCTCGCGCAGGAGTCGCCGCCCGCGATGCAGGCGTGACATCACGGTGCCCACGGGGGTGTCCATGATCTCGGCGATCTCCTTGTACGCGAAGCCCTCCACGTCGGACAGGTACACCGCCATGCGGAAGTCGTCGCTCAACTCCGACAGCGCCTGTTTGACATCCTCATCCCCTATCGCATCCAGCGCGAGTTCCTCCGCGGAAACCAGGCCCGTGGACTGATGTGCGGCGGCAGACGCGAGCTGCCAGTCCTCGATCACCTCGGAGTCCGCCAGGCGCGGTGCGCGCTGCTTCTTGCGATACGTGTTGATGAACGCGTTGGTCTGGATGCGGTACAGCCAGGCCTTGAGATTGGTTCCCGGAGTGAACTTGTCCTGGCCGGCGAAGGCCTTGGCGTAGGTCTCCTGCACCAGGTCCTCGGCGTCGGCGGGGTGGCGCGTCATCCGCAAGGCGGCGGCGTACAACTGGTCCATATAGGACAGCGCCTGCACCTCGAAGTCGAAGTCGGTGGTCTCGGTCATCACCTCGGAGAATACCCGCATCCCGGAGGCGTGGCCGCGCGGGCGCCCCGCCACGGTGTCCAGACCGGACGCGTGGTGCGTGGAACGCGGGCGCGGCGGGCAGGCGGTGGCACTCATGCTGGGGGAAACGGCCGATGCCGCGGCGGCATTCCCGTCCCCCTCGCTCCGCGTGCCGCAGGTGGGTAGGCTGGAGGCATGTTCCGTGTGCTCGCTCGTCCGCTCATCGCCTCGTGGTTCATCTATGACGGCGTGCAGACCGCGCTGGAGCCCGCCGAGCGTGCCACGCGGGTGGCGCCCTTGCTCGAGCCGGGCACCGAGGCCACCGGGGTCGAGGTCGATGCGCAGACCGTGGTGCGCGCCCACGCGATCGCGCAGGTCACGGCCGCATCGGTCCTGGCGACCTCCAAGACCCCGCGCACGGCCGGTATCGCGCTCGCCGTGCTGGCGGGGGCCGGGCTCGCCGCGCAGCCGCAGTTCTGGCGCATGCCCCAGGGACCTGCGCGCGACGCCGCCACGGCCGACTTCATCAAGAGCGCGGCCCTGCTCGGCGCGGCCATGCTGGCCGGTTCCGCGGGACACGGCGAGCTGTACAAGAAGCGCAAGTCGCGCAAGAAGGCGCGAGCCAAGGAGCGCAAGGCCCAGGTGAAGGCGCGCGAGGAGGCCGCGATCGCCAAGGCGCTGCAGAAGGCAGAGCGTCGATTCTGGTGATCAAGGACTACCCCACCGGGACCGGTCCCGGCCAGGTCTGGCGCGCCCCCGTGGCCGCGGGCGCACTCGACGCGACCGTGGAGGTGCCCGGCTCGAAGTCGCTCACCAACCGCTACCTGGTGCTTGCCGCGCTCGCCGAGGGTCCCGTCCGCCTGCGCGGCGCGCTGCGCTCGCGCGACAGCGATCTGATGCTCGGTGCGCTGCGCACGCTCGGCATCGCCGTGGACGATGCCGGGGAGGAGTGGGTCGTCACGCCCGGCCCGCTGCACGGCGGCGGCAGGATTGACTGCGGCCTCGCGGGCACCGTCATGCGGTTCGTCCCGCCGCTCGTGCTGCTGGCGGGCCTGGCCGGCGACACCCGGCCCGTGACCTTCGACGGCGACGAGGGAGCCCGCGTGCGCCCGATGGGTGCCCTCGTGGATGCGCTGCGCGCACTCGGAGCCACGGTGGAGGACGAGGGTCGCGGCACCCTGCCCTTCACGCTCACCCCGCCGCACGAGGTCCCCGACGTGGTGGACGTGGACGCGAGCGCCTCCTCGCAGTTCGTGACGGCACTGCTGCTGGTCGCCCCCCGCCTGCCTCGCGGGCTGACCGTGCGGCACACCGGTGACGCGCTGCCGAGCCTGCCGCATATCGACATGACCTGCGCATCCCTGCGCGAGGCGGGCATCCGGGTGGATCAGCCCGACGAGCGCACCTGGACGGTCCACCCCGGTGCGATTGTGCTCAACGAGGTGCGTGTAGAGCCCGACCTGTCCAACGCGGGGCCGTTCCTTGCCGCGGCACTCGTCGCCGGCGGGACCGTGCGCGTGCCGGGCTGGCCCGCGCACACCACCCAGCCCGGTGCCTACTACCCGGAGCTGCTGGAACGCATGGGCGCCCGCTGCGACCTGGCGGACGGCGTGCTGAGCGTCACTGGCACGGGGCGCCTCACCGGGATCGACGCCGACCTGTCCCCCGCGGGCGAGATCACCCCCACCATCGCCGCGCTGTGCGCCCTGGCCCAGGGACCCTCGACGCTGCGTGGCATCGGCCACCTGCGGGGGCATGAGACCGACCGCCTCGCGGCCATCGAGGCCGAGGTGCGCCGCCTCGGCGGCGCGTGCACGGCCGATGCCGATTCCCTCACCCTGGGCGGGATGCCTCCCGCCGTGACCGCGCTCGACGGCACGCACACGGGCGCGAGCCACGACATCGGCCTCGACGCCGCCGTCATGGAGACCTACCACGACCACCGCATGGCCACCTTCGCCGCGATCATCGGCCTGCGCGTGCCCGGAATCGATGTGCTCAATGTGGGCACCACCTCCAAGACCATGCCCGACTTCCCCCAGATGTGGGCGGACATGGTGGCCACGGCTCGCTCCGAGGGCATCCGCGCCTAGTGGCCGACTGGAGCGACTACGACGAATCGGACGCCAAGGTGCGCCCGGGACGGGGGTCGCGTCCGCGCACCAAGATCCGTCCCACACACGACGCGATGGTGCCCGGCACGGTGGTGGCCGTGGATCGCGGCCGCTACACCGTGGTCATGGACGATGCGGGGAGCGGGCGCGGCGCGAAGGGCACGGTCGTCATGGCGGTCAAGGCACGCGAGCTGGGCCGACGCGGCCTGGTGGTCGGCGACGCGGTGGGACTGGTGGGAGACACCTCGGGCCGCACCGACACCCTGGCGCGCATCGTCCGGCGCGAGGACAGGGCCTCCGCCCTGCGTCGCACGGCGGATGACACCGACGCCACCGAGCGGGTGGTGGTCGCCAACGCCCGCCAACTGGCGATCATCGCCGCCCTGGCCGATCCGGAGCCCAATCCGCGGATGATCGATCGCTGCCTCGTGGCCGCCTTCGACGCCGGGATGACCGCGCTCCTGGTGCTCACCAAGGCGGACCTGGCCGAGGCGAGCGCCATGCGCGCGCTGTATGAGCCGCTGGGCGTGCACGTGATCGAGGTCTCGGTGCGCCGCGAGGGCGGGCCGGAAGCCGATCCCGGGTTCGTGCTGCTGCGTGCGGCGCTGCGTGACACGAGCACCGTGCTCGTGGGTCCCTCGGGCGTGGGCAAGTCCACCCTCGTCAATGCCCTCGTGCCCGATGCCGACCGCGCCACCGGGCGGGTCAATACGGTCACCGGGCGTGGCCGTCACACCTCGACCTCCTCGATCATGCTGGACCTGCCCGGCGGCGGACGGATCATCGACACTCCTGGCATCCGGTCCTTCGGCCTCGCCCATGTGGATGCCGAGCACTTCCTGCTGGCCTTCCCCGACGTGGCCGACTATGCCGCCGCGCACTGCCCGCGCGGCTGCGCCCACCTGAGCGCGACCGAGGGCTGCGCGCTCGACGCCTGGGTCGAGGAGGTCGGCGCCGTGGCCGCCGACCGGGCCGTCAAGCTCGACTCGATCCGCCGTCTGCTCGCCTCGCGTCGCACTACCCTGGACGCATGAGCATCGGCGTCACCTCCTCCGGCCTGCCCCCCTTCACCGGCCCCTATGCGGCGGATCTCGCGCTTGCCCTGGAGATCGCCGATGCCGTCGATGCGCTGACGGTGGCGGGTGCGCAGGGCGCGCTCGATGTCGAGGTCAAGCCCGACGACACTCCCGTCACGGCGATCGACCGTGCCGCGGAATCCCTGGTCCGCGAGCGCCTGGCGGCCACCCGCCCCGACGACGCGGTGCAGGGCGAGGAGTACGGCATCACTGGACATGCGGCCCGGCGCTGGGTGGTGGATCCCATCGACGGCACCAAGAACTTCATCCGGGGCGTGCCGGCATGGGCCACTCTCGTGGGGCTGCTGGATCGCACGCCCGATGGACAGGATGTGGCGGTGGCGGGCGTCGTGTCGGCACCGGCTCTCGGCCGACGTTGGTATGCGGCCCTGGGTGCAGGCGCCTGGCGCGTCACCCGGCTTCCCGGATTCGACCCCGCACCCCAGGCGCTGCGGGTGTCTGGCGTGGACGAGCTGACTCGCGCGTCGCTGAGCATCGCCTCGGTGGGCGGGTGGGTCGAGGCTGGCCGCCTGGAGGGCATCACGGCGCTGCAGCGGGCCGTGACGCGGGTGCGCGGCTTCGGCGACTTCTGGTCCTACATGATGGTCGCGGAGGGCGCGGTGGACCTCGCGACCGAGCCAGAACTGCACCTGCACGACATGGTGGCGCTCGTGCCCATCGTCACGGAGGCGGGTGGGCGCTTCACCGGGCTCGACGGAGTGGACGGGCCCTTCTCCGGCAACGCGCTCGCGACCAATGGACTCCTGCACCAGCGGGCGCTGACCCTCCTGGCCGGCGGAGCCTGAGGCACGTCACGGCCGAGGGCCGCTCAGATGTCGAGGTGGGCGATCTCGCTCAGGTCGTACCACAGCAGGTGGCGCTCTCCCAGGCGCTCCAGCGCCTCCTCGTCACCGGCCTGAGCCGCATCGGCGTCGGCGGCGGCGTCGGCCTCATCCACGAAGACGCAGGCGATGGCGCCCGGGTCGAGCCTGCCCACGAGTCGCACGGCCGCCGGGCCTCGGGGCGGGTCGAAGGCGGCGTCGGCGCGCGAATAGTCGGCGGCGATGACCACCCGCAGGCGTGAGCCCGAGCGCATCACCGAGTGTTCAGCGGCGAAGTCGATGGCGAGCTCGGCGAGTTCCTCGTCGTCCAGATCCGGAGCGGCATCGCGCAGCAGGTCCGTGACGGCGTAGGCGTGCTCGGGTTCCCACAGGCCTGCGGCCTGCTCCGGGAGGTCGGCGAGTCGGGCGGGAATGTAGACCCTCATACGGCCAGTGTGACCCGCTCGGGGACCGCCTGCACGTGCGACGCGCTGGGGAGTACCTCGACGCGTGCCTCCATCACCGCATGGGCGAGCGCCGTGAAGGCCCGCCGCGCGGGCGAGCGCGGGGCGCATTCGGCCAGTGTGCGGCCCGTCAGCGCGGCCGCGTCGGCGGCGCGGCCGTCGAAGGGCACCGTCCACACCTCCTCGACCGCGGCGTAGCGGCACAGGGCATCGGCCACCGCCTCACGCGGGTACTGCCCGGCCACGGAGGCGCGCACCCGATTGACCACCACCAGGCGCGCCGTCCGGTCCCGCGGCACCACCTGGTCCAGCGCGGCGAGCCCGTGCACGAGGCGCTGCATGCTCACCGGCTCCGCCGCACCCACCGCGACCACCACGTCGGCCGCGGCCAGGGCGGACAGGGTGGCGCCGTTGCGCTGAGGGGCGCGGGTGTCATATTGGAGTGTCTCGTCGCGTTCGAGGCTGAAGCCGCAGTCCACCACCACCGCGTCCGCGTGTCTGCCCAGTGCGGGCCACACGGGGTCGAGGGCCGCGCCGGACAACTCGGGCCAGCGATCCGCCCGCGTGATGCCGGTGAGCACGTGCAGGCGGGGCGACACCGCGCGTGCGTGCTGCACCACGACCGAGTCGTCGAGCGTGCCGTGGAGGCTCGCCCTCGCCACGGCCGCGAGCCCCGGGGACTCGTCGAGCAGGCCGAGAGCCTGCCCCACCGCTCCGCCATACGTGTCGGCGTCCACCGCGATCACGGGCATGTGGGCGGCGAGTTCCGCCGCCAGCGAGACGGCCACCGTGGTGCGTCCCGGGGCACCCGTGGGCCCCCACACCGCGATGACCTTGCCGCGGCGCGGACGCATCGCGGGAGGCGGCGGGAGCGTCGCGGGCTGGGCCTCGGCGCGCCGGCGAGCGTCGACGATCGCCTGGGTGACGGCCTTCGCATCGGCCTCGGGCGCGATGAGGTCCGTGATCCCCAGGGAACGCAGGTGGTCAGCGGAGTCCGCCCCCTGCGGCACGCCCACGACCGTGACGCCCGCCGTCACGAGATCGGCGATCACCACCCGGTCCAGCCGCGGGTGCTCCGACAGCACCACCACCTCGCCGGCGCCCGCCGATGCCGCGGCGAGGGCCTCGGGCAGGTCGGCGCAGCGGCGGGCCACGCTCAGCCGCGCGTCCTTTCCGATGGCAGCCGCGATGGCTCCCTCGCGCGCTCCCCTCACCGCGACGATGACCGCGAGCGCCATCACGAGCCCTGCCTTGCGAAACCCACCACGGAGACGTCTCCGCCCAGCGCCAGCGCCTCCAGGAAGGCGGTGATCTGGCCGGTGGGAACCACCACGTACACCGTCTCCGATCCCGCGAGTCCGAGCCGTGCCTGGTCGCGCACCACGTCGTCCACGATGAGGCCGCTGCCGATCGCCTCCGTGAGGGGAAGGCCGTCGGCACCCCGGGTGGTGACGTACACGTCGACCACGGCTCCGGGCACGATGTTGGCCGCGAGCGGCACCGAGGTGCGCAGTCCCACGGGCCTGCCGTCGAAGTCGGCAGGGCTCGCGAGCGCCGTGCGCGGCATCAGCTCGCCCGGCTCGACCACCCGGGTCACCACCTGACCCCACGGCTCGGAGCCGGGGGCGACGTAGGCGTCGCCTGCGAGCCGGGCGGAGACCACCACCAGATCGGCCTGGGTGAGCACCGTGCCGGGAGTCAGCGGATGCTTGGCCGCGTAGTACGGGCTCGTGGTGTCGGCCGAGCGCACCAGGAGCGACACGGCCACCACCGAGACGGCGATGAGCAGGAGGCCCACCAGCAGGCGCGGGTCGCGCCAGGAGGGCCGGCGCATGCGCCCCGCGATGGGCTTGATCGTCTCGTTCATCTTCTCCCCTTGGGTCGATGGGGGCCATACTGCCCCGGGCATGCCAAACCCGCCACTTGAGCCTGTGGATAACTTCGGTGCGGGTGAGGGTGCGTGAGAAGATGGGGGCATGGAGCGCCGATTCCTCACCCTCGCCGATGTTCAGGAGATCCTCAACATCTCCTCACCCCAGGCCTATGCCCTGGTCCGCGGCGGCGACCTGCCTGCCATCCAGGTGGGCGGGCGGGGTCAGTGGCGGGTGGAGGCCGCACAGCTCGAGGCGTACATCGAGCGCCAGTACGACGCGACGCGCGCACGCATCGATTCCCAGGCGTAGGCGTCGCGCTCAGGCCGAGCGCACCGTGACCACCGCCGCGAAGGGCAGCGTGCGCACCCCCGACACGTCCGTCATGACGTCGAGATAGTCCGCACCCACCGCATCGATGGTGCCGCTCGCCGTGGCGGCGACCGTGCGCACGGTCACCCTAACTCGATCCCGTGACAGGGCGCGCAGCGCATGACCCAAGGTCACGCGCCGATCCACCTCCGAGATCACGGCCGCCACGGGCGGAACACCCTGCACCCCCGCGATGGCATGCGCCGGGATCAGCACCTGCGCTCCCGCCGAGGTCAGGAGCACCCATTGTGCCGTGGCGTCGGCCACTGCTCCCGCCACGTGCTCACCCGTGGTCACCGTGACCGTCACCGGCCGGCCCACGGCGGCCATGAACCGTGCTGCGAGGGAGATGGACGCGCGCTCGGCACGGGTGAGGTCCGCGACATCTGCGTGGAACTGTGCCCCCTCGTGCGCCTCGAACTGACCCTCAAGATCCGCGAACAAGGCGTCCCACCTCATGGCCACACGCTACTGGAACCCGAATGTTCGCACCAGGTTTGTCCACAGACTGCGCTCCCTTCGACTGGACAGACAATCGACATTGTTCTATATCTAAGTTCATCAAACTGCATCAAACACTAGATGCCGGGCCCGACATCGCACCCGGCACGGATAGGGGATGGACCATGGAACTCACTCGTCTTGGGGCATGGCTGGCACTGGGAGCCATGCCGATCGCCGCATGGAGTCTTGCGGAGGTGGCGCGGGCGCAAGCCGCGCTCGTGGGCCCGGCGTGGCGCATCGAGGAGGCGGTCACGCTCGTGGCCGCAGGAGCGGGGGCGGCGCTGGCCGCCTCTCTCACCCTGTACAGCCTCGTCGCGCTCGTCGCGGCGCTGGCGAGGTCGAGTTCATGGGAGCCGCGACTGGTGCCCTTCGCTCCTCCCGCCTGGCGCCGCATCACGGCGACGGCGCTCGGGCTCGGCCTCAGCGCCTCCCTCGCCGCCCCCGCATGGAGCGTCCCGGCCGACGACGAGGGCGGGACTCTCGCCACCCCCGTGAGCATCGCCTGGGCCCCATCCGAGCCGTCCGGATTGCAGGACGGCCCCGATTCGACCGACCCCGATTCGACCGGCGCCGATGCCGTCCAGGACGTGTCTCTCGCGCTGCTGCCCTCCAGCCCACTCGTGCCGGCGGTGACCACCCCGTCGTCAGAGACCACCGCATCGGCCGCCGGGTGGGACGCGCCCGTCGCGCCGGACACCGCGGACACCCCTGCGAAGAGCACCTATACCGTGCGCAGGGGCGACAACCTCTGGGATATCACCCGCTCGCTCCTGGGTGCCGATGCCGGCAACGCCGCCGTGGCCGCCGCGTGGCCCGCACTCTATGAGGCCAACCGTGATCTGGTGGGTGAGGATCCGGGACTCATCCATGCCGGCCAGGTGCTCACCATCCCGGGGAGCCTCGCATGAGTGCCGCGAGCGCGGTCGCGCTGCATCCCGCCCCGCGTCCCCTGCCGTCATACACCCGGGTCCCCGCCCGCGTATCGCGGCCGGCCGGCGATCCCACTCCCCTGGCCTGCACGGTGGCGAAGAGCGCCCTTGAGGTGGCGCTGGGGGCGGAGGGCCTGCCCACCCTGACCCGGTGGCTGGCGCCGCCGGTGCATGCCCAGCTCGCGCGGCAGCATTCCCTCGCCCGTCGCGGTCGCTATCGCCTGCACGGCGCGGTCGGGATCCTGCGCATCCGGCTCCAGCCCGTGCGACCAGGCATCGTCGAAGCGGCGATCGTGGCGCGCGAGGGCACTCGAGGACATGCGATCGCCATGCGACTCGAGGACCGTGGAGGCCGGTGGCTCATCACCGCACTCGAATTGGGCTAGCGCGGGGCTACGCCTCGTTCTTGCCGTGGCACATCTTGTACTTCTTGCCGGAGCCGCACGGGCAGGGCGCATTCTTGGCGGTGCCCGGGAAGGTGCCTTCGGCCTCAACGCGGGCCTTGGCGGAGACGGTCTTGGTCCTGGTGGCCTTGGCGGCGCCCGAACCATCTCCCGAGGGACCCGAGTACGTCAGCGCGCCCATGTTCATGGACATCACCGCACCGCCGCCGGTCGCGGAACCGGTGGCGACCGCACGGCGCTGCACGGCAGCGCCCGCAGCCGCGCCCGCCGATGCCGTCGTCGAAGCGGTGGCCTCGTCACCCTTGGCTCCCGAGGCGGCAGGCACGCCGCCACCCGCCGCGCGTGCGGCGGCTTCCTCGGGCGTGACGACCCGCTTCTCGACGCGGTACAGGATCTGCAGGGTCTGCTCCTTCACGGCATCGGACATGAGCTCGAACATCTGGAAGCCCTCGCGCTGGTATTCGGTCAGCGGGTCACGCTGGCCCATCGCGCGCAAGCCGATGCCCTCCTTGAGGTAGTCCATCTCGTACAGGTGCTCCCGCCACTTGCCGTCGAGCACCTGCAGCAGCACCTGGCGCTCGACCTGCAGCAGCAGCTCATCACCCAGGCGCTCCTGCACGGCCTTGTAGACCAGGCGCGCGTCGGCCTTGAGCTCGCGCTCCAGGAACTTCGCGTTGAGGCCGCCCTTGTTGCTGGCCTCTTCGACGACCTCATCCACCGTCAAGGTCAGGGGGAACACGGTGCGCAGATCGGTCCACAGCGCGTCCAGGTCCCAGTCGTCGGCCCCACCCGCAGCGGTGGCCGCACGGACCATCGCGGCCACGATGTCGTCGATGAACCGCTCGATGTCCTCACGCACGGACTCGCCCTGCAGAATGCGGCGGCGCTCCTCGTAGATGACCGTGCGCTGCATGTTCATCACGTCGTCGTACTTGAGGATGTTCTTGCGCGCCTCGGCGTTGCGGCCCTCGATCTGAGCCTGCGCGCTGCGCACGCCGCGCGTGAGCATCTTGGACTCGATGGGCATGTCATCGGGAAGGGCCGCGGAGTTCATCATCGTGGATGCCAGCCCCGACTGGAACATCCGCATGAGGTCGTCCTCAAGCGAGAGATAGAAGCGCGACTCGCCGGGATCGCCCTGACGCCCCGAACGTCCGCGCAGCTGGTTATCGATGCGGCGGGACTCGTGGCGTTCGGTGCCCAGGACGTACAGGCCTCCCGCCGCGAGCACCTCGTCGTGCTCGATCGCGACGTCCTCCTTGGCCTTGGCGAAGACCTCGTCCCAGACGCGCTCGTACTCCTCCGGGTTCTCGTGCGGATCCAGCCCACGCTCACGCATCTCCTGCACGGCCCGGAACTCGGGGTTGCCGCCGAGCATGATGTCGGTACCGCGGCCGGCCATGTTGGTCGCCACGGTGATGGCACCCTTGCGTCCGGCCTCCGCCACCACGCTGGCCTCCGCCTCATGCTGCTTGGCGTTGAGCACGTTGTGGAGCAGGCCCCGCTTGCGCAGTTCCTTGCTCAGCCGCTCGGACTTCTCCACCGAGACGGTGCCGATGAGCACCGGCTGACCGGCCCGGTGCCGGTCGGTGATGTCCTCGATGATGGCGTCGAACTTGGCCTGCTCGTTCTTGTACAGCAGATCCGGCTGGTCCGCACGGATCATGGGCTTGTGCGTGGGGATGGGCATCACGTTCATGCCGTACACCGAGTACAGCTCGGCGGCCTCGGTCTGCGCGGTACCGGTCATGCCCGCGAGCTTGTCGTACATGCGGAAGTAGTTCTGCAACGTGATCGAGGCGTAGGTCTGGTTCTCCGCCTTGATGGGAACGCCTTCCTTGGCCTCGATGGCCTGGTGCAGACCCTCCGAGTAGCGGCGGCCCGCGAGCAGGCGGCCGGTGTGCTCGTCGACGATGTTGACCTCACCGTTTTGCACCACGTACTCGCGGTCGCGGTGGAACAGCTCCTTGGCGCGCACGGCGTTGTTGAGGAAGCCGATGAGCGGCGTGTTGGCGGGGTCGTAGAGGTTCTCGATGCCCAGCGCCTTCTCGATCTTCTCGATGCCCGGCTCGAGCATGCCGACGACGCGCTTCTTCTCCTCGACCTCGTAGTCCACCTCGGGAACCAGGGGCTTGACCAGGCGAGCGAACTCGACGTACCACTTCGCGTTGTCGCCCTGTGCGGGGCCGGAGATGATGAGCGGCGTGCGTGCCTCATCGATGAGGATCGAGTCCACCTCGTCGACGATCGCGTAGTGGTAGCCACGGTGGACCATCTGCTTGGGGTCCATCGCCATGTTGTCGCGCAGGTGATCGAAGCCGAACTCGTTGTTGGTGCCGTAGGTGATGTCCGCGAGGTACTGCTGGCGGCGCTCCTGCGGGTCCTGGCCCGCAATGACGCAGCCGGTCTCCAGTCCGAGGAAGCGGAACACGCGGCCCATGAGCTCGGACTGGTAGGTCGCAAGGTAGTCGTTCACGGTGACCACGTGCACGCCCTTGCCCGCGAGCGCATTGAGATAGGCGGGCAGAGTGGCGACGAGGGTCTTGCCCTCACCGGTCTTCATCTCGGCGATGCCGCCGGCATGCAGTGCCGCGCCGCCCATGAGCTGCACGTCGAAGTGTCGCAGTCCCAGGGTGCGGGTGGAGGCCTCGCGCACCGCGGCAAAGGCCTCGGGCATCAGGGAGTCCAGACTCTCGCCCGCCTCGTGCCGCTCGCGGAACTCGACGGTCAGCGCACGCAGCTCCTCGTCACTCATCTGCGCGTAGATGTCCGTGAATGCGTTGGTCATCGTGACCACGCGCTGCAGGCGACGCTTCTGACGCCCCTCACCCATGCGGATGATGCGATCGAAAACTGCCACTGTGCTCCACCTTCTGTACTTGGACCCCCACCATCCTAGAGGGGTCCAGCAGCAGTGGCTCGGCCCTTCTCGCTATGGGCGCAACGCGGGGAGCGGCCGCGGCGTTCCCGCGCGCGTCTCACGGGCGGGGAAGGCACCCCCGCGCCCAGCCAGTTGAGGACATGAGTGCCGTGCGTTGGGGGCTTTTCGGCACCCATGTCCTCAACTCCCGGTGGGGTCTAGGGGTCTAGGGGTCTAGGGGTCTAGGCGATGTCCCGGCGCGTCGCCCCGGTCGCCTCGGCCTCCTCCAGGTGGATCACGCCGTAGGTCCAGCCCCGGCGGCGGTAGACGGCGCTCGGACGCGAACTGTCCGCGTCGAGGAACAGGAAGAAGTCGTGACCCACCAACTCCATCTGGTCGATGGCCTCGGGAACGGACATGGGCACCGCCTCATGCACCTTGGAGCGAATCACGATGGGCGTGCCGTCCAGCGGGATCTCGCGCACGCTGTCCTGCGGCGCGCCCTCCCAGGTCTCGACGCTCGCCGTCTCGGGCTCGGGCACGGCATCGTCCAGGGCGGGGGCGGCCACCACCGCGTGCAAAGGCAGCTTGCCCTGGTGACGGGTGGCCTTGCGGTCGTGGAGCTTGCGCAGCCGCTCGACCACCTTCGCGGTGGCCAGTTCCAATGCGGTGACCCGGTCGGCGGCGGCGGCCTCCGCCCGGATGACGCCCCGGCCATGCACCGTGATCTCCACGCGCTCGCTGTCTCCGCTGTGCCGCGGATTGCGCTCATGGACTACGTGGACATCGGCCCGGGTCGCTTGGGGGGCGAGCTCCGTGATCCGTTCCATCCTGTCGAAGATCTTCTGCCGCAAATCGTCCGAGACCTTGGTGTGACGGCCAACGATGGCGATGTCCATGAGTGCTCACTCCTTGAGTGCGTGGCGCCGCTGACGGCGCAGGTGAATGGGCGGCTGGGCTGCGTGGCCCGCGTGGTCCGCTTCGGTCACCTCCTCGCGCTGCGAGAGTGTGGCAATAGCCATTTCCTTCACCCTATCCGGCTGCGCACGCTCATGCCACCACAAGTGAGGTTTTCGTCCCCGGCGGGTCCACCGAAGCCAGCACCAGGCCCGCGATCACGGGAGTCAGCGGCCCTTGGAGGGCGTCACGGCAGGCGGCGAGGGTCGCTCCCGTGGTGAGCACGTCGTCCACCAGGACGATGCCCGGGCCGGGTGGCGCAGGCCGGACCACTCGCACCCCGGGCGCGGCGCCGTTCCAGCGGCGGCGGGCACTCGCGCCACGGGACTCCCCTGCGCCGATGCGCAGCACCGGGGCAAGGGTCGCGTCGATGCCGTGGGAGCGCAGGCCCGCCGCCGCCGCGTGGGCGAGCAGCATCGGAAGATCGGTGCCGCGGCGCCGGGTGCCGGCGGGACGGGCCGGCGCGGGAACACACTGCACCCGCTCGGGCAGGTGCGGCGCGACGGCCGCGGCGGCACGCGTCATGGCGTCGGCCATGAAGGCATCCAGGTCACGCCGGTCCGCGTCCTTCCATGCCGCCACAAAGCCGTGCGTGGGCCCGTCGAGCGCGGTCACGGACCAGACGGGAAGCGTGCCCGATCTGCGTTGCAGTCGCGGGGCGCCGCTGTCGCATCGCATCGGCTCGGCCCACCAGGGCGCAGCGCAGGCCTCGCACCACCGCACGTCGGGCAGATCGCAGCCGGGGCACGAGACGGGCACCACGAGCCGCGCGGTGTCGATGGCGGCCCGCCGGATCATTCCCGCCGCACGGCGGGCCAAGGAGGAGGTCACCGCACCAGCATCGGTCAGACGGATGCGACACGGTGGGCTGTCCACGCGATCTGTGGACAGCCGGCCTATCCCGGATAGGCGACGTCCCAGATGCCCGCCCAGCGCGGCACCCAGCGATTGCCCGAACGCACTTGCAGCTCGTGCGAGTCGGTGACCGCCACCAGGGAGCGGTCGCCGTAGCGCACCGAGAGCGCGGTCGCCTCGGACAGCGCGGAGACGTCCGACGTGCGCCCGCCAACGCTCGCCACCGCGATGTCGCCCGCGGCGTCACCGAGCATCGCGACGCTCACGGTGTCCACCCAGACCAACTGACCGGAGAGCCGCAGGCTGGGCGCGAGCGCGAGCGGGACACCCAGGGACAGGGGTCTGCCCTCGCTGTCGCGCACGATTGCGGCGATCTCCAGTACGGCCTCGTCGGAGAGGCGCGAGAGCACCGCGAGGCGGGCGCCGTCGCGAGACACGCTCACGGCATCGACCGTGCGCCCCAGGAGCCAGTCCGCGGCCAGTTCCGAGACCGAGGTCTCGTCCACCCACGGCGCGGCCACGGAGATGAAGCCCGATGCCTCGGCGGGGGTGGTCCACAGCCAGCCGAAGCGGTCGAAGGAGGGCCCCACCATCTGCTCGCCGGGCATGAGGAGTTCGGCCGCGAGCAGATCGGGGGGCGCCTCCATGCCTGCGGTGTGCTCGATGAACTGCTCGCGCGAGGCCACCGCATCACTCACCCACACGCCGTCCTCGTCCGCCCAGGCGACCCGGCCCACGTCGTACGAGAGCGCAAGGTCGCGGGCCTGTGTCGGGAGGGCGCCCCAGGCATCGGGCGTCACGGTCACGGCGAAGCCGTCCCACAGGCCCAGCCTGCCGTCCGCGATGACGGCTGCGGCCTGTTCCGGCAGCGGTGCCGGTTGCAGTTGTCGCGTCTCCGCAATCGTGAGGCCCACACCACCCACCGTGGTGTTCACGGAGGTCACCGTCGACAGTTGCAGCAGGGTCAGGTCCATCTGCTCGGCGGCGAGCGCGCGCTCCTGGGCGGATCCTGCGGAGCCGGCCGCGAGCGACACCTGCGCCAGCCCGTTCTCGACCACCACGGCCTCCACCGCGAGCGAGGAGGTGGGCGGGAATCCGGTCACCACGGCATCGGCCAACCACGCGGAGGGGCCCTGGATGAGCTCCCGTGCGGCCGCGGTCGCGATCTGGTCGTTGTTGGCCAGGTAGCGCACCTCGGGCACTACGACGGTCAGGTCCGGCGAGGCGAAAGCCAGGGAGACGGGGCGAAAGTACCGCACGAAGTTGGCCTCGGAGATGATGATGCCGTCGTCGAGCTGGGAGATGCGGTACTCGCCGGTCTCAGTGCGGGTCAGGGTGAACTCGATGTCCTGACGCACCTCGGGCTCCGTCTCGGTCAGCACGCCGTGCTCGTCGAGCACGGCCGCCACCGGCAGGCTGTAGGTGAACAGGCGGGATTCGTCGTCCACCTTGATGGCCACCTGGCGCGAGTCGAAGATGATCACCTGCTGCATCGGCTCCCATTCGAGCGAAGCCTCCGCGGTGAGGAACTCGCGGGCGATGTCGAAGCCGGAGATCGCGCCGCCCGCCGAAGCGATCAGAAAGCCCTGGAGGATCGCGCGGGCATCGTCCCCCGGCTGCGGTCCCTGCAATACGGGGAGCACCGGCCCGGGCGTGGCCACGCCGCCGTCTCCGGGACGCACCGGGCCATACGTGGGGATGCCCGTGCACGCCGCGAGCGCCAGAACGAGCGCGAGCGCGACACCCAGCCGTGAGAGGCGTCTAGCCCTCATGCGCGTCCACCTCCTGTTCCGAGAGCGGCACCCGGGTGCCCATGACCGGGAACTCCGCCTCGTCAAGGGTGACGGGAACCGGGTGCCTGATGCCCAGTCCGCGCGAGGTGCGCGGCAGCATGAGGCGAAAGCTCGCGCCCGCGCCTGGACGGCCCCAGGCATCGAGCACGCCGCCGTGAAGCAGCGCATCCTCACGCGCGATGGACAACCCGAGTCCCGTGCCGCCCATGGTGCGGGCGCGGGCCGGGTCGGCGCGCCAGAAACGGTCGAACACGCGGTCCACCTGCTGCTCTGTCAGACCCACACCGTAGTCGCGCACCAGGAGCGCCACGTTGCGGCCCGTCCCCGCCAGCGCGACATCCACGGGCCCGCCTTGGGCGTGCTCCACGGCGTTGGACAGCAGGTTGCGGACGATGCGGCTCACCCGGGGGCGGTCCATCGACGCCTCGTGGTCGCCGGAGCCGACCCACAGGCGCAGCTCCACCCCGGCACCGCGCGCCGCGTAGAGCATCAGCTCCATCTGGTCGCGCACGATGCTCGCGAGGTCATGGTTCTCGAAGTCGAGCTGAGCGGCGCCCGCATCGATGCGGGAGATCTCCAGCAGGTCTGCGAGCAGCGCCTCGAAGCGATCCAGCTGGGTGCCCAGCAGCTCCGCCGAGCGCGCGACGTGCGCAGGGAAGTCGGCCCGCGCGTCGTAGAGCACATCCGAGGCCATGCGAATGGTCGTCAGCGGGGTGCGCAACTCATGGGACACGTCGGAGACGAAGCGGCGTTGCAGGCGCGACAGGTGCTCCATGCGGGAGATCTCCCGCTGGAGGGAGTGCGCCATCTCGTTGAAGGTCGTGGCGAGTGTGGCCAGCTCGTCGTTGCCGCGCACCTCCATGCGCTCGGTGAGGTGTCCCTCGGCGAGGCGCTGCGCGACGCGTGCGGCGGCACGCACCGGCCGCACCGCCTGAGAGGTGACAAACCAGGTCACATAGAGGACGAGCCCCACGAGCGCGCCGGCACCGAGCGCGAGAACGCGCAGAATCAGGTCGAGCGTGTCCTGCTCGGGCGCGAGCGAGTAGAGGAAGTACAGCTCATAGGGGCCGGCGTTGCGCACCTGCAGCGGCGCCCCCACCACCACTCCGGGTGCTCCACCGGGGAGCTCCGCGAACTGCCAGTACTGCCCGCCCTCGGGCTGGATCGCCTCCCGCATCTGGGGGCTGATGCGGGACACCAGCGTCAGATCCGAGGCACTCGTCAAAATGGGGACATCGGAGCTGTTGCTCGGGTCCGGCAGCAGGACCATCCCCCGGGTCTCGCCCCCGACCAGCCCGAGCGACTCCAGGATGTCGTTGACGAGCTGCTGCAGGTCACCGGGGGTCTCCGCCGTCGAGGCATCGACCTGGTCCTGGGCTGAGGCGACATGCCGCGCCGACTCGGCGAGAATGCGCTCCACCCGCTTGTCCACGAGCCCATCACGAATCTGCGTGGTGACGTAGGCACCGAGCAGCGCCACCGCGGCCAGACCCACCACCAGCACGGCCGAGACCACACGCAGGCTGAGGGAATGGGTCCACCACCGCCAGAGCTTGCGTACGGGCGCTACGATGGCGGGTCCCGGGCTGGGGCCCCCGGGACTCACGACGCCGGACCCGCCTTATAGCCCACGCCGCGCACGGTCACCACGATCTCGGGGTTCTCGGGGTCGTGCTCGATCTTGGCGCGCAGGCGCTGCACGTGGACGTTGACCAGGCGCGTGTCCGCCGCGTGGCGATAGCCCCACACGTCCTCCAGCAGCACCTCACGCGAGAACACCTGGCCGGGGCTGCGTGCGAGGGTCACGAGCACATCGAACTCGAGGGGCGTCAGCTGGATGACCTCCCCGCCGCGCGTGACACGGTGACCCGTGACGTCGATCTCCAGGTCAGCGATGCGCACCACGGCAGGCGAGGTGTTGTCGTTGCGGCGCAGACGCGCCCGCACGCGGGCAATGAGCTCGCGCGGCTTGAAGGGCTTCGGGATGTAGTCGTCGGCCCCGGATTCGAGGCCGAGCACCACATCGACCGTGTCCGACTTCGCGGTGAGCATGATGATGGGCACGCCCGATTCGGCGCGCAGCTCGCGGCAGATGTCGATGCCGCTCTTCCCGGGCAGCATCAGGTCGAGGAGCACCACGTCGGGGTTCTCGCGTCGGAAGACGTCGAGCGCGTCATCGCCGTGGTCGCAGAAGACCGGCTCGAAGCCATCGCCGCGCAGCACGATCCCCGTCATTTCCGCGACCGCCGGGTCATCATCGACTACCAGGATTTTCGCCGTCATAGCGCCATCTTGCCACGCCAGCGCCCGAGTTCCCCCGGAAAGGCCCGTCCGTGGCAAGATGGGCGAGGTTGGAAAGGGGATCCGCACGTGGCCACCAGCAGCGACAGCGTTCACGACTGGGCCGCGCCCACGGGCGGCCCCGGCGACGCCCCTGCGGGCGCCCCCGTCGCATCGTCGGGCGGCATGAACGCCGATCCCGGGCCGATGCCTCCTCCCCTGCACGCGGCCCCGGGTGCGGGGCCCGTGCATTCCGCGCCGCTCACCTACCGGTCCTGGCAGCCGGGCATCGTCGCACTGCGGCCGCTGAGCTTCGGCGACTTCCTCACCGTGCCCTTTCGCGGGTTCCGCTACAACCGCGCCGTGACCATCGGCGGCCCCACCCTCATGACGCTGCTGTCGAGCGCCCTCACGGTGCTCGCGGGATGGCTCCTCCTGTCCGACCCGCTGCTGGGACTCGGCGACTACTTCACGTCAGTCGTCTATGCGCCCAACCCCTCCTTGGGCATCCAGCCGTTGACCGTCGTGGCGCTCGCGGTGGCCGTGCTGGCGTGGTTCGCCGCAGACATGCTGGCCAGCGCCATCGTGCTTGTCGGCACGTCGCGGGCGGTCCTGGGAGAGCGGGTCTCGCTCGGCGAGGCGTGGCGTCAGATGGTGCCGCGCCTGCCTCAGCTCACGGTCCTGTACCTGCTCACGGGTGTGGTGTGGGTGGTGCTCACGGGCGTGGGCGTGGGCCTGTGGCTGCTCGGCGCGTCCACGGGACTGGACTTCCTTGGCCCGATCATCGTCGTGATCCTCTTGTTCCTCATGATCCCCATCAGCGTGGTCATGGCCGTCTACCTGCCCGCCGCACGCGGAGCTGTCCTCATGGAGGGAGCCACCGCCGTCACGAGCATCCGCCGCACGTTCAGCCTGATGAAGGGTCGGTTCTGGTGGACCGTGCTCATCCTCCTGGTGGTCGGCACGGTCGTGGGAGTCGTGGCACAGGTGGTGCAGACCGGCGCCCAGTTCATGGCCTTCTTCGTGATGTTCGCCGCGCCCGAGAACTACGTGCTCATGATGCTGGTCTTTGCCGCGGGATACGGGCTGGCGGTCATCTTGAGCAACGTGGTCACCTACGCCTACATGGGCTCGGTCTACGGCCTGATATACCTTGACGCCCGCATGCGGCGCGAAGGCTTCGACGTGGATCTGGCACGTGCCGCCGAGGCCCGCCACCTCGGCGCGCGCCGTGCCGTGGGTTGAGCATGACGTTTCGTGACATCCCGCTCGAGCCCGACGCCGAGACGGCCCGCAGATGGCTTGAGGAGGAGCTCTCCAAGCCCGAGTATCGAGGCGGCGGCAACTGGCTGCAGCAGGTCCTGGCATGGCTCAACACCCAACTGGAGCGGCTCCTGAGCACGGGCAGCGGCTCTGGGGGTCTGAGCGCGCCGACCATGGTCGTGCTCGCCCTGCTCGGGGCGCTCTTGACAGGCGCCGTGATCTACCTGGTGGTGGGGCCGCTGAGGCGGTCAAGGGCCACCCGGCGCAGTGCCTCGGTGTTCGAGGACGACGAGCGGGAGGCCACCGATATCCGCAGCGCCGCCGTGAACGCGGCCCTGGCCGAAGACTGGGACACCGCCGTCATCGAGCGCTTCCGTGCGCTTGTGCGTGGCGCGGAGGAGCGCCATCTGGTCGCGGTGGTGCCCGGCATGACGGCCATGGAGTTCACGCACGAGGCCGGCCGCCGGCTCCCGCACCACGCCCGTGATCTCGCCACCTGCGCCGACGCCTTCGACGGGATCCGCTACGGCCACACCCATGCGACTCGCGCGCTGTACGACCTGCTCGCCGCCACGGACGACGCCATCGCGCGGGCCAAGCCGGTGGTGCACGCATGAGCATGACCACCGAGGCGGGATACACGCGCGCCGCTGCCGGACCCACCGTGCGGCAGCGGGTGCACTCCGCGCGTGTGGCGCTCGCCTTCATCGGCGTGTTCGCGCTGCTCGTGACCGTCATGGCGCTCACGCGGGGCGAGACGAACAGCACGCCGCTGTCCCTGTCCAACCCCCACCCGGACGGCGCCCGCGCCCTCGCCCAGGTCGCGAGGGCACAGGGACTCGAGATACGGGAGATCGACAGGCTGGGCGCCGCCCGCATCCAGGACCCGGCCCAGACCACTCTCGTGATCGCCGAGGGCTACTTCCTCCAGTCCTTCCAGGCCTCATCCATCCTCGGCTATCCCGGCGACATCGTGGTCTTCGGCAGCGCAGAGGCGATCTTCGGGGTCATGGGACTGGGGCTGTATGACGTCACCTGGAGCCGCGACGACGTTCTCACCGCATCGTGCCCGGACCCGGACGCCACGGCTGCGGGCACCATCCGGGCGCGCGACTGGGCCATCTCCGGCACCCTGCCCGCCGATGCCGTGGGATGCTTCCCCATCGGGCAGCGCCGCTGGCAGATGGTGACGGTCGAAGATCAGGGCCGCACCATCACGGTGATCGCCGACGCCTTGATCGTGACCAACGACCGCATCGCCCAGGAGGGCAATGCCGCGCTCGCCCTGCGCACCATCGGCGCAAGCCCCCAGGCGGTGTGGTACCTGGGCTCGCCGTATGACAGCTCGACTCTCACCTGGCTGGCTCCCGGGGAAGGCGGCCCCGGCGGCGGCGCCACACCGGGTCCGGTCACCGCCACTCCCGACTTCCTCCCCCCGGGCACCGGGAACGTGCTGTATGCGTGCGGTGTGGCCCTCGTGGTGGTGGTCCTGTGGCGGGCGCGTCGCTTCGGCCCCCTCGTGAGGGAGCCGCTTCCGGTGGTGATCCGCTCCTCCGAGGCCACCCGTGGCCGTGCGCGGCTGTACCGCGCTGCCGCCGCATACGGCAGGGCGGGCGCATCGCTGCGGGCGGCATCGGCCACCCGCCTGGGGCGGCGCCTGGGGGTGCCGCGCCACGACGACGGCGCCGCGCTCGTGACCGCCATCGCCCGTGCCACGGGACGCCCGCTCGATGACGTCCGCCAGATCTTCCACGGTCCCCTACCACAGAGTGAACAGGCCATGATGGACTTGGCCGCAGCACTCGACCAACTCGAAGGAGAGGTTCACCCCTCGTGACCGACCAGCCCCTTCCCGCCCCCGAGCCCACCGCGGGGGAGATCCCTGCACCGCCCACCGCGCCGCCCGCGGCCACCGCGGCATCGGCCGACGCACCCCCCGCACCCCCCGCACCTCCTGCCCCCCCTGCACCCTTGGCACCGCCCACGCCGGCACCCGAGCCGGCACCCGAGTCGGAGGCGCTCCTGGCGCTGGCCCGCATCCGCAGCGAGGTGGGCAAGGCCGTCGTGGGTCAGGACCGGGCCGTCACGGGTCTCATCATCGCGCTGCTGTGCAACGGCCACGTGCTCCTGGAAGGAGTGCCGGGTGTCGCCAAGACCCTGCTGGTGCGCACCCTCGCGCAGTCGCTCGGGCTGGACTTCGCGCGCATCCAGTTCACGCCCGACCTCATGCCGGGCGACGTGACGGGCTCGCTCGTCTACGACGCCCGCACCGCGGCATTCTCCTTCCGCGAGGGCCCCGTGTTCACCAACCTGATGCTCGCCGACGAGATCAACCGCACCCCTCCCAAGACCCAGAGCTCGCTCCTGGAGGCGATGGAGGAGCGTCAGGTGACCGTGGACGGCGAATCCCGCGCCCTCCCGCAGCCGTTCCTCGTGATCGCCACCCAGAACCCCATCGAGTACGAGGGCACCTACCCCCTGCCCGAGGCGCAGCTGGACCGCTTCATGCTCAAGATCCCCGTGGGGCTTCCCGAGCGCGAGAACGAGACCGAGGTGCTGCGGCGTCACGCCCGCGGCTTCTCGCCCCGCGACCTGGCCGCCGCCGGAGTGGGAGCGGTCGCTACCGCGGAGGATCTCGCCAAGGGTCGCACCGAGGTGGCCGCCGTGGAGATCTCGGACGACATCCTGGGCTACGTGGTGGACATCTGCCGTGCCACCCGCGAGGCGCCGTCCGTCTCCCTGGGCGTGTCCCCCCGTGGCGCCACGGCCCTGCTGGCCACCGCCCGCGCCTGGGCGTGGCTGCGGTCGCGCTCCTTCGTCTCGCCCGACGACGTCAAGGCCCTGGTCCCGTGGACGCTGGCGCACCGCATCCAGCTGCGCCCCGAAGCGCAGCTGGAGGGTGTCACCGTCGACTCCGTGCTGCAGTCGGTGCTCGCCACCGTCCCTGTGCCCCGCTGACGATGTACCTCACCGGGTGGAGTGCGGCGCTCGCGGCTCTCGCCGTGGTGCCCGCGTTCGTGTGGCGCAGCCGCGAGGCCGCAGTGCTGTGGGTGCTGGGCGTGCTGCTGCTCGCGCTGCTCGACGCCCTGTTCGCCCCCTCCATCACCTCGGTGGGGGTCAGACGCACGGTGCCCCATTCGGTGCGGTTGACGGAGTCCACCACCTCCACCGTGCGGGTGGTCAACCTGGGCTCGCGCACCGTGCGCGGCGCCCTGCGTGACGCCTGGCCGCCCTCGGCGGGCGCCAGTGCCAATCGGCATGGCTTCCGCCTGGAGGAGGCGATGCAGATCCAGGTGGCCACACCCCTGCGTCCCACGCGCCGCGGCGAACGGCGCGGCGCGGCGGTCACCATCCGGCTGGAGGGCCCGCTGCACCTGGCCGGACGGCAGAAGTCTCTCACCGTGCCCACGACCCTGCGGGTGCTTCCCGAGTTCGCCTCCCGCAAGCACCTCCCCGCCCGCTTGGCCCGTCTGCGGGAGATGGACGGACTCAGCCCCATCCTCATGCGCGGCGCGGGCAGCGAGTTCGACAGCCTGCGTGAGTACGTGGTGGGGGACGATGTGCGCACGATCGACTGGCGCGCCTCCGCTCGTCGCGCCGACGTCGTCGTGCGCACCTTCCGGCCCGAACGGGACCGTCGCGTCGTCATCGTGGTGGACACCGCGAGGCTGTCTGCCACCCGCGTGGGCGACGCACCCCGCCTCGAGGCGTCGATCGAGGCGGCCCTGCTGCTGTCCGCGCTCGCCTCACGCGCCGGCGACCGGGTGCAGGTGATCGCCTATGACCGCGTGGAGCGGGCGCGCGCCATGGGCACCTCGCATGCCACGCTCATGCCCGCCGTGGCGCAGGCGCTGGCCATCATCGAGCCCTCCCTCGTGGAGCCGGACTGGCCCGGCGCGGTGCGACTCGTGAACGAGCGGGTGTCGCAGCGCGCGCTCGTGGTGCTGCTGACCACCGTGGACACCGGCATGATCGACTCCGGCGCGCTGCGTGCCGTGGCCGCCCTGAACGCGGACCACCAGGTCATGGTCGCCTCGGTGGAGGACCCCGATGTGGGCGCCATGCTCGCCGGCCGCGGGTCCGTCGAGGAGGTGTACACCGCGGCCGCGGCCGCGCGGGAGTCCATCGAGCGCGACGCCATCGTGGCGCGCCTGCGCCGCGTCGGCGCGGAGGTGGTGATGGCATCGCCCGAGGGGATCGCGCCGGCCGTGGCCGATTCCTACCTCGCGCTCAAGGCCGCCGGAAGGCTCTAGCCCTCCTCGGTCGCATCGCCTCCGGCTGGGCATGGTCCGTGCGTCCGGCCTGAAAAATTACTCAGCCACACCTTCCACCTCCGACACGCCGATGCGGAGGTGCGCACACCGGCATGTCACTGCCGAACATGTGGCTGAGTGATTTTTGAGAGGCGCCTCCGGCCCGGATTCACGCCGCGATGGGGGCCTGCTCCACCCGGAAGTCCGCGTCGTCGTCCCCGGTAGCGCCCTGAAGCCGGGCATCGCGGCCTGCCAGGAAGATGTAACCCCAGAACACGGCGAACGCGACCGAGCCGATCGCGATCTTGACCCACCACGGCAGGAACGCCGACGGCGTGACGTAGCCCTCGATGAGGCCCGACACGAGCAGCGCGAGCGCCACACCCAGCGCCACGGCCATCGTGATGCGCCCCTCCTGCGCGAGCGCGTGGCCGCGCGTGCGAGGACCGGGGACCAGCATCGTCCAGAACAGGCGCAGGCCCGCGCCAGCAGCCAAGAACACTGCGCTCAGCTCCAGCAGGCCGTGCGGAATGATGAGCTTGAAGAAGATGTCGAGCATGTCGTGTTCGGCGAGCACCGCGCCGGCCACTCCCAGCTGGATGACGGTGTTGTAGAGAATGATCAGCGGGAAGACGCCCGAGATGCCGAAGACGATGCACTGCACCGCAAGCCAGGCGTTGTTGGTCCACACCCTCGCGGCAAAGGAGGTGTTGTCGTACTCGGTGTAGTAGCTCTCGAACTCCTCCTGCGCGATCTGCGCACGGGTCTGCGGGTCGCCGATCAGGTCGAGCGCTTCCGGGCTGTTGAGGGTGTGCACGCCACTGAGGGTCGCCAGCACGGCCACCGCGATGAACACCCCGACGCCCCACCAGCGCACGCGATACAGCGCGGCGGGCAGCCCGTGGGTGAAGAAGCGGCGCACGTCCGCGGTGCGGACGTGGTGCGTGCCCGTGAGCCACACCCGCGACTGGGCCAGGAGCATCGACAGCCGGGTGATGAGGGCGGGGTCCGGTGCGGCCGAGCGCACCGCGGCAAGGTCCGATGCCGTGGAGCGGTACAGCAGGGTCATCTCGTCCGCCTCGGCTCCCGTCCGGTGCCGACGCTGGGCCAGTTCCTGCAGACGCGCCCAGCGTCCTGTGCGTACTGCGGTAAATGCATCGACGTCCACCTCGCTACCATGCCACAAAGGGAGGTGCGATGAGCAACGTGGACGAGATCATCCTGGGCGAGGGTGTCGCCATCGACACCGGCGCGGCGCCGGTGACCCTGCGGCTGGCCTCGGGGGCGATCGATGCGGTGGTCGCCTTCATCATGCTGTGGGGAGGGCTCGTCGTGGTCAGTTCGCTCCTGCCCATGGTCAACGGAGCCTGGGCCACGGCGGTCACCATCGGCCTGATCGTGACGGTGTTCGTGGTGGTCCCCGCCACCGTGGAGACACTCACCCGTGGTCTCAGTGTGGGGCGACTGGCCGTGGGACTGCGCGTGGTGCGCGACGACTCCGGCCCCATCACGGCCAGGCACGCCTTTGGTCGCGCCGTGATGGCGGTGCTGGAGATCTACGGCACGGGCGGCGTGATCGCGGTGACGGCCTCGATGCTCTCGGAGCGCGGCAAGCGCCTGGGCGACATGATGGTGGGCACGTACGCGATGCGCACCCGCGGCGGACGCAAGGCGCTGCCCCCGGTGCCGATGCCGTACTCGCTGGCCGACTGGGCGGCCACGGCAGACATCGCGCGCCTTCCCGACGGCCTGGCCCTGACCGCGCGCCTGTTCCTGTCGCGCGCGGCCACCATGAATGTCGCGTCCCGCGCGCGCCTGGGCGCGGACATCTACCACCAGATGCTCCCCCATGTCTCGCCGCCCGCACCGGAGGGCACGCATGTCGAGACCTTCATCGCTGCCGTGGTGGCCACGCGCAGGGACCGGGAGTATGCGGCCGCCGTGCGCACTCATGAGGCCGATGCGGTGGAGACCGCACGCCTGGCGCGGCTTCCCTACGGCATCGCCGATTCCGACAACTAGGCGCGCTAGTACCGGTAGTGGTCGGCCTTGAAGGGGCCGGTAACCGGAACGCCCAGGTAGTCGGCCTGCGACTGGCTCAGTTCCGTCAAGCGCACGCCGAGCGCGTCGAGGTGCAACCGCGCGACCTTCTCGTCCAGTTCCTTGGGCAGGCGGTGCACGCCCAGCGGGTACGCGTCCAGGTGGGTCCACAACTCGATCTGGGCGAGCACCTGGTTGGCGAAGGAGGTACTCATCACAAAGCTGGGGTGGCCCGTGGCGTTGCCCAGGTTCATGAGGCGGCCCTCGGACAGCACGATGATCGAGTGCCCGTCCGCGAAGGTCCACTCGTCCACCTGGGGCTTGATGGGCTGGCGCTTGGCACCGGAGCGGGCGAGGCCCGCCATGTCGATCTCGTTGTCGAAGTGGCCCACGTTGCCCACGATGGCGTTGTGCTTCATCGCGGCCATGTGCTCCACCCGGATGATGTCCTTGTTGCCCGTGGTGGTGATGAAGAAGTCGGCGCGCTCCACGTAGTCCTCGACACGCGCCACCTCGTAGCCGTCCATGACGGCCTGGAGCGCACAGATGGGATCCACTTCCGTCACCACCACGCGCGCGCCCTGGCCGCGCAGCGCCTCGGCCGCGCCCTTGCCCACGTCGCCGTAGCCGCACACCACGGCCACCTTGCCGCCCATGAGCACGTCGGTGGCACGGTTGAGGCCGTCGGGCAGTGAGTGGCGGATGCCGTAGCGGTTGTCGAACTTGGACTTGGTGACCGAGTCGTTGACGTTGATCGCGGGGAACAGCAGCTCGCCGCGGGCATGCCTCTGGTCCAGGCGGTGCACGCCCGTGGTGGTCTCCTCGCTCACGCCGACGATGCCCGCCGCCATGCGCGTGAAGCGCGTCGGGTCGGCGGCCAGGGAGCGGCGCAGCACGGCGCGCATCGCCTCGGCCTCCTCGTTGTAGGCCGGGTCCTCCTCCTCCAGCGGCGGCGGGACGAAGCCCTCGCGCTCGGCCCGGACTCCCTCGTGCACCAGGAGCGTCGCGTCTCCCCCGTCGTCGAGGATGATCGTGGGCCCGTCGTGGCCCTCCCACGTCAGGATGCGGTCGGTGTACTCCCAGTACTCCGTGATGGATTCGCCCTTGACCGCGAAGACGGGCACGCCATCGGGCGCGGCATACGTCCCCGGGCCGACCACCACGGCGGCCGCGGCATCGTCCTGGGTGGAGAAGATATTGCACGATGCCCACCGCACCTGGGCACCCAGGGCCGTGAGCGTCTCGATGAGCACCGCGGTCTGCGTGGTCATGTGCAGCGAGCCGGCGATGCGCGCGCCGGCCAGGGGCTGCGCGTCACCGAACTCGGCGCGCAGGGCCATGAGGCCGGGCATCTCCACCTCGGCCAGCCGGATCTGGTGGCGGCCCGCCTCGGCGAGCGCGAGGTCGGCAACCAGGTGGTCGAGTGTCATGCGTGGTCCTCCCTGGCGACCGTGGCATCGGCTGAGGGGATCGCGGCGGCATCGCCCGCCGCGGTGTGGCGCACATCCGGCTCCACAAAGATCAAACGCACGGCGGGAACGGCGGCGCGGATCGCGGCCTCGGCCCGGTCCACCTGCTGGGCGTGGTGCGCGATGGAGACCGCGCCGGACTGGGCGACCTTGACGGCCACCAGGATGTCCTCCGGTCCCAGGTGCAGGGTGCGCAGGTGGATGAGATCCGCGAAGCCTGCGTCCGCGAGCGCGGCGCGAATGGCGTCCACGTCCTCCTCCGTGGCGGCCTCGCCCAGCAGCATCGACTTGGTCTCGCGGCCCAGCACGATGGCGATGAGGCACAGCAGCACACCGATCATGGCGGCGCCCAGGGCATCCCAGCGGCCATCGTGCGTGATGAGGGTCATGCTCACGCCGAAGAGCGCGAACACCAGGCCCAGCAGCGCACCGAGGTCCTCCAGGAGGATCACGGGCAGCTCCGGGGAGCGCGAGCGCTGGATGAAGCGGCGCCATGACAGGCCCCGGCGCACCTTGTTGGACTCCACCACGGCGGTGCGCAGCGACAGGCCCTCCATGATGATCGCCGCGACCAGCACCGCCACGGGCACCCAGTGCCAGGATTCGATGGGGTGCGGCTCGGAGAACTTGTGCCACGCCTCGTACAGCGCGAAGAGCCCACCGAGGGTGAACAGCACGATCGCCACCAAGAAGGCGTAGTAGTAGCGGGTGCGGGCATAGCCGAAGGGGTGCTCCGGGGTGGCATCGCGGCGCGCGCGCTTGGCACCCACGAGCAGGAGCACCTGGTTGCCCGAGTCCGCGAGCGAGTGGATGGCCTCGGCGAGCATGGACGATGCTCCCGTGAGGAAGAACGCGATGAACTTGGTGATCGCGATGCCGATGTTGGCGCTCAGCGCGGCGATGACGGCCTTGGTCCCTGTCTCTGCGGACATTCAGCTCTCCTTCATGGCGGCGAGCGCCGTGTCACGCACTCGCTCGAGGGTCTCGGGGCGGGCGGCCTCGACGTTGAGTCGCAGCAGCGGCTCGGTGTTGGAGGGGCGCACGTTGAGCCACCACTTGTCGTCGTGCCCGTCCCAGTGGCTCACGGTGAGGCCGTCGAACTCATCCGTCTCGATGCCCTCAGGGGCGAAGGCCGCGCGCACCCGCTCTGTGGCGGCCACGGCATCGTCCACCCGGGAGTTGATCTCGCCCGATGCGGCGTAGGGGCTGTGCTCCGCGACGAGGGCGCTGAGCGGGCCGTCTTGGCTGCCCAGCGCGGCGAGCACGTGCATGGCGGCAAGCATGCCGGAGTCGGCGAAGAAGAAGTCGCGGAAGTAGAAGTGGGCGCTGTGCTCGCCGCCGAACACCGCCTCCAGGTCCGCCATCTGCGCCTTGATGAAGGAGTGGCCCACGCGGGTGCGCGCGGTGCGGGCCCTTGCCGCGGTCAGCTGCTCGGGGACGGCGCGCGAGGAGATGAGGTTGTACAGCACGGTGGGAATGCGGCCCGCCTCCTGTTCCCGGCGGGCTTCACGCAGGCCCACGAGGCACGTGATGGCCGAGGGGCTGACGATCTCGCCGCGTTCGTCGATCACGAAGCAGCGGTCGGCGTCGCCGTCAAAGGCCAGGCCGATGTCCGCCCCGTGCTCCCTCACTGCGTCCTGGAGGTCACGCAGGTTCTCGGTCTCCAGGGGGTTGGGCTCGTGGTGGGGGAAGGTGCCGTCCAGCTCGAAGTACAGCGGAATGATCTCCAGGGGCAGCTCGGGCAGTCCCGCGGCCGTGCCCAGCACTGCGGGGACGGTGTGGCCGGCCATCGCGTTGGCGGCGTCCACGACCACCTTGAGGGGACGGATGCCGCCCAGGGGCACGAGCAGGCGCAGGAACGCGCCGTACTCCCCCAAGGTGTCGCGCTCGGTCACCCTTCCCGGGGCATCGGCCGTGGGGTAGCCGTCCACCAGGTAGCGCGACGCGAGGCTGCGCACCTCCCCCAGGCCGGTGTTCTCGCCCACGGCGCGAGCGCGCGAGCGGCACAGCTTCATGCCGTTGTAGGCGGCGGGGTTGTGGCTCGCGGTGATCATGACGCCGGGCTGGGCCAGGCTGCCGGAGGCGTGGTAGAGGCCGTCGGTGGAGCACAGCCCGATGAGCGTGACGTCCACGCCGCGGTCGGTGAGGCCCTGGGTCACGGCCCGGGTGAGTGCGGGGCCCGAGTCGCGCATGTCGTGGCCGATGACCACGCTCGTCTCGCCGTCGGGGAGCACGATCGCGTCGGCAAAGGCGGCGCCGATGGCCCGCGCCACGTCCTCGGTGAGGGTCTCCCCCACGATGCCGCGCACGTCGTAGGACTTGATGAGTGAGGTCAGATCCGGGTACGTCACTCGGGCAAGCCTAGTGCCAGCGGGCGGGGATCTGGGCCCGCGCGCGGCCGGTCAGGATTCGCTGGCGACCACTCGCAGGTGGCCTCTGCGCGGTTCCGATGCTCGGGGGGGCGCCGGCATGACACCGGGCACGGCGGCACGGCCTGCTTCGCGCACGGCGCGCGCCAGGGCGTCGATGTCGTCCGGGGAGGGGCCGGTCTCGACGAACTCCTGGTGGATGTGCACCACGTCCCAGCCGCGTGGCGCCGTGAAGCGTTCGGCGTGAGGGGCGCACATGTCGTAGGAATGGGGTTCTGCGTGGGCCGAGAGCTGGCCGACCACCACGGTGGAGTCCGCATAGACGTAGGTGAGGGTCGCCGCCGCGGGGCGGGTGCACGCCGTCTTGCTGCACTGTCTGACTGCCATCACCCTTGGGACGTTACTCGCGGGCGCGCATGGCGTGCTGACACCACGCCGCGGGAGGGCTAGCCTCACGAGTATGTCCCCTCGCGATACCCACGGCAGAGGCCTGCGTCGGCCCCTGCTCCCGCCCAGCGCTCCGGCGTACCGGAGCCGGGCCGAGCTGTTCGACGAGTTGGTCATGGCCGGCGCGGAGCGGCTCCACGAACGCTGGGGCGCCACCTGGGGCAAGGTGGAGTTCGGCGTGGAGGAGATCCCGCCCTCGGACCCCGCGCCGTGGGAGGCCGGGGTGCCGCTCGGCAGGCTGTTCCCCGGGGAATACGGGGCGCCGACGCGCGTGGTCCTGTATCGCAGGCCCATTGAGCAGCGAGCCGCGCCGGGAGAACTGCCGGGGCTGGTGAGGGATGTGCTGGCGGAGCATGTGGGGCATGTGCTGGGCAGGCGTCCCGATGAGGTGGACCCGGAGTACGGGACGGGGTTGTAAGACGCCGACTGCGGGTGAACTAGACGGGCGGCGCACCACTGACCGGCGCGCGGCCCCCTGGGGCCGCCGGTCAGCCCGCCCCCGATTCACCCTCGAACAGCCACGGGTAGAACACCCTCAACTCCCGCTCCAGGCGGAGCACTGCGGTAGCCGCATAGGCATTGGTGAGGTGATCGTGGTCGCGGTAGACCACCACATTGCCGATGATCGCCGGGCAGAACTCGTCCGAGCAGAAGATGTCGGCCAGGTCCAGGAACGAGACATTGCCCGGCAGATCGCCCACCACCGCATCGATGTCGAAGGCCAACGCCTCGTTCCGCGGGAGGCCGCACGTGTCGCGCGTGCCGCTCGCGGCCAGGCAGTCGGCGACGTTCCAGGTGAACCGCGGGTTGTCACGGATCGCGGCCACCGCAATGCCGTGCTCTCCGAGGCGAGTCCAGTTGCTCACCTGGTCCTCGCGCAGCATCTCCATCGAGTAGCGCGGCCGATCGGTCGTGGTGCCCACCGTGAACACCAGATCGGGTGCGGTCGCGACGATGGCATCGAA
>CAZFEH010000002.1:47720-73751 GCA_964517615.1 uncultured Demequinaceae bacterium
GGGCGAGTCGCGCCAGTCCTGGATGCAGCCCCAGGAGTACACCTCGGGCAGGTCGGAGCGGATCACGGCATTGCCGGGACGCGGCGGCTCGCTCCACTGCCCGATGTGGTCCACCGCCACGAGCGCGCCGGGATGGTCGCCGGAGGCCTCCAGCAGACGCGCGAGGGCATCGTCCTGGCTCGCCTCCAGCCGTCCCAGCCCCACGAGCGTCACCCCCACGAGCGCGCACACCGCGCCCGCGCTGACCAGGGCCGCGCGCGCCGGCACCGGGATATGGGCCCGGCGCGCCGGCTCCGACACCCAGCGGTGAGTCAGATGAGACAACAGCAGCGAGACGGCGAAGATCACCACGGCCTGCTGCGCCGTGACGGCATCCTGCCCCGTCGAGGCGAGCAGAAAGACGAGGAGAGGCCAGTGCCACAGGTACAGCTCGTAGGCCCGGTCGGCGACCGTGCGCACCGGCCACCACTCCATCGTGGTCCGCAGCGCGGAGCGCCTCTCGCCGCTGCTGGCGGCCAGCACCGCGAGCGCGCCCAGCAGCGGCCACAGGGCGTAGACCCCGGGAAAGGTGTGCGCCGCATCGAGCACGGCGCCCGCGCTGACCACGAGCGCCACTCCGCTCCACCCCACCACCGCGAGCCAGCGTGCGGGCAGCCGCAGGCGTGCCAGCGTGAGTGCCGCGACCGCGCCCAGGGTGAGCTGCCACAGCCTCGACCACGTGCTGAGGTACGCCACCGGCTGATCCACGGCCACCAGAAAGACGGCATAGGCGAACGACGCCACGGTCACCACCGCGGCCAGCCACAGTGTGGCCGCACGCAGCGACCATCCGGCCCGACGGCACAGGAGCGCCAGCGCCACGATGGCCACTGGCCACACGATGAAGAACTGCCCCTGGACCGACAGCGACCAGAAATGCTGCAGGGGGCTCGCCTCCGGACCCGCCGCGCCATAGGACAGCTGGTGGCGGATCAGTTCCCAGTTCTGCACATACAGCGCCGAGGCGATGACCTCCCAGCCCACCTCCAGCCGCCTGCTCAGCGGGAGCACCCAGGCGGCCAGGCCCAGCGTGGCGATCAGCACCACCGTCGCGGCAGGGATGAGCCGCACGGCCGTGCGGGCATAGTGACGCCGCAGCACTCCCCGGTCGCCCCGCTCCAGCCGCTCCACGAGCGACCGGGTGATGAGGTACCCCGACAGCAGCAGGAACACGTCCACCCCGCCGGAGACCCGGCCACCGCCAAAGAGGTGGAACACCACCACGAGCGCGAGAGCCACGCCGCGCAGTCCGTGGAGTTCGTGGATCCGTGCCTGTGGCGCGTGGTCGCGCGTAGGGCTCGCCGACGCCACGCCCTCCCCCACTCGCGCTACCTCACCACCGGCGCGTAGGGCGCCGGCCGCACCGTCACCTCGCGGTCCGCCTGGCTCACGGGTGCGGGCATGAGGGAGGCAAGATATCCCTCGGCGGTGGTGATCTCGATCGCCCAGTAGAAGTCGCCATCGGCGGTGAGCACCGTGCCGGGTGTGAGCGACAGCGGCACCCGCACCACGGTGGCGGCGGGAAGAGGCACGCTCACCACGACGGCGCCGCCGCCGTCCACGAAGGATGCCGTGGTGGCCTCCTGGGCGACCATGACCAGCACGGCATCATCCACCGGGACGATGGCCGCCACAGGTCCCTGCTCGGATTCCGCAATCCCCGGCACCCAGTGCAGGTCATATGCCACGGCACCCAGTGAACCCTGCTCCGCTGCGCGCGGCACCACGGTGAGCGCCGCCGCAAGCACCGGCGAGTTGGCCGTGACCTGCAGCGCACCCGGCTCACCCACCGGTACGGGAACCTCCGTCACCACACCCGCCTCCAGGGCCAGGTTCCTGGCCCCCGACCAGGGCTGCACGCCCTGCTCCGAGGCAAAGGCCACCGAGACCTGAGCGCCCTCGGGCGCGAAGAGCCGCAGCACCGTGGTGGCACCCTCTACCGCGGAGCCCGCGGAGGGCACCACGAGCGACGTCGAGGGCTGGGTGGCCCCCACCCAGTCGGTTCCCGCCGGCTGGAAGCCCTCCAGGCGCGAGTCCTGCAGCACGGCGACCACGCCGGGCCCCGAGGCCTCGACATGCACCACGAGGGCCGACAGTTCCGCGACCACCCCCTCCAGCAGTCGCTCCTCCTGGTCGCGCGGTGCCACCGCCACCGTGAAGGAATCGCCCGCCTGACCCAGGGGGCCATACAGCGTGACACGCACCTCGGTGGGGGCATCGGCCGGATTGCTCAGAATGAGGCGGGCGCTGTGCCCCAGCAGCGTCGAGCCGCCCGCCAGCCAACTGTCGAACCGAGCGGGCAGGCAGGTGAGCGCGGCGATGCCCTCGAGGTCGCCATCGTTCACGCGCTCGACGATCGCGGCAAGCGGCGCCTCCCAGGCGCGCCCCAGCCCCACGGGATACGAGGCCCCGTCGCCGAAGTCATCGGCCTGCCTGTCGAGCGTGCCCGCGGCGAGATCGCCCGACGTCCCCTGGTCCCCCACCGGCAGACGCTGGGGGCCCGGGCAGGCGGCGTGGGTTGCCGCGGGAGCGACGGAGAACACCTGCCCCGGCGTGGCGGGCACCGACGCGGGGCCGAGCGACACCGCGACAAGTGCCGCCACGGCCAACGCGACGATGGCGATGATCCTGGAGAGCCTCACGCCTGTCCCTCCCTCACGCCGCGCGCGCCGAGCGGCACGGCACCCAGCAACGCCCAGGCAGTGGCCACGGCCGCAGCCCACCACCACCAGCGGTAGCCCGGGTCACGGAACTCGTACGTCAGCACGCCTCCCGTGGAGGGCACCGCGAACGCCTGCCTGCCGTGGTCGTCCACCGTCACCGGAAGCTCCTGGCCGTCGAGCGCGGCGCGCCACGCATGGTCCGCAGGGGTGGCGATCAGCAGCACCCCTCCCACTCCAGGGGCCAGGTCGAGGGCGCCGGAGACCGGGCCGGAGGGCACCACGAGCTCACCCTCCGTCGTGACGAGCCACGCCCGGGACACGGGAGTGTCGGACAGGGGGCGCGCCACCCGGTAGGACGTCCCGTGATCGCCGCCGCCGATGAGCGCAAGCGCGGGGTTGGCGTCGAGCGCGGCACGCAGTCGATCCTGCCCCGGCGCCACGACCACCACACCGATGCCCCACGCCGCGAGTTCCTCGGTGCCGCCCTCGCCGGTGGCGGCGAGCGTCGCGACAGCCGAGACCAGGCGATCCACACCCTGGTAGGCGCCTTGCCTCGCCCACGGTGTGCCGTCCCGCGCCGTCCCGACCCTCCCGGTGACCAGTTCCGTGCCATCCGTGGCGAGCACGCTGAAGGCGATGACATCCCCCGGCGCCTGATCCAGGACGAGGGCGCGCTGGCGGTCCTGACCGGTCAGCTCGAGCGGCACGGCCAAGGGCAGCACCGATGCCGATGCCACCTGGCCCAGACCGCGCGGGGAGCCGGGCCACACGGTGAACACCGCGGGAGCGAGCACCGCGACGATGAGCACCACCGCTCCCGCACGGGCGAAGCCGGCCCCCGCGCGATGCCTGCCGCTCTTGAGTGCGGGAAGTGCGCCGTAGGCGGCGGCCATGCCGATCACCGCGCCGAGCGCCACCAGCGAACTGCCCGGGCCCGGCCAGCCCCTGACGGCATCGTGGCCGGCGGCATCGGGCCATGCGGCCACGGTGCCCTGAGAGACGGCCGCGACAGCCACGCCCAAGGCCGCCAGCAGCGCACCGACCACCGTGGCGGGCGAGGTCCTGGCCGTCGCGAGCGCCACGACCGTGAGAAGAAGCGCGAGTGCACCAGGCAGATGCGGCAGCACGCCCGCGATCAACTCCCCCGCCGTGCCCGTGGTCAGCACGTCCGCCCACCGGTGCGCGCCGTCGGTGCCGGTCAGCAGCTGCCACGGCGTGAGCGAGGCGAAGGGGGCGCTGGGGCCGTTCTCGCGCCACAGCACGGCGACGGCCTCTCCCGGCCGGGACAGGGCCACCCACAGCGCGCGGGACGAGACCACGAGAGACAGCGCCATGACCGACCACACCCGCCACCGCAGCGCGCCGGCGACGGCACCCACCGCGGCGATCACGAGCACAAGAGGAAGCAGCAGGGCGGGCGCTGCCGTGGTGGCGGCGGCCATCGCGAGCGCGGCCACCATGCCGGCACTGGCCGAGGGCCGACGCCGGGTCGTGTCATGCTCGCTGCCGTCACCGAGCACCTCGCCCTTGACCCAGCCCGCGGCGCGCAGCACCCCCCACGCCACCCACGGCAGGGCCAGATGCGCGATCACGGCCCCCACGCGCACATCCAGCACCGCCGCGAGGAACAGCGGCCACAGACCATAGGCGAGCGCCGCAGCCGCCCGGATGAAGGGGGCGCGGGTGAGCGCGCCGATCGCGATCCACCCACTCACCACCGCCAGCAGCGGCGCGAGCGCCACGAGCAGTCCGAGCCCCACCCGCGTGTCGCCACTCAGCGTGAGCGGCATCATCATCGCGCTCCATGCGCCATCGAGCGTGGGAATGCCCAGCCCCGCCTCGGACAGTCCCGACCATGTGCGTGCCCACAGATCGGTGCGCGCCACATCGGTGGCTCCCACCCCCTGACCCGTGAGCATCAGGCCGTCGACCAGGCCCAGCCACCATCGCGCCGTCAAGCCGCCCGTGACCGCGAGGGCCACCACCGCGACCGTGGCGAACCAGGCCCGATGCAGCCGCCGCCGGGCAGCGAGCTCGCCGCGCACCACATCGGTGGGGCCGCGTGCCGCCCGCACCTGCTCCCATCCCCCGAGTTCGCGCTCGCGCACATGACGCAGCACCTGGAGAGGCCCCGCGAGGAGGCGCCGCTCCGCCCCACGCCCCACGCGTATGCGGGCGATGCTCCTGCGGGTGGCGACGAGATCCGGGAGGCTGCCCAGGAGGGCCAGCGGCACCATCAACTCCGCGAGCACGAGGCGCGGATGGTTCTGCATGATGCGCGTCAGGGCACGCGCCACGGCGCTCGGCAGCACCAGGAGCGCAAGCGGCAGGAGCGCCCACAGGGGCGCCCAGGCGAAGGCGTGGTACCACTCGCCTATGCGTCGACGGGCGTGGGTGGCGCGCTTGCTTCCCGCGCCGCCACGCCGGTCATACAACGCATCCTGCGCATGACGGAACTTGGCTGCGGGAACCACCACGACATCCGCCCCGCTGGCCCAGGCCCGGCGGCAGAACTCGATCGAGTCGCCAAAGCCGCGGTAGCCGGCGTCAAGGCCACCCAGGCTCTCCCATGCCGAGCGCGCGACGAGGGCACCCGCGAGCGACACGGCCAGCACGTCGTCACGGGAGTCGTATTGCCCCTGGTTGATGTCGTCCTCGGCGGCCAGGCCGATGCGCCGGGCCCCCCAGCGGGACACGGTGGTGCCGACGTTGACGAGCCGGAAGGCATCGTCCCAGCGCACATGGGCACCGCCGACGACCGCCGCCCTGGGGCGTTTGCGGGCCGTGGCCTCCAGCCGGGCCAGAGCATCGGGGGCGGGCGCGAGATCGTCGTGAAGCAGCCACAGGAGCTCCTCGCCGTGGGCGGGGTGCTCGGCGAGCACCGCGTCGACGGCCTCGGCGTAGGTGCGCGCCCCGGTGCGCGAGATGACCGGGTCCAGGCTGGGGGGGAGGTGGGGCTGCTCCGCATCGCCCACCACGACGAGGTGCAGCGTGGAGGGTGAGGGCTGGATGTCCGCGAGCGCCGCGAGCGCCGCGGGGAGGTGGCTGGAGCGACCGTCGGTGACAAGCACCGCGCGGACGATGCGGGTGCCGGTCACAGCAGGGGCCTTGTGGTCAGCGGATCGCCTGTCGGGAGACTAGACGGCCCGGCGCTTGAGTTTGCGCCGCTCGCGCTCCGAGAGCCCGCCCCAGATGCCGAACCTCTCGTCGTTGGCCAGTGCGTACTCGAGGCATTCGGCGCGCACCTCGCAGGAGGTGCAGACCTTCTTGGCCTCACGAGTCGAACCGCCCTTCTCGGGAAAGAACGCCTCCGGGTCGGTCTGGGCACACAGTGCCCTGTCCTGCCACGCGAGGGGTCCGTCCTCCGCCACGGAGAAGATGTCGACCACTGGGGCGAGGGTCGAGGGCGTTCCCGCGTCCGAGGGCATTGAGCCTGTGTAAATATTCCACATATGCTCATCCTCCGTTCGACGCGGCGGGGACTCCCGCTCGCAGTAAATTACACCTTTGTAATCCGCTGTGCGTCAAGTCGAACCTACACGACGTGGCGCACTTGTGCACGCCGGGAACTGTGGTAGTTGCCTGATCGTTCCCCCACAGACATCTCTGGGGGCTGGCCCTACACTGTGAACGCCATCCCCATGCCTTGAGAGGAACCCGCATGAGCGCGCCCACCACCCGCACCGTCCGTCACGCGACGCGACGCCCGGGTCACCCCGTGCTGACCGGGTTCGCGTGGGCCGCCGCGACCTTGGTGGGCTTTGGCGCGGTGCTCACCCAGACCTACGTCTCCAAGGCCGAGGCGCAGATCACGACGATCGACATCGAGGCGCTGCTGGGCCCGGACCGGCCCGCACCCGCCTTGCCCCCGGCCGACGGCGCCGCGGGACTCGCGCTCAACATCGTGCTCATCGGCTCCGACGCGCGCGACGGCGAGAACGAGTCCATCGGCGGCTACGAGGCGGGCATGCGCTCCGACACGGCCCTCCTCATGCACATCTCCGCGGACCGCAGCCGCGTGGAGGTCATCTCCTTCCCCCGCGACTCGATGGTCAAGCTCGCACCGTGCACCCGCGCCAACGGCACCACCCAGCGCACCTACACCGGCATGTTCAATGAGGCCTTCGCCAACGGCGCCACGGGTGCCGCCGACTCCGCCACCGCGATGGCGTACGGCGCCGCCTGCACCATCGCCACCATCGAGTCGCTCACCAACATCCGCGTGGACCACTATGCGGTGGTGGACTTCTCCGGCATGGTGCGCACCGTGGACGCCGTGGGCGGCGTGCCGATGTGCATTCAGAAGGATGTCTACGACAAGTACACCGGCCTGGACCTCAAGGCCGGCCCCATCGTCATGGACGGCTACACCGCCACCCAGTACGCGCGCATGCGCCACGGCACCGGCCTGAGCGGCTCCGACCTGGACCGCATCGACCGCCAGCAGATTCTGCTCAAGAACCTGGCGCGCAAGGTCATGGGCACCGAGGTGCTCTTCAACCCGAAGGCGCTCACCGACTTCCTGGCCGCGGCGCTGTCCTCCGTGACCGTGGACCCGCAACTGGGCGACATCACCTACGACGCGGGGCTCGCATTCTCGCTGCGCAACCTGAACCTCTCGGAAGACCTCATCATGGGCACCGTCCCGGTGCGCGGCTACGCCCCCGACCCCAACCGCGTCGAGTTCATCCCCCAGGCCTCTGCGGCCATCTTCGCGGCCATCGCCAACGACCAGCCCATCGTGGATCTGCTCGACAAGCAGTCCACGTCCCCGGCCAACGACCTGGGTCCCAGCCCCTCCGCGGGTGACGGTGGCGACGGAGGCGACGGTGGCACCTCAACGGGCGGCGGGCCCGTGCGCGAGAGCGAAGCCGACATCCTCGCCGGCTGCTAGCCGCTCACGAGCCTTTACAGGTCCCGCAGCACGGCGCCCTTGGCCTCGGCCGTGGCCCGCAGTTGCTCCTGGAAGTCCCGCATCCGCGCCCGCAGCGCCGCCGCCTCCTCGCCCTGACAGGCGGCCAGGATGCGGGCGGCCAGCAGGCCGGCATTGCGCGCCCCGCCCACGGACACGGTGGCCACGGGCACTCCCGCGGGCATCTGCACGATGCTGAGCAGGCTGTCGAGCCCGTCGAGATGGGCCAGAGGCACGGGCACGCCGATCACGGGAAGCGCCGTCACGGAGGCCAGCATGCCCGGAAGGTGCGCCGCACCCCCTGCACCGGCGATGATGACCCGCAGTCCGCGCTCCTCGGCCGTGCGGCCGTACTCGATCATGCGCTCGGGCATGCGGTGCGCGGAGACCACGTCCTTCTCATAGGGAATGCCGAACTCCTCCAGCGCCTGTGCGGCATCCTGCATCACACGCCAGTCGCTGTCCGAGCCCATCACCACGCCCACGAGCGTCATGCCGTTCCTCCTTGTCCGCCGGTGGTGGCCGGGGCCGTCTGCCCGGCATCGGCCGATGCTTCTGCCACCTTAGCGGCAGCGCGCACCGCGCGCTCGTAGACGCCGGGCACCTCGGCACCGCTGACATTGACGTGGCCCACCTTGCGGCCGGGACGCACCTCCTTGCCGTAGAGATGCACCTTGACGCCCGGGTCGTCCACACTCGCGAGCGCCGTGGTGAGCACCTCGCGGCTGCCGCCGAGCACGTTGGCCATCACCGTGACCTCCGCCCGGGGCGTCGTGTCCCCCAGCGGCAGGTCGAGCACGGCCCGCAGATGCTGCTCGAACTGTCCCGTCACCGCACCGTCCATGGTCCAGTGCCCGGAGTTGTGGGGGCGCATGGCCAGTTCATTGACCAGGAGGCTCTCGCCCACCTGGAACATCTCCACGGCGAGCACCCCGGTGACGTCGAGCGCCGTCGCGATGCGCGCAGCAAGGGACTGCGCCTGCGCGGCCAGATCCGGGGTCAGCCCCGGCGCGGGGGCGATCACCTCGGAGCACACGCCGTCGCGCTGAATCGACTCCACGAGCGGCCACGCGGCGACGTCTCCCGAGGGGCGTCGGGCCACGAGAGCGGCCACCTCCCTGTCGTAGGGCACGGCCTGCTCGATGAGCACGCGCGGCCCGCCCTCACGCGCCGCCGCGAGCCAGTCCGCGGCATCGGCAGCATCCGTGATGACGCGCACACCCTTGCCGTCGTAGCCGCCGCGCGCGGTCTTGAGCACGGCCCGGTCGCCGTGGGCCGCCAGAAACTCCACCACTTCCTGCGCGGTGGACACCTCGCGCCATGACGGCCCGGGCACGCCCAGCGAGTCCATGAGCGTGCGCATCGCGATCTTGTCGCGCGCATGCAGCAGCGCCCGTGCACCGGGACGGGCGGGCACCCCCGCCGCCTCGCACGCCGCGAACACGGCATCGGGAATGTGCTCGTGCTCCCACGTCACCACATCGGGCCGGGGCTCGGCCAGCAGGCGCGCGATGGCATCGGCCTGCCCCGGGAGCCCCACCACCGCCTCATGCGCCGCGAGCGCCGCCGCCGCCTGAGGCGACTCGACGAGCACCCGCAGCGTGATGCCCAACTCCGTCGCTGCGGGCGCCATCATGCGCGCGAGCTGTCCGCCACCTACCACTGCCACGATCACAGACCCAACCTACCGCCGGTAGGCTCTGGCTCTGTGACCGTTCACCTGAGCCCGCGCGTGGCGGAGCTCGCCCGCTTCCTGGCCGTGGGCCTCGCGGGCGTGGTGGTCAACCTCGGCGCCTTCAACCTGCTGCGCCTGGGACCCCTCAGTCCGGACAGCCACGTGTGGGGCGAGCCGGACCGCGTGGTCACCGCCAAGGTGATCGCGGCACTCGTGTCCATCGTGTTCGCATGGCTCATGCATCGCGGCTGGACCTTCCGCGGCCCGCGCCGCCATCGGCCCACGTCCGAGCTGGTGCTGTTCCTCGCGATCAATGCCGCCGCGCTGGGGATCGAAGCGGGCACGGTCGCCCTGACCCACCACGGCCTGGGGCTGGCCACCCTCGCCTGGGACAATGTGTTCTCGCTCGCGGGGATCGGCCTGGGCACCGTGGCGCGCTACGCGGGCTACCGGCTGTTCGTGTTCCATTCCGATGCCGGGGCCGACGCCGTGCCCCCGCCGACGAGCGAGCCGGCGGTCACCGACTAGGGCGCTTGTGCTTGGGGGTGCGGCCGTGGGAGACCACGGAATCGACATCCAGCATGTGGGGCACCCCCTGCAGGAACACCGAGAACGCCGCCGGGGCGCGCTGGGACAATTCGAGGCGGCCGCCGTCGGCGGAGACGAGGTCCCTGGCCAGGGCGAGTCCCAGTCCCGTGCCCTTTCCCGAGGTCACGGAACGCTCGAAGATGCGCGGCGCCAGATCCTCGGGCACGCCCTGGCCCTGGTCGCGCACCTCGATGATCACGGCGTGCTGGGCGCCAGTCTCCCGCGCGGAGACCTGCGTGGTGCCGCCACCGTGCACCAAGGAGTTCTCAATGAGCGTGGCGAGCACCTGGGCGAGCGCACCCGGCGTGGCAAACACGTGATGCGGGCTCGACGAGATGCGCAGGGCGCGTCCCACCGCTGCAAAGGCGGGCGTCCACTCCTCGCGCTGCTGCTCGAACACCTCGTCGAGCATGACCTTCTGCGTGCCGGAGCCCAGCGCCCGTCGCGATCTGCCCAGGAGGTCGTCCACCGTGGCGACCAGCCGCTCCACCTGCTCCAGCGAGGCATCGGCCTCCGCCCGCACCTCGTCGGACTCGGTGAGCGCGGCGATCTCCTCCAGCCGCATCGTGAGCGCGGTGAGGGGGGTGCGCAACTGGTGGGAGGCGTCGGAGGCGAACTGGCGCTCGGTGGCCAGGCGCACCGCCATGCGGTCGGCACTGCGCACCAGCTCCTCGGCCACCATGTCGATCTCCTCCACCCCCGAGGGCTCGTACCTGAGCCGCACCTGACCCGATCCGAGCTGCTCGGCGGAGGCCGCGAGATAGACCAGCGGCGCGGCGAGCCGGTTGGCCTGCCACCGCGCCACCCACGTGCCCACGATGATGGCCACGAGCCCCAACCCCACAATGACCGCGACCGAGCGCAGCACCTGCACGTAGATGTCCCAGCGGTCCGCGAGCATGACGACCACCACGCCGGAGTCGGTGACCCTGCTGGCGGAGAACGACGAGGAGGGACGCTCACCGGCTTCGAGCGTGGTGCCATCGGGCAGGCGCACCTCGATGTACTGCGGCGAGCCGGGCCTGACTCCCAGATGGCTGGCAAGCACCCGCTCGTCGATCACCTCGCCGGCGTCGATGCGCACCTCAAGGGATCGCCCCGCCGTGTCAGTGCGCGACTGGAGGCCGCTCAAGGCGTCGCCGCGGGCCAATTGGGCGGCGAGCACGATCGAGGGCACGCCCAGCAGCACCACCGCCAGGGAGAGGGCGGACAACGTGGCGACAAGGACGCGACGGCGCAAGGACTAGTCGTTCTCGAAGCGGAAACCCATGCCGCGCACCGTCGTGATGTAGCGCGGGCTGTTCGCGTCGTCCCCCAGCTTGCGGCGCAGCCACGAGACGTGCATGTCGAGGGTCTTGGACGGTGCCTGCGGATCCGCGCCCCAGACATCACGCATGAGCTGGTCACGCGAGACCACCGAGCCGGCGTGCGCCACCAGCACGTGCAGCAGGTCGAACTCCTTGCCACTGAGCTGGAGCTCACGGTCGTCGAGGTAGGCGCGATGGCCCGCCACATCCACCCGCACCCCGGAGGCGCTCAACTCGGCGCCGGCCTCGGCGCCGCTGCCCCGGCGCAGCAGAGCGCGCACACGGGCCAGCAACTCGGCCAAGCGGAAGGGCTTGGTGACGTAGTCGTCGGCGCCCGCGTCGAGTCCCACCACCAGGTCCACCTCGTCGGCGCGTGCGGTGAGCATGAGGATGGGCACGGTGAGGCCGCGATCGCGGACACGTCGCGCCACGTCCACGCCGTCGATGTCAGGCAACCCTAGGTCCAGGATGATGAGGTCGGCCGATGCCGCGGCGGCGGCGCCGGCTTGACCCGTGCCATGCCATTCCACGTCATAACCCTCTCTACCCAAAGCGCGGGTCAAGGGTTCTGAAATGGTGGGGTCATCTTCGACCAAGACAATTCTTGTCATGGGGCCACATTACCCCGCGCCACCCACATCGTCACGGTCAAGACACGGCACCCCTGTGCGCGCCCCTCTAGGATTCTGGGGTGAGCGACCATGCGGCCGATGCCGGGCACGGGGACGGCAACCGGGCGGCAACCGTCCCGGCGCAGGCCCGTCGACCCCGCCTCCATCGCCTGTCTTTTCTCGCGCCCCACGCCATCCTGACCGCCCTCGTGGCCCTCGCCCTGGCCGCCGCCCTCACCGTGTCGCTCGGCGAGCATCGGCCGTGGACCACCCTCCCGCTGGCCGCGCTCATCGGCTGGGCGCTGTGGCGCGCGGTGCGCCCGCACGAGACGCCGTCTCCCACCGACCTCGCGCTCGGTCGCGGCCTGCTTCTCGTGGTGCTCGCCTGGGTGGTGCTCCACGGCATCGGCCATGCGGAGTACCTGATCGTGAGCCGCGACCCGGGCTTTCTGACCCTGTCGAGCCTGTGGCTCGTGGACCATCCCTCGACCGACATTCCCTCCCTGGGCGCGATCGACGCCGCGGCGGTGCAGGCCAACATGCTCGCCGATGCCGAGCAGGCCTGGAACCTGCGCGGCGACATGATCCAGCCCCAGGGCGCCAAGATGCTGCCCGCCCTGCTGTCCATGGGCGGCTGGCTGGGCGGCACCGTTGGGGTGCTCGTCGCCAACGTCGTGGTGGGAGGCGTGGGACTCATCGCGCTGGGGCTCGTGGCGCGCGAGATGGTGGGCCCGCGCTGGGCGCTCGTCCCCGTGGGGCTCATGGGGCTGTCCGTGGCGCATATCGGCCTCTCGCGCGCCGCCTACACCGAGCCGCTGACCCTCCTGCTGGTCTTCGCGGGCCTGCTGTGGGCCTGGCGCGGCATCCGGCACCGGCGCGCCGGTGCCCTGGTCGCGGCCGGCATCGTCACCGGAGCGACGGCGCTCGTCCGCATCGACGGCGCGGCGTTCGCCGCGGGCGCGCTCGTGGCCACCACGGTGGTGATCGCGCTCACCGCACGCGGGCAGGCCTCCGGCACGAGCGCTTCCCACGGCGCCCCCTGGCGCATCGGCGCCGTGCTCGCCTTCGCCCTGCCCCAAGCCGCGGTGCTGGCCGTAGGCTACGCCTCCCTGTGGCGATGGTCGCAGGCCTACCTGGAACGCCTCATGCCCGAGGCGCGCACCGCCGTGGGCGCCTACGTGCTGGCCCTGGCCGTGGCGCTCGTATGGGTCGCGTCGTGGAACCGCTGGATAGGCGGCGAACGCCTCGTGACCGCCGTCACGGACCGTCTCGGGCAGCGCGGGAGCGCCTCCGCCGGCTGGGCGGTGAGCGGGCTGCTCGTGGCGCTTGCCACCCGGCCCCTGTGGACCACCGTGCATCGCGGCACCGAATCCGAATCCGACCAGTTCACCAACGGCGTGGTCGAGTACTTCCAACGGGTGCAGGGCCTGCCGCTGGACCCCACGCGCACCTACGCGGAGAGCACGGTCACGTGGCTCGCGCTGTACCTGACCTGGCCCGTGGTGATTCTGGCCATCGCAGGCTTCGGGATCGCCACCACGTGGGCGCTGCGTCATCGTCCCGCCTGGGGCCTGCTCGTGATCGGCTGCCTGCTGCCCACCACCTTGTACCTGCTCAAGCCCGAGATCGTGCCGGATCAGATCTGGGCGATCCGTCGCTTCGAGCCCGCCGGACTGCCCGCGTTCGCACTGGCTGCGACCGTGGCCGCCAAGGTGGGGCTGCGGCGCTGGGCGGCTCGCCCTGGGCGCGAGGCGACGCCTCGGGCACGCTGGCGACTCGATGCCACGGCCATGCGCCAGGTGCGGGCCGCATCCCCGTGGGTGCTCGCCCTGCTGCCCGCGCTGACCTGGATCTCGGTCATGCCCGGCCAGCCCTACCCGCTCTCGGTCGCGATGCACGTGTTCACCACGGAGATGGATGGCGCGCGGGCGCAGGTGGACGGCCTCTGCGAGGTGGCCGACGGACGGCCCATCGTGCTCTACGGCACGTCCTCGCATTTCGGCACGCTGCGTGTGAGCTGCGATGTGCCCGTGGTGCTCGCGCTCGTGCCGCCCACGGAGCAGACGCTCGTGCACATGACCCAGGTGTGGGGCCAGGCGCCCGTGGTCGTGACGCGCCACGCGAACGAGCTGCTCTGGACCTCGGCTCCCGGCGTGCTCGTGGACAGCACCGTCAACCAGGTGGAGTACCGACTCCAGGGCATCCCCCGCGTGGTGAACCAGTCGGAGTTCGCCTGGTACGCGGGCATCCCCGATGCGTCGGGGTCGCTCGTGCCGCTGGCTCCTCCCGGCGACTCCTGGGGCACCGCGTCCACCGCGACGGCGCTCACGCCGTAGTTATCCACAGATATCCCGGCGGGCCTGCGGCGGCGGTGCCCGCGGGGGCAGGCTGTGGGGGTGCTCCTCACGGTTGATTCCTCGCTCACCTCCGGTGGAGTCGACATCGAGATCGACGCCCGCCCTGGGACCTCGCTGGCGCGCGTGCTCGCCGTGGCGGGCGTGAACGCACGGGAGGCGTGGTGCGGCGGCCACCTGCTCCAGGGGGAGCATCCGGCGGGGGTGGAACCGCTGCGGCACGGCGCCCGCCTGAGCGCCCGGTCCGGCGAGCCGACCTCCCCGCCGCGCAGTCGCTGCCTCGCCGTGGTCGCGGGGCCCGATGCCGGGGCGGTGGTGCCGCTCGACACCGCTCGGGTGTGGGGCAGGTCCACGCCCGACGGCGGCGGTGAGGCCGACGTGCTTCTCGCCGACCCGGCCCTGTCCCGCAGGCACGCCCGCATCGGGTCGAGCGCGGACGGTGCGGTGGTCGCGGACCTGGGGTCCACCAACGGGACGGCGCTCGCTGGCCAGGCGCCGCTGCTTGCCACGCTGGGCCGGAAGACCGCGCTCGTCGCAGGGCAGGCGGTACGGCTCGGCTCCAGCTGGGTCATGCTGTGCGAGGCCCCCCAACGTGGAGGAGCCGACGGAGACGCACTCGATGCCGACCACCGCCCAGGGGACGGGCGGGCCGCCCTCGGACTGGATGCCTACGGCGACGGCGAGGCCGGCGGAGCCCGCGGCGTGGACGCCAAGGTGACGGGGATGCTCGGGGGCGCCGCGTCGGGCATCGTGCTGGCCGCGATCACGGGCCGCTGGTATCTGGCCCTGATCTCCCTCGTGTATCCGCTCGTGGTCCTCGGCCCTGCACTGCTGGCCCGCCTCTCACCGCCGCCCGCAGACCTGCTCGCGGGGCTGCCCCTCCTCGGACCCTGGCCGGGGGCGACCCCCGCCTGGCTGGACGGCCCCGTGGCCGTCACGGGCGCATCGGACCTGCGCGAGGCGATGGCCCGCGCACTGATCCTGGCGCGGCGCAGGCGACCGCCCGCTCACCCGCACACGCTCGACGAGCCGTGGATGCGCTGGCTCCCGCCGGCTCGGTCGCACGATGGCGCGATCGTGCTCACCGATGCGCCTCCCTCGTGGTGCGAAACCCATCTCGTCGCCCAGCCCGACCGCACCGTGCTGCTGCGCCACGGGACTGCCCCAGCAACCCTCGCGCCCTGGCGCGTCACGCCCGCGCGAGCCGATGCCGCCGCCCGCCGGATCGCCTCCACCCTGGCACCGCAGCAACTCCCCCGGGAGGTGCGCTGGGCAGATCTCACCGCATCGTCTCTCACCGCATCGTCCACTGCCTCGGCCCGCCCGAGCGGGCGCCGGTTCACGGTTCCGCTGGGCATGCAGCGCGACGGCGACCACCAGGAGACCTGGTGGCTCGATCTGGACGCGGACGGACCCCACCTGCTCGTGGCGGGAACGACCGGAGCGGGCAAGTCGGCATTCCTGGAGACCCTGGTGCTCGCCCTGGCCTACGAGCACGGACCCGAGTCGCTCGAAATCGCCCTGCTGGACTTCAAGGGAGGCGCAGGGCTTGCCTCATGCCTGCCGCTGCCCCATGTGGTGGGGACCGTGACGGACCTCGACGGACGTCAGGCCCGCAGGGCCCTTGCCGCGCTGGAGGCGGCGCTGCGCGAACGCAAGCAGATGCTCGCCGCGGCGGGGCAGCCCTCGTTCACGGCGTGGGAGGCGGTCGGTGACGCTCCGCCACGGCTGCTCGTGGTCGTGGACGAGTTCCAGGAGATCGGGGCACTGCATCGCGACTTCATGCCTGGGCTCAACCGCCTCGCCGCACAGGGACGGTCGCTCGGGATGCACGTGGTGCTCGCCACGCAGCGGCCTTCGGGGGCGGTCACCCCGGAGATCCGCGCCAACACCTCCACCACCATCGCGCTGCGCGTCGCCTCCGATGCCGAGTCTCGCGACCTCGTGGGCACCGGCCATGCGGCCTCCTTGCCGTTGGACGTCCCGGGACGGGCCATCGTGGCGACGGCGACGACGCGACGCGAGGTGCAGCTGGCTCTGCCCCTCGCCACCCCGAGCCCGGACGCAGTGATCGTGCCCCGCGCCGGTATGGGCGAGATCGCGACGGCCCCCTCCACCCGGTCGCTTGCCGCGGCGGCCGCGGAACGGCACCGGGGGGCCGCCTCCCGCAGCGCGCTGTGGCATCCACCGCTGCCGGCCACCGTGACGCTGGCAGGGCTGGAGTCTCCGCCCGGTCACCTCGCCTTGGGTCTTGAGGACTGGCCCGACCTGCGCGAGCGCGGGAGCCTCACGTGGGACGTGGCCGCGGGTCCGCTTGTCGTGGTCGCACCTCCCGGCCCGGTGCGCGCGTCCGCGCTGGCGTGCGCCACCGCGGGGGCACCCGCCCTGGGCCTCGTGCCGGTGCACCTGCCCTCCGATCCGCGCGAGGCGGCCCGCACCCTCCACCTCGCCTCCCAGCGCGAGGACATCATGCTCATCGTGCCCGATGCCCCGGCAGCGCTCGCCGCGCTCGCCCAGGTGGACCGCGGGGCGGGGGTGGAGTCGCTCCTGGCCCGCGCCGCGTCTGGGGCGCTCGTGCTCGCGGTGAACCCCTCCGCCACCCACCGGATCGCGCACCATGCGGGACTGCGCCTGGTGGCCGCTGGGCTCGGCAGCCAGGACGAGGCGCAATGGACGGTGCCCCGCGATCTCGCGGCGGTCGAGGGGCCTTTCGCCGTCAGGGCCTGGTCGGCACGCGGCTGGCGGGAGGCGGTGCTGGCAGAGGCGACACCGCCGGAGTCGACGGGAACGGGCCAGGTGCGGCTCGTGGCCCCGCTTCCCGATGCCCGCGGCGTCAGCGCCGTGCTCCACCGCGCGGCGCAGGCCAGCGGCGGCATGATCGCGGACGAATCGATCGTGGGCGTCGGCGGCGACGACGCCGCACCCATCACGCTGCGTCGGGGGGCCACTGTGGCCATCGTGGGACCGCCTGGCGCCGAGTGCGACGCGACCGTCGCGGCCCTGGAACGGGCCGGGGCATGCCTCGGCGCGGTCGTGGAGTTCCCCGCCCTCCTGCCACCGCAGGCGCGCGGGGGAATCATCGTCGCCGTGGAGCCGCATCCGCGCATCGCGGAGGAACTGTGCCGCGGCCACAGTGCCGGCCTCACCGAGCCCTCGGCGCGCCCGGGCAGGGTGCTGTGGGTCGAGGCGGGGCGTGGTCGCTGCGTGCAACTCGTCAGTCCGCCGACGACGGCGGCCACGGCTCACGGCATGGACGGCTACGCCTCGTCCTCCTCATAGCGCGGGGGAAGCGCCGCCACGCGGCGGGCGACGGCCCAGGCGACCACCACGGCACCGACCAGGAGCGTCAATCCCCATCCGGGCCATGCCCGCCACAGCCAGACCGCGGCTGCAACCATCATCAGCTGGATGCCGAAGGCGGGCCCCAGGGCGGCACGCCGCAACGTGGCGAAGCCCCAGGCCACCGCTCCCACGCCCACGGCGAACACCAGGCACACCACCACGGCTCCCCACAGAAAACGGGTCTCACGCGTGTCGGAGACGGCATAGAGGCCGTAGACCACGGCAATGCCCAGCATCAGCAGGGTTTGGCACCACAGCACGATGCGGGCGGCCATGTCCAGCCAGCCGGTGGATCTGGGGACGTTGCTCATAGCGCTCAAACTACATCGTGGCAATGTGGGGACGATCACATGAGAAGGGTCTTGTCATATGTTCGTAACAATGCGAAAATCCTAGGTGTTAACCCGCAACGTTGCGGCGAGCCCCCCTTTGACTCGCGATCCGATCATCGCTGTGGGCCGCCGCACGTCGTTTTCTAAGGAGTCCCCATGGACTGGCGCAACCGCGCGGCGTGTCTGGATGTCGACGACCCCGAGTTGTTCTTCCCGGTAGGCAACACCGGCCCCGCCCTGGTGCAGATCGAGAAGGCCAAGGCCGTCTGCAACACCTGCACCGTACGCGAGACCTGCCTGTCCTGGGCGATGGAGCACAACCAGGACTCCGGCGTGTGGGGTGGGCTGTCCGAGGACGAGCGTCGTTCTCTCAAGCGGCGCGCCGCTCGCGCCCGTCGCGCCGCCAAGTAGGCGCTGGCACCCGGTGGCCTAGCGCTCGTCACCCACGACGGCGCGCAGGTCCACCACGGAGCCACCTCGCACCGCGGACCATGTGATCTCTCCCTTGAGTTCGTTCTCCACGAGCGTGCGCACAATCTGCGAGCCCAGTCCCGAGGGATCGGACTGGATGCCCTTGCCGTCGTCGGCGATGCACACCGTGAGGTGAATGCCCTCGCGCTGCGCCGTGATGGTCAACGTGCCGTGCTCCCGACCCTCGAAGCCGTGCTCCACGGCATTGGTCACCAGTTCCGTGATGACAAGCGCCAGGGACGAGGCGTATTGCGCCGGAATCAAGCCGAAGTCGCCCTCGCGCACGATCTTGACCTGCGTGGTGGGCGAGGCGACATCGGCCGCCATGCGAATGGAGCGTGCGGCGAGGTCGTCGAAGTTCACCAGTTCGTCGAGCGTGCCAGACAGCGTCTCATGCACCATCGCGATGGTGGACACCCTGCGCATGGCCTCCGCGAGCGCGGCCTTGGCCTCGGGGGCCTCGACCCGGCGCGACTGGAGACGCAGCAGCGCCGCCACGGTCTGCAGGTTGTTCTTGACGCGGTGATGGATCTCTCTGATGGTCGCGTCCTTGGTGATGAGCTGGCGCTCGTGGCGGCGCAGCTCCGTGACGTCGCGGCACAGCAGCAGCGCGCCGCGCCGCTCCCCGTGCTCCAGCACGGGGATGGCGCGCAGTGACAGCGCGGCTCCCCCTGCCTCGATGTCGGTGCGCCAGGCCGCGCGGCCCATCGTCACCATCGCGAGCGTCTCGTCGATGAGTCCCTTGTCCGTGACCAGGTCCGTCGCCACGCGCGGAAGGGACTTGTTCACGAGCGGCCCGGTCACGCCCAGGCGGTGGAAGCAGGACATCGCGTTGGGGCTCGCATAGGTCACCACACCCTGCGCGTCGAGCCGCAGCACCCCATCACCGACGCGAGGCGCGCCCCGGCGCGGTCCCGTCACGGACGTATGCACCGGGTACTCGCCACGCGTGACCATGCCCAGGATGTCGTCGGCGCCGCCCTTGTAGTTCAGCTCCAGGCGGCTGGAGGAGCGCGAGGCCGACTGCGAGACCTCCCGCGTGAGCACCGCCACGGCGCGCCCATCGCGCATCACCACGGGCAGGGCGTCCTCACGCACGGCGTACACCTCGTCCCATCGGGGTTCGCGCGAAGCGACCAGGACACGCTCGTCGAGAGCCTTGCGCAGGTGGCCCACCCTGCCCTCGGTGGCGAAGGTCCCCACCACCTCCTCCTGGTGGACCGTGGGCCCCGTCGAAGGACGGCAGTGGGCGATGGCCACAAAGCCGTCGGGGATGGGGCGCCACAGGACCAGGTCGGCGAAGGACAGGTCGGCGATCACCTGCCAGTCCCCCGTGAGCATGCCAAGCCATTCCGCGACATCGGGCTCAAGCGCTCCGAAGCGATCCGTGAGATCGTGTCTGGTGACCACGGGTCAAGCCTAGGTGCACGCGGCACACCCTGTAGCCTGAGACTCAGTTCGAGGAGGAACGTTGCGCATCACCCACAAGCACCTGTTCCGCGCTCCGATGGAGCGTGTGATCGCCATGCTGCAGGACGAGGAGTGCGTGCGCGCCCGGGCCGGAGCGGCAGGCGCCACGGATGCCGAGGTCTACATCGACACCCAGGCCGACGGCGCGTTCACCGTGGTGGTTCGGCGCAGCGTGCCGTCGTCGTCCGTGCCCGCCGAGTTCCGCTCGCTCGTGGGATCGGAGCTGGCCGTGCGGTACACCGAGGCCTGGCTCGCCCCCGCCGCCGGGGCCGATGCCGGGGTGAGCGCAGGGCGCGAGGGCACCTTCGCGCTGGAGATCGTGGGAGCCCCGGGGCATGCGCGTGGTTCGCTCGTGCTCAAGGCCACTGCCGAAGGTGTGGCGTTCGGCCTGGCCGGTGATGTGCAGGCCTCCGTGCCGCTCCTGGGTCCGATGGTGGAGAAGGTGGTGGTGGGGGCCATCGAGGGCACGCTGCCCAAGGAACTGGCCGCGGCCGATGCCTGGCTTGCCCGGCGGGGATGATCGAGGAGGCCGCGTCATGGCGCATCGCATCTACGGCCTGCCGTTCGCTCAGGTCTACCCGCACTATGTCGCCAAGCTGGAGAAGAGGGGCCGCACGGTGGCGCAGTTGCACCAGGTGATCGAGTGGCTCACGGGTTATGACGAGGCGGCTCTCCAGCGTCATCTGGACGAGCACACCACGCTCGCCGAGTTCTTTGCGCAGGCCCATCTCCACGAGAACGCCTCGCTCATCACGGGCGTGATCTGCGGGGTGCGCATCGAGGACCTGGAGGATCCGCTCATGCGCCAGATCCGCTATCTGGACAAGTTGGTGGACGAGGTGGCCCGCGGGCGGCCGATGGAGAAGGTGTTGCGCGGCACCTCCCTTTAGTGACACGATTCACTATGGAGGAACCACGTCCTTGTAAGCGCCCTCCCCCAGGTACTACGCTGGAGGAAAGTACTTACCAACCGGTAAGCCAATTCGAATTTCTTGCTCTCACGTCACAGGAGTCACCGTGTCCGTCACTGCCGCCAGAACCGATGCCGCCCAGGTAGCCGTCACCGGCGAAACCGTCATGATCGGCGGGCGCCGCTTCTACCGCATCGGCGGCTACCACGCGCTTCCCCCGTTCTTCATGACGGTGCTGGGCGCCAGCGACCTGTGGCTGTTCATCTCCTCCACCGGCGGCCTCACGGCGGGACGCAGCCACGTGGAGCAGGCCCTGTTCCCCTACACGACTGACGACAAGATCACCGAGAGCGCGGGCCACACGGGAGGCTTCACCGCCGTGCGCGTGGACGGCACTCATGGTCCGGTGGTGTGGCAGCCCTTTGCCCCCACCCGTCCCGGCGACCCCGCGGTGGAGCGCGCCCTGTACAAGGACGACCTGGGCACCGAGCTCATCTTCGAGGAGACCCGGCCCGACCTGGCGCTCACCGCCCGGGTGACGTGGCAGACCTCGGGGCGCTACGGCATCGTGCGCACCACCTCCCTCGAAAACCACGCCGCCGATGCCGTGCGCGTCACCGTGCTCGACGGCTTTCTCAACCTGCTCGCGGCGGGCATCAGCCAGCAGACCCAGAACGAACTGAGCGTGCTGCTGGACGCCTACAAGCGGGCGGAGCTGGACGAGGCGACCGGGCTGGGCATGTTCTACCTGAACTCCACACTCACCGACCGCGCCGAACCGAGCGAGTCGCTCAGTGCCACCGTGGCCTTCAACTCGGGGCTGAAGGGCACCAGGCTGCTCTCCGCCACGCAGATCGAGGCCTTCCTGGCCGGCTCCCCGACCTCCCAGGAGGACGAGGTGCGCGGCGAACGCGGGGCGTACCTGACCGAGGCGACCCTCGACGTGCCCGGGGACGGGACGCTCTCATGGCGCACCGTCGCGGACACCCCCTACGACGCGGGCCAGTTGGTGGCCCTCCTGGATGAGCTCGCCTCTCCCGACGCCGTGGCCGTGGCCCTCGACGAGGACATCACGCGCACCCGCACCGAGTTGGAGGCACTGGTCGCCTCAAGCGACGGCATGCAGGCCTCCGGGGAGGAGTTGGCCGCTGCTCACCACAGCGCCAACGTGCTCTTCAACATCATGCGCGGCGGCGTGCCCGCCGAGGGCAGCGTGGTGCGGGCCCAGGACGTCCGCACCTACATCGGGCTGCGCTCCCCCGCCACGGCCACCCGGCAGGCCGCGGCACTGGGCGCACTGCCCGAGACCACCACCGTGCGCGGCCTCATCGCCGCGGCGGAAGGCACGGGCGACGCCGACCTGATCCGCCTGGCCCGCGAGTATCTGCCCGTCGCCTTCAGCCGCCGTCACGGGGACCCGAGCCGTCCGTGGAACAGGTTCCGCATCGCCGCGCACGACGAGCACGGCAACCTGCGCATCGACTACCAGGGCAACTGGCGCGACATCCTGCAGAACTGGGAGGCGCTGTCCTGGTCCTTCCCCGAACTGGTCGAGTCCATGATCCAGGTCATGCTCGATGCCACCACGGCAGACGGCTACAACCCCTACCGCATCTCCCGTGACGGCATCGACTGGGAGGTTCCCGAGCCGGACAACCCGTGGGCCAACATCGGCTACTGGAGCGATCACCAGATCGTCTACCTGCTGCGCCTGCTGGAGAACTCGCAGCGCTTCCACCCCGGCCTGCTCACGGGCCTGCTGTCGCGCGCGATCTTCACCCACGCCGACGTGCCCTACCGCATCGCGGACTATCCGAGCATCGTGCGCGACCCCAAGAACACGATCGACTTCGACCTCGCCGCACAGAAGGCCATCGAGGAGCGCGTGGCGCGCGAGGGTGCCGATGGCCGTCTGCTGCACACCGCCGACGGCTCCGACCTGGTGCGCGTGAGCCTCGCGGAGAAGCTGCTGGGTCTGCTGGCCGCCAAACTGGTGAACCTTGTCCCCGACGGCGGCATCTGGATGAACACCCAGCGCCCGGAGTGGAACGACGCCAACAACGCCCTCGTGGGCAACGGCCTGTCGATCGTCACGCTCGCGCAACTGCGCCGCTACGTGGCGTTCGTGCGGGAGCTGCTCACGGAGGATGTCGAGTTGACGGCCGAGTTGGCCCGGCTGCTCACCGACCTGTCCGAGGTGCTGCTCGCGCACGTGGAGCAGGCCGCAGCGGGCTTCGCCCCTGCTGGGCGGCGCGAGATCGTGGATGCCCTGGGCACCGCGGGCGGCGCCTACCGCACCGCCGTCTACGCGGGGCTCTCGGGTGCCACCACCGTGGTCCCCGCCAGCCAGGTGCACGCGCTGCTGGATGCGGCGCTCGCCTTCGCCGACGCCGGCGTGCGCGCCAACAAGCGCCCCGACGGGCTGTACCACTCGTACAACGTGCTCGTGCTGGGCGAGGGAACGGCCCACATCACGCACCTGAGCGAGATGCTCGAAGGTCAGGTCAACGTGCTCGGCGCGGGACTGCTGACGCCGGAGGAAGCCGCCGATCTGCTCGCTGCCCTGCGGGCATCGGCGCTGTTCAGGGCCGATCAGCACACCTACATCCTGTACCCCAACAGGACCCTGCCGCGTCTGCTGGAGAAGAATCGCGTGCCGGCGGACAAGGTCTCGCCGCTCCTGGCCCGGCTCGCGGACTCGCGCGCCGGCGGCATCGCCCTGCGGGACGCCCACGGCACGGTGCGCTACGGCGCAGACATGCACAACGAGGGCTCGGTCGCGGCGGCGCTCGCCGCACTCCCCGCCGAGGTGGCAGGCAGCGAGGCCGAGCAGGCCGAGGTGGTGGCGACGTTCGGTGAACTGTTCAACCACGCCGAGTTCACCGGTCGCTCGGGCTCGTTCTTCGCCTACGAGGGGCTGGGGTCCATCTACTGGCACATGGTCTCCAAACTGCTGCTCGCGGTCCAGGAGAACGTGGAGTGGGCCGTCGCCGCGGGCGCGCCCGCCGAGGTGGTGGACCGCCTGCGTGCCGCCTACGAGGACGTGCGTCACGGCATCGGCTACACCAAGGGACCCGAGGTGTATGGGGCCTTCCCCATCGACCCGTACTCCCACACCCCGGCCGGCAAGGGCGCCAAGCAGCCCGGCATGACCGGTCAGGTCAAGGAGGAGGTGCTCACGCGCCTGGGCGAACTGGGCCTGCGTGTGGACGACGGCCAGATCGTGTTCACTCCCGTGCTGCTGCGGCCTTCGGAGTTGACCACGGCCCCGCTCGCACTGCACTACCGTGCCGTCGATGGCTCCGCCCATGCCGTCGAGGTGCCCGTGGGCGGGCTCGCGTTCACCTTCGCGGGCGTGCCCGTGGTCTACCGGGCCGAGGCGCCGTTGGCGGGCCTGGGCACGGCCAGGGTGGCCTCCGTGGTGGCGACGTTGGCGGATGGCTCCACGGTCTCGGCAGTGGATCGGCTCGATGCGGCCACGAGTGCCGCCGTGTTGGACCGCACCGGCTCCGTGGTGCGCGTGGACGTGACGCTGGTCTAGCCCCCCGCGCGCCATTTTCCGCGAACTCGCAGAAAACAGTCAGAGTTCGCCCGAACTTTGACCATAACGTGCGGCCCTGGTCACGGCCGCGACGACCGCCCGCGCGACCACCGCCACGGCAGGCAGGGCAAGAGCCGCCGCCGTCGCGGCCCACGGCAGCGCCAGCAAGAAGGTCAGGCACATCGCGAGACCCACCGCATAGACCAGCCCCATCGCGCGCGACTGTCCCAGTCGTCCCCGCCACAACGCCCTCAGCGCCGCGAGGTTGGCGATCGCGTAATACACCAGCACCCCGGCAGAACTCGCGGCGAGCGCAAAGGTCAGATCACCCCACCAAGCAAGGCCCACGGCGACCAGCACCGCGATCCCTTCCGCCAGCCACGGGACTCCCCCATCAGAGCGCCGTGCCAGGGCTCTGGGCAGGTCCCCTTCACGCGCCATCGCCATCGCCGTACGACCCACTCCCGCCGCCAGGGCGACGATGGCTCCCACGATGGCCACCACTGCCACGACGGTCACCGCCTGTGGCGGCACCGGGGTGCCTGCCACCAACTCGCGCACAGGAGCCTCGGACTGTGCCAGTCCGTCCACGCCCAACCGCTGGCCCAGGGCCAACGCGACCACCAGGTACACGGCACACACGAGCGCCAGGGACAGCGCGACCGCGCGCGGGATGGTCCGGCGCGGATCGCGAACCTCCTCGCCCAAGGTGGCCACCCTGGCATACCCGGCGAACGCGAAGAACATCAAGGCGGCACCCGACCCCACGGCGAGCAACGCCTGGCCCGGGGTGCCCGGCCCGCCCATCCCGGCATCGGCGGCGGGAGGCTGGGCCATGCCGGCCGCACTGAAGGTCAGGAGCGCGAGCACCACCACGAGGCCGGAGGCGAGCGTCGCGGCCGCCGTGCGGGTCACGCCACGCGCATTGAGCGCCCAGGCGGCCAGGAGCACGGCGCTGGCGATCCACGGGGCACGAACGGGCCAGGTGTACGCGCCGATGGCCAGTCCCATCGCCGCGAGCGACGCCGTCTTGCCCACCACAAAGCCGAGCCCCGCGGCGTAGCCGAGCAGGGGATGCAGTTCTGCACGGCCGTAGGCGTAGACGCCGCCCGAGGCGGGATGAAGCCGGGCCAGGCTCGCGGTGGCCGTCGCGTTGCACGCGGCAACCGCCGCCGCGGCCAACACCGCCCAGAGAAAGAGTGTCCCCGCAGCACCCGCCACGGGTGCCCACACGGTGAAGACCCCGGCACCCAACATCGAACCCAGGCCGATGCCGGTGGCACCCCACAGGCCCAGGCGGCGGCCATCGCCGGGCACAGCCGATGCCGGCCTGGGTGCCTCAGCAGGTACCGTCACGAGGCGAGCCTACGGGCAAAGCGAGCGCCTGAGCTCTGCGGGTCCGGACTTTCGCGGGAAGCTGTAGGCGGTGGTAGCGGCGATCCCCACGTCCCTGGGGACTGAAAATGCGGTTCTGCGCGGCTCCGTGCGTCCTGGGGGACCGAAAATGCGATCAGAGCCCTATGACCTGAGGGCTGCCTCAAGGATGTAGGAGCGCGCGTCATGCGATAGGTCTCACCACGCCAATCGCATTTTCGGTCCCCTAGGAAGCACGAGAGCGGAAAACTTCACACTTTTGGTCCCCAACGGCGCTCAGACCGTAGTGCGAGATTGACCTGTGCTCGAGATCGGGGATGTGGGAGAAGACCGGCGACGCCAGCACGCACAAAGGCCCGGAGTCAGATGACTCCGGGCCATGAGTAGCGGGGGCAGGATTTGAACCTACGACCTCCGGGTTATGAGCCCGGCGAGCTACCG
>CAZFEH010000003.1:0-39538 GCA_964517615.1 uncultured Demequinaceae bacterium
CCTCCGAAGGCCACGTCGCCGCTGAGCAGGCCGGGCACGAACCACTTGAAGCCCACCGGCACTTCGAGCACGGAGCGCCCCAGTTCCGCACCCACCCGATCGATGAGCGAGGAGGACACGAGCGTCTTGCCGATCGCCGCGCCCTCGCCCCAACCCGGGCGGGCGCCCCCATAAAGATAGGAGATGGCTGCAGCCAGATAGTGGTTGGGGTTCATCAGGCCGCCGTCGGGGGTGACGATGCCGTGGCGGTCCGAGTCGGCATCGTTGCCCGTCGCGATGTCGTAGGGGGCGCTGGCGCCTTCCATGAGGCGGCGCAGGCTCGCCATCGCGTACGGCGAGGAGCAGTCCATGCGGATCTTGCCGTCCCAGTCGAGCGTCATGAAGGCCCACCGCGGGTCCACCGCGGGGTTGACCACGGTGAGGGCGAGGCGGTGCTCTTCGGCGATGGCCTCCCAGTACTCCACGGCGGCCCCGCCGAGCGGGTCGGCGCCAATGCGCACCCCGGCGTCGCGGATCGCCTGGAGGTCCACGACGGAGGGCAGGTCCGCCACGTAGGCGGCCATGAAGTCATGCGGCCGCACGCAGTCGGCCTGGATGGCACGGGCGTAGGGGATGCGCTTGACCTGCTTCCAGGCGCCCCCGGCCAGCAACTCGTTGGCGCGTCCGGCGATCCACCCGGTCGCATCGGTGTCCGCGGGCCCGCCGTGGGGAGGGTTGTACTTGAAGCCGCCGTCGCGGGGCGGGTTGTGAGAGGGAGTGACGACGATGCCATCGGCCAGTCCCCGGCCTGACGTGCGCAGGCCCTCGGGAGACAGGGCACCGTTGGCGACCAGGATCGCGTGGCTCACGGCCGGGGTGGGGGTCCAGGAGTCGCGAGCGTCGAGGCGCACCTCCACCTCGGCTGCGGCGAGCACCTCGACGGCGGTCTCCATCGCGGGACGCGACAGGGCATGGGTGTCGAAGCCGATGAAGAGCGGTCCGTCGGTGCCTTGCGCAGTGCGGTACTCCACGATGGCGGCGGTGATCGCCACGATGTGCGCCTCGTTGAAGGCGGTGTCCAGGGAACTGCCGCGGTGGCCCGAGGTGCCGAAGGCCACGCGCTGGGTGGCGACCGTGGCATCGGGCACGGCGTCGTAGTAGGCGTCCAGGAGCGCGGTGGTGTCGATCAGGTCTTCGGGGAGGGCGAGGGTGCCGGCGCGATCGTGCATGGTGCCAGTGTGGCACGGCCCCGCACGGGCATGCAGGTCACGGTTGTGCCACGATGAGGTAAAGGCGACTTTGCCCAAGGGGGTCCCGGGACTAGGCTTGATGCCGTGGCCCCGAAGCCGGACAAGACCGACCCCGAGGCACTGCGCGCGCCCGCAGTTCAGGGCGCTCACCGCACTGCCGGAGTGGCCGCGCTCATCCTCGCTCGTGACCACGCGCCGCGCATCGCCGCCACGGTACGCGCCGCGAGAGCCATCCCCGGAATCGACCTCGTGCTCGTCGTGGATGACGGCTCCACCGACAACACCCAGGATCTGGCTCGCAAGGCGGGAGCGGTGGTGGTGCGCCATCCTCACAAGCGCGGACGGACCACGTGCATCGAGACGGGTGCCGCGGTGATCGCGATGCGTGATGTGGACGATGCCCCGGCCCGCTCGATCCTGCTGCTCGACGGCGGCCTGGGCAACTACGCCATCGGCGCCGCGCCACTCGTGGAAGCCGTGACCGAGCACGCCGCGGACCTCGCCGTGGCGCTCGTGGATCGCGGGGCGATGACCCCCGGCATGGCGGCCGCGGCAGCACGCCGCGCCATCCAGCGTGCCTCGGGGTGGACGCCCATCCAGCCGTTGAGTCGCATTCGCTGCATCACGCGAGAGGCGCTCGAAGCCGTCATGCCGCTCGCGCGCGGTGCGGGCCTCGATCCGGCCATGACCCTCGATGTGATCCTCGCCGGCTACACCGTCACGGAGGTGGAGTGCGAGATCCGACATAAGCCGCACCTGCCCGGCGCGCGCACGGTGCGTCACGCGAGCCAGTACCGTGACGTCATGATGGCTTTGAGTTCACGACGCATTCGCGGGGGTCTGCACACCACGCAGCTCGCGGTGGAGGACACGCTGCACGCCGCGTCGCGGGTGACGCGACCGCGCCGCGTCAAGGAGGAGGCGTGACCCGGCCCCGCTATGCCTATCTGGGGCCGGAGGGGACGTTCACCGAGGCGGCCCTGCGCCTCATGGTTCCCGCTGGTGAGAGCGAGGACGTCCCCGTCATCGACGTGCCCGCAGCGCTGGCCGCGGTGCGCTCCGGCGACGCGGACTATGCCGTGGTGGCGATGGAGAACACCGTGGAGGGCGGCGTGACCGCCACGCTCGACACGCTTGCGCATGGTGCGCCGCTCGTGATCCTGGGCGAGGTGGTGCTGCCCGTGCGCTTCGAGCTCGTCGCGCCTGCGGGGGTCGCCATTGCCGACATCACCCGCGTGGCCGCGCATTCGCATGGCCTGGCGCAGTGCCGGCGCTGGCTCGCCACGCATCTGCCCGGCGCGGTGCAGGTGAGCGCCACGTCCAACTCCGCCGCGGCCCGCGCCTTGGCCGAGGGTGGTGTGGGGTATGACGCGGCGCTCGCGCCACCTGGAGTGGGTGAGCGCCTGGGCTTGAGCGTGCTGGCGCGGGATGTGGCGGACAACGACAACGCCGCGACGCGCTTTGTGCGGGTGGGCCGTCCGGGCGCTTTGCCCGAGCCCACGGGGGCGGACAAGACCACGCTCGTCGTGTACCTGCCCTCGGATAAGGCCGGAGCGTTGCTGGAGATGCTGGAGCAGTTCGCGGCGCGTGGGGTCAACCTGTCGCGCATCGAGAGCCGGCCCATCGGCGACAAGCCCGGCGAGTACTCCTTCTCCATCGACGCGTTGGGGCATATCGCGGAGTCCCGCGTGGCGGAGGCCCTCATCGGCCTCAAGCGCACCTGTCCCCGGGTGGTGTTCCTGGGTTCGTACCCGGCGGCGTACCGGGAGGTCACGCCGGTGGTCGCGGGCACCACGGAGCAGGACTTCGCCGATGCGCGGGCCTGGGTGGAGAGCCTCATCGCAGGTCGGTAGTCCGGGCTCATGCACTCGCCCCCGGCGAGAGAGTCTGCAAGTTCTTGCACAGTGGCGGTAAGGTCGTTTCATGGCAGGACGACTTGCAGATGTAGCCGCCAAAGTGGGCGTGTCCGAGGCAACCGTGAGCCGTGTGCTCAACGGCAAGGCCGGTGTCTCCGAGTCCACGCGGGAGGCGGTGCTGACCGCCCTCGACGTGCTGGGATACGAGCGCCCCTCCAAGTTGCGCGGCGAGCGCGGACGCCTGGTGGGCCTTGTGCTTCCCGAACTCCAGAACCCCATCTTCCCGGCCTTCGCCGAGGTGGTGGGCAACGGACTCGCGCAGTTGGGCTACACCCCGGTGCTGTGCACCCAGACGGCGGGGGGCATCACGGAGCCGGAGTACGTGGAGATGCTTCTGAGCCAGCAGGTGTCCGGCATCGTCTTCGCGGGTGGCTACTACTCCCAGGAGGACATGCCGCATGCGCACTACCAGCGCATCCAGTCGCTCAACCTGCCGTGCGTGGTGGTCAACGCCCCCATTGACGGGCTGGGAATCCACACGGTGTCCACGGACGATGCCGTGGCCATGGAGCAGGCATTCCGTCACCTGGTGCAGTTGGGACACGAGCGGATCGGCCTGGTGCTCGGCCCCGCCGATCACGTGCCGTCTCGTCGCAAGCTGGCCTCGGCGCAGCGGGTGGCGCAGGCGACGGGTACGGCGCTGCCGCCCGAGATGATCGAGCATTCGCAGTATGCGCTCGAGGCCGGGCAGACGGCCACGGCGCGGCTCATCGACAGGGGGGCGACCGGCGTGATCTGCGCTTCCGATCCGCTCGCGCTGGGGGCGATCCGGGCGGTGCGGCGCGCGGGCCTGGAGGTGCCCAGAGACGTGTCGGTGATCGGCTATGACGACTCCGCCCTCATGCCCGCCGTGGACCCGCCGCTGACCACGGTGCGCCAGTCCATCGACGCGATGGGGCGCATGGTGGTGGACCTGCTCATGAAGCAGATCTCCGGCACTGCGCCTCCCGGCGATGAGTACTTCTTCGAGCCGGAACTCGTGGTGCGGGGCTCGACCGCGCCGCCGCCCGCACCGGGGGTCGGCGCATCGGCACGCTGATCGGGGGCCCCGCGAGCCCAGCGCAAGTCCCGCAAATCTGCGCAAGAGTCTGAAAGTTTCTTACTTTCTGTCTAGTTCTTGCATCAATCTGTTTGTTTCGCTACAGTCGCATCAGGCGGCGTCAACGGAGTCGCCGTACCTAGCGAAGCGAAGGCGGAATGCGCGTGGACGTGGAAGTGGCGAGCCAGCGGGCTCCGATCGGCTCGGTCGAGTCTGTCGTGCTGGCACCCTCGGACGACGACCCCACCTGGTGGCGTCGTGCGGCCATCTACCAGGTGTACGTGCGCAGCTTCGCCGACGGCAACGGCGACGGCACGGGCGACCTGGCCGGCCTGCGCAGCCGCCTCCCCTACCTCGCGAGCCTCGGCATCGACGCCATGTGGATCACCCCGTGGTACGCCTCGCCCCTGGAGGACGGCGGCTACGACGTGAGCGACTACCGCCGCATCCACCCGGACTTCGGCACGCTGGACGAGGCGGAACTGCTCATCGCGGAAGCGCTGCGCCTCGGAATCCGCACCATCATCGACATCGTCCCCAACCACCTGTCCGACCAGCACGTGTGGTTCCAGCAGGCGCTCGCGGCCGGTCCCGGCTCCCCCGAGCGTGACCGCTTCTGGTTTGTGGACTCCGAGGAGATGCCCACCTCCTGGGTCTCGCCCTTCGCCGGCAGCACCTGGACCCGCACCACCAACCCCGACGGCACCCCCGGCCAGTGGTACCTGCACCTGTTCACGCCGCAGCAGCCGGACGTCAACTGGGACCACCCCGACATCCGCCGTGAGTACGAGGAGATCCTGCGCTTCTGGTTCGACAGGGGCGTGGGTGGGGTGCGCATCGACTCCGCGGCGCTGCTGTTCAAGGACCGTAGCCTCCCCGAGGTGCCCGAGAACCCCGGCCCCGGCGAGCATCCCTTCCAGGATCGTGACGCCCTGCACGAGCTCTACGCCTCCTGGCGGGCCATCGCCGACTCCTACCCGGGCGCGCGTGCGCTCGTGGGCGAGATCTGGCTGCCCGACGTCGAGCGCTTTGTGCGCTACGTCCAGCCGAGCGAACTTCACACCGCCTTCAACTTCGACTTCCTGGCGCGGCCGTGGAGCGCGACGGCGCTGCGGGAGTCGATCGAGATGACGCTCGCCGCGCATGCACCCGTCAAGGCCCCCGCGACGTGGGTGCTGTCCAATCACGACGTGACCCGTCCCGTGACGCGATACGGCCGTGAGGACTCCTCCTTCGCCTTTGTCGCCAAGGCCTTCGGCGTTCCCACCGACCTGGAGCAGGGACGACGCCGGGCACGGGCGGCGGCGCTGCTCACCGCGGCACTTCCCGGCTCGCTCTACATCTACCAGGGTGACGAACTGGGCCTGCCGGAGGTCGAGGACCTCCCGCTCGACAAGCTCTCCGACCCGATGCACTTCCGCTCCGGCGGAACCGATCCGGGACGCGACGGCTGCCGCGTGCCCCTGCCGTGGACCCGCACCGGCTCCTCACTGGGATTCGGTCCCGACGGAGCCGCCGCACCGTGGCTGCCTCAGCCCGCCGCATGGGCCGACCTGTCGGTCGAAGCCCAGGAGGCGCATCGGCACTCCACCCTCAACCTGTACCGCAGCGCCTTGGCCCTGCGCAGGCAGGAAGCCGATCTTCGTGGCGAAGAGTTCACGTGGATCGACAGCGCCTCGTTCGGCGAGGGCTCCTCCGCTCTCGCCTTCCGCCGCGGTGATCGCACCGTGTGCCTCACTAACTTCTCTCACCAGCCGCTTGCCCTGCTTCCCGGGGCTACGGTGCTGCTGGTGAGCGATGAGCTCGTCGCCGGCGAGCTTGCACCCGACACGACTGCCTGGCTGCGGATCTAGGTCACCAGTCGGGTATCTCCAACCCAAGTAAAGAGGAAGACAATGAAGTCACAAGGAAAGAAGGCGCTGGCGGCACTTGCCGGCCTCGCCACGCTGGTCACGCTGAGCGCGTGCTCCGGCGGCACCGAACCCACCACCTCGGGTGGCACCACCACTGACGGTGGCACCACGCAGGTCACCCTGCGTGTGGTCAGCCTCATCCCCGGCTCCGACCAGGCGGCATTCGACGCCTTCAACGCCCAGGTGGCGCAGTTCGAGGCCGCCAACCCCGACATCAAGATCGAGGCCGAAGAGTACGAGTGGACCGGCACCACCTTTGCCGCTCAGCTCGCGGGAGGCACCCTTCCCGACGTCTTCACCATCCCGTTCACGGATGGTCTGACGCTCATCGAGAACGGCCAGTTGGCCAACATCACCAACGAGTTCCGTCAGCTGTCCTACGCCGACGACCTCAACCCCAACGTCCTCCAGGTGGCGCAGGACGCCAACGGTGACGTGTACGGTCTGCCCACCGCGGCCTACGGCTCGGCGCTGCACTACAACCGGGCGCTGTTCACCGAGGCCGGGCTCGACCCCGACCAGCCGCCCACCACGTGGGACGAGGTGCGCCAGTACGCCAAGCAGATCTCCGACGCCACCGGCGCCGCGGGCTTTGCACAGATGGCCGCCAACAACACCGGTGGCTGGCAGCTGACCGTCGCGACCTACGCGCGCGGCGGCCGTCTGCAGGAAGCCAACGCTGACGGCTCGATCAACGTCACGATCGACAACGCCGCCACCAAGGCCGCCCTGGAGTACTTCCGCGCCCTGCGCTGGGAGGACAACTCCATGGGTGCCGACTTCCTGCTGGACTGGGGCACCATCAACCAGGCCTTCGGTGCCGGCCAGATCGGCATGTACACCTCGGGCTCTGACATCTACACCAACCTGATCCAGGCCCAGGGCATGAACCCCGACCACTACGGCACCACCGTCATCCCGCTCGAGGGTGCCAACGCCGGCACGCTCGGTGGTGGCACCATCGCCGCCGTCAACGTCAAGGCCGACGACGCCACCCGCGCCGCCGCCGTGCGGTGGATCGACTTCTACTACATGCAGAAGCTGATCAACAAGGATGCCGCCGTGCTCGACGCCTCCACCCTGGCCGCTTCCGACCAGGCCGTGGGTGTGCCCGCACTGCCCATCTTCGACAGGGAGACCTTCGACCTGTCGCGTGAGTGGATCGCGGACTACATCAACGTGAACCAGGACCACGTGCGCTTCTTCAACGAGAAGATCTTCGACCAGCAGGTGGTCCCCGAGCCCACGGCCAAGACGCAGGAGATGTACGGCATCCTCGACGCCGTCGTCCAGGCCGTCCTGACCGACCGCAATGCGAACATCGACCAGCTTCTGGCCGATGCCGACGCCCAGGTTCAGGCCTTGGTGGACGCGGGATAATCTCAAGCAGATGACTGCCGGCGGCGTGCGGGAGCGCGCCGCCGGCAGTACCCCCAGAGCGGAGTTCTTCTCATGGCATCAGTGACAATGCAGTCACCACGCGAGGGCATCAAGGCCCGTCTCTCGCGGTGGCTGGGTTCAGGCGGTCTCAGCACGCTGGCCTTCCTCATCCCCATGCTGTTCATCTTTGGCGTGTTCTCTTGGTGGCCCATCATCCAGACGTTCGTGATGAGCTTCCAGGAGACCAACCTGGTGACGGCGCCCGAGTTCGTCGGCTTCGACAACTTCCGCAAGGTCATCAACGACCCCCTGTTCTTCACTGCCATCAAGAACACGGCCTACTTCGCGCTCCTGGCCATGATCTTCGGCTACCCGGTGCCGCTCATCGCCGCTCTTCTCATCAGCGAGGCCCGCAAGATGCGCGGCATGTTCACGGTGCTGGCCTATCTGCCCGTGGTGGTGCCGCCCGTGGTCGCGGTGCTGCTGTGGAAGTTCTTCTACTCCGGGCGCCCCTCCGGCGTCTTCAACACCATCCTCGGCTGGTTCGGCATCGGGCCGCAGCCCTGGATTCAGGACTCGGTCCAGGCGATGCCCTCCCTCGTGCTCGCCGCGACGTGGGCCGCCGCGGGCGGCACCGTGCTGATCTATCTCGCCGCGCTCACCGGCATCCCCGCCGAGTTGTACGACGCCGCCGAGGTGGACGGTGCCGGCATCTGGGGCAAGCTGTGGCACATCACCATCCCGCAACTGCGCTACGTGCTCTACATCACCTTGATCCTGCAGATCATCGGTACCGCGCAGGTGTTCCTCGAACCGTTCCTCTTCACCGGCGGTGGCCCGGCCAATGCGACCGTCACGGTGCTGCTCCTCATCTACCGCTACGCCTTCCAGAACAGCCTGGGTGGCGACTACGGTGCGGCGACCGCGCTGAGCCTCATGCTTGCCGCCTTCCTGGGCGTGCTGTCCTTCATCTACTTCAAGGCCACCAGCCGTTGGAGCGACTCATGACCGAGACCACTCTTTCCCCGCGTCCCAAGGCCAAGCGCCGCTCAAGCGTCTACGACGATGTCGGTCGTGGCTTCATCTCCGATGTGGAGCGCCGTCACCCTCGTACACGCTTCACGTTGGCGCTCGTCAACATCGGCCTGGGGGCGATCCTGCTGCTCGTGGGATTGGGCCCCATCCTGTGGCTCGCCAAGGCCGCGATCACCCCCACGCAGGACACCCTGCGCTCGCCCATGGAGTTGTTCCCCCACGGCGTGGACTGGGCCAACATTTGGCAGGCCTGGGTGGAGGTGGAGATCTCCCGTCAGTTCATGAACACCATCTGGATCGCGCTGGGTTCGTGGGCAATCCAACTGCTGGTCGCGACCACCGCGGGCTTCGCCATCGGTGTGCTGCGGCCCAAGTACGCCGGAGTGCTCAACGGCCTCGTGGTGGGCACCCTCCTGGTGCCGCCCGTGGTGCTGCTGGTCCCGCTGTACCTGACCATCCTCAACCCGCCGTTCATCGGCACCTCGCTCGTGAACACGTTCTGGGCGGTGTGGTTGCCGGCCGGCGCGAGCGCCTTCAACGTGCTCCTGGTGAGCAGGTTCATGCGCGGCCTGCCTCATGAGATCTTCGAGGCAGCGCGGGTGGATGGGGCGGGTCCCTTCCGCCTGTTCTGGTCCATCGCCCTGCCCATGTCCAAGCCCATCGTGGGCGTCGTGTCCATCTTCGCCGTGCTTGCGGCGTGGAAGGACTTCATGTGGCCGCTGCTCGTGCTGCGCAAGCCGGAGCTCCAGCCGCTGTCCGTGCGCCTGCCCACCCTGCAGCAGGCCATCGAACTCGACGTCTATCTCGCGGCGCTAGCCATCTCCACGGTCATCCCCATCGTGCTGTTCATCGTGTTCCAGCGGCTCATCCTGCGCGGTGCGGGGCTTGGCGGCGCGATCAAGGGCTGAGGGCGCGGAGCCGTCACAGGTCTTCCCTGGCGTGAGGGCCGCGCAGTCACTGCATCGGCACCCGCAGGCGCAGCGTGCCCGGCTCCACGGTCGCGCTCACGGCAGTGGCGTTGCCCAGGATCTCACCGTCCACCTGGACCAGTTGCGACTGCTCCATGCGGATGGACACCGAGGTGGCGCGAGCATGATCGATGCGCGACGCGCGGTAGGCCTTGAGGATCTCCGGCTGGTTCCAGCCCACGCCCTGGGCCACGACGGTCGTATACAGATCGGTCCATCCGACGATTCCTCCGCGGGCATCGAGCGTGGCGATGTCCAGCTGGCCGTCCGTCGCGGAGGCGTCGGGAATGAGCATGAATCCTCCCGGCAGGCGACCCACGTTGGCGATGAGCACGGTGCGCATCTGGCCCGTCACGGGAGGTGAGCCGTTGAGCGAGACGGAGGCCGTCATGCGGTGCTTGCGCATGTACTTCATCAGGGTCAGGAAGTAGGCGACCCAGCCCAGGCGCTTCTTGAGCTGGTCGTCGGTGCCGGAGACCATGTCCGCGTCGATGCCCGTGCCGGCGATCACCAGGAAGGGGTGGCGCCGCGGGTCCCTGCGCCCGCCGCGCTCGATCTCCAGCCAGCCCACGTCGACCTTCTCCTCCGCACCCTCCAGCGCGATGCGCAGCAGCGCGGGAATGTCCTCAAGCGGCAGGTTGAAGTTGCGGGCGAACAGGTTCCCGGTGCCGATCGGGAGAATCGCCATCGCCACGCCTGTGCCCGCCACTGCCTCGGCGACGGCGCGCACCGTGCCATCGCCACCGACCGCCACCACGAGATCGGCCCCCGCGGCGATCGCCTCATGGGCCTGACCCACCCCCGGATCCTCTGCGGTGGTGTGCAGCCACAGGGGCTCGGGCAGGTAGCGGATGGAGCAGGCGCGCAGGGCCTGCTCGCGCACCTCGGTGACTCCCGCCTTGGTGGGATTTGCCACAAAGGCCACCCGCTGGTGGCGCTGGTGGACCAGGTGAACGGTCTCGGTGGACGTGGGCAGCGCGGAGATGCCCAGCGTGCGCCGCCAGAACTTGGGGACGGCGATGGGGTCGCGCGATGCGATGCGCTTGACGATGATGACGGCGAGCGACAGGGCTGCGAGCGCCACCGCGAGCCCGAGCACCGCCACGGCGAACGTGATCCACTCCAACACCATGATCGAAGGCTACGCGTGCCCACGTAGACTCGCTACCGTGATAGATCTGGCACTTCTGCGTGACGACCCCGAGGCAGTGCGTGCCTCGCAGCGGGCTCGGGGAGACGACCCTGGTCTGGTCGACCAGGCCCTTGACGCCGATGCCCGTCGTCGCGCCGCGTTGCACGACTTCGAGAACACCCGCGCCCAGCAGAAGTCGCTGGGCAAGGAGGTCGCGGCCGCCCAGGGCGAGGCCAAGCAGGCCCTCCTGCGCCAGACCAAGGAGTTGGCGGAGAAGGTCAAGGCCCTGCAGGCCGATGCCGACGCAGCGGAGGCCGCGCTGCGGGCGGTGCTCCTGCGCATCGGCAATGTGCCGCAACCGGGCGTGCCCGCCGGCGGCGAGGATGACTATGTGGTGCTGCGCGAGGTGGGGGCGGTGCGCGACTTCGCCGCGGAGGGCGTGACCGTCAAGGACCACCTCGCCATTGCCGAGGGCCTGGCCGCGATCGACATGGAGCGCGGTGCCAAGGTCTCGGGTGCCCGCTTCTACTTCCTCACCGGCGTGGGTGCGCGCTTGGAGCTGGCGATCCTCAACGCCGCGATGGCGCATGTGCTGGCCGCCGGCTTCACCCCGATGATCACGCCCACGCTCGTGCGACCCGAGGTGATGAGCGGCACCGGGTTCCTCGGCGCCCACGCCGACGAGATCTACCGCCTGGAGCGCGACGACCTGTACCTGACCGGCACCTCCGAGGTGGCGCTCGCGGGATATCACGCCGACGAGATCCTGGACCTCAGCGCCGGGCCTCTCCGCTATGCCGGGTGGAGTGCGTGCTACCGGCGCGAGGCCGGCTCGGCCGGCCGGGACACCCGCGGCATCATCCGTGTGCACCAGTTCCACAAGGTGGAGATGTTCGTCTACACCCGGCCCGATGAGGCCGCCGCCGAGCACGAGCGGTTGCGCGAGCTGGAGGAGGCGATGCTTCAGGCGCTCGAGTTGCCCTACCGGGTGATCGACACCGCCGCGGGCGACCTGGGGTTGAGCGCCTCCCGCAAGTACGACTGCGAGGCGTGGCTTCCCAGCCAGGAGCGGTGGATGGAGGTCACCTCGACCTCCAACTGCACGACCTTTCAGGCGCGCCGCCTGCAGGTGCGCGAGCGCGGCGAGCGGGGCACCGAGCCTGTCGCCACCCTCAACGGCACCATCGGCACCACACGCTGGATCGCGGCGCTGCTGGAGAACCACCAGCAGGCCGACGGCTCGGTGTACGTCCCGCCCGTGCTGCGTCCCTACCTGGATGGCCAGGAGTACCTGCGGCCCGTGGACTGACCTGTGGTCGACATCGTCTCCCGTGCCGCGGAGCCCGGGTTCCCGCCACCCGACGATGACGCATGGCGGCTGGTGGGCCTCGACATCGACGGCACCCTCATGCACTGGGGAGGGGAGATGTCTGCGGCCGTGCGTGACACGGTCCAGCAGTTGCGCCTCACCCGCAATCATGTGGTGCTCGCCACGGGGCGCAACATCATCGCGACGCTACCCGTCGCTGAGAGGCTGGGCATCCGCCGCGGCTGGATGGTGTGCTCCAACGGAGCCGTGACGGTGCGCCTGAACCCGGGCAGCCCCGGTGGCTACGACATCGCCGAGACCATCACGTTCAACCCGAGGGAAGCGCTGAAGCTGGTGCGCCAGGAGATGCCTGATGCCTACTTCGCGGTGGAGGACCTGGGCGTGGGTTTCCGTGTGACCCGCGAGTTCCCGATGGGAGAGCTGGTGGGACGCCAGCGGGTGGTGGAGCGGTTCGAGGACCTGTACCACTCCGATGTCACCCGGGTGGTCATCCGCGCCCCCGGTGCCGAGGTGGCCCACTTCGACCAGCTGGTGCGGCGCATCGGCCTCAACGACGTGACCTATGCCGTGGGCTACTCCGCGTGGCTCGACCTCACCCCGCCGGGGGTGTCCAAGGCCTCCGCGCTCGAGGCGCTGCGCGAGCGGCTGGGGGTGCGGCCCGAGCACACCGCGGCCATCGGCGACGGCAACAACGATGTCGAGATGCTGCGCTGGGCGGCACAGTCCGCGGCGATGGGCACCGCCCCCGACCACGTCAAGCAGGCCGCACAGGAGACGGTGGGTTCGGTGGACGAGGACGGCGCGGTGCAGTTCCTCTCGCGGCTCATCGATCCCGAGCGCACCGTCGTGCCGTAGCGGGATGCTCCCGCGTCGACAAGTCGCTCGTATTGGTGCGAAACGGTCACAAAGCCCATCTCTTGCTGTAGTCGACATTCAACGATAATGTTGCTCGCACAGTGACACGAGCCGCTTGACGTGTTCATCGGACTTCATTGGGGAAGTGGACTAGTAATGCAACGCAAGGGAATGGCCCAGTGCGCAGGCGCGGTGTTCGGAGTACTTGCACTGATTGGATCGGCGACGTCCGCCTCCGCGGGGGAACAGCAGTTCGATGCCATTGACGCCGTGGAGGCTATTGGCGTGGCGCTAACTAGTGACTTTGACCTTGCCGTCGCGGTGCCGTCAGCCGAGAGTCATGTGGTGACCCCATCGGGCGGGGTGGTCTTGCTCTCGGCGGACGCGACGCAGGGGGTCGAGATGATCGAGCCTGGCGGTGTGACGCTGGGCGTGGGCCTCCCCTTTGCCGCCGATGCCGAGGACGCCGCTGTGGTCGATGGGGTGATGGTCTACGACAATGGCAACGGCAGCACGACCACGCCTTTGGTGTATGACGACGGCACCGTGCAGGTGCTGACCACCATCGCGGATGCCTCGGCGCCGGTGGAATACGCCTACCCATTGGATCTGGCTCCGGGTGCACGGCTGGTTCTCGCCGCGGACGGTGGTGCCGAGATCAGGAACGCCGATGGCGAGGTGACGGCCACCATCGCCGCCCCTTGGGCCGTTGACGCCCGGGGCCTGTCTGTCCCTACCTACTACGTGGTAGACGGGAACACCTTGACCCAGGTGGTCAGCCACCGCGGTCCGGGCACCGCGTACCCGGTGGTCGCTGACCCCACTTTCAGCATGGGATGGTATTTCTATCTCCACTTCAATCGCGCCGAAACCAAGACCATAGCTAGTGGTGGGTGGACAGCTACAGGATTTTCGGCGCTCTGTGCGGGCGCGGCAGCCCCCGCGGGTCCGGTTGCTGCCTCGGCTATTGGTGCGGCCTGTCTCTTGCAGTTCGGTTCGATCGTCTATACGGCAGGCGTGGCGGAGAACTCGTCTCCAAAGCAATGCCTTGGAGTTCGGTGGAATGTGGGTGCCGCAGTCTCGTTTACCTACAGGGATTCCCGATGCAAGTAACAGATCTGGTGATCCGCCTGGCGAACGCTCTGTCGTGTGTGGCACTGGGCGCCTTGATCGTCGACGTGCTTTATCGATGGTCCGGAGTGGATGCGCTTCCTCACGTTGCAATGGTGGTTGCGTTAGTTGCGATAGCAGCGATGTTGGCGAACATCTTCGCGCGAGAAGCACGGCGCAAGGCTCGGCATGCTGAGTTGAATGGTGGCGTAGGCACCAGGACACAGGATTCCGAAGCACCGAGGTCATGACACACCTGACCATCGGTACCTACTGTCTCTTGCAATTCGACTTGATCGTGCATACAGCGAGCACTAGGCGCATCCAGTTCTCAGAGCCTTACTACCCATCGTTGCCCACGCTTGTGGCCCAACTTCGTTGGAAGGCGATCTCATGCTGACAATCAAGAAGAAGTTTCTCTCCCAGCCGCTGTGGTCGTGGGCGTTGTATGTCGTGACGGCTCTGGCGCTCGGGTTCTACACCAGTTGGGCGGCTTACGGGAACTTCTGGTCATGGCCGCTGCTATTCACGCTCGCCATGTTCGCGATAGGTGTGGTGCTCGCGTGGCGCCGATACCGACACGCGATGTCCGACACGCAAGAGCCACTACAGTCCTGAGCCTAGGTACATGCGAGGTCGTAGGCTCGTGACATGAACTGGTTGACCACACCTGCACATGCCCGCTGGCTCGAGGCCGAGATGGACCGGCTCCTGGAATTTGGCGCCGCCTCCCGCGTCGAGGCGGGCGGCTTCGGCTGGCTCGACGAGGACGGCACACTCGATCCGTCCAAGGACGTCGAGTTGTGGATCACGTGCCGCATGACGCACTGCTTTGCGCTCGCGGCGCTCGCCGGCCGTCCCGGGGCGGCCGCGCTCGCCGACCACGGCGTGGCGGCTCTCCAGGGCAGACTCTTCGATGAGGAGCACGGCGGCTGGTTCGCCGCCGTCGGACCCGACGGCCCCACCCACGATGCCAAGGAGGCCTACGGCCACGCCTTCGTGATTCTCGCGGCCTCGTCGGCCACCGCCGCCGGTCGTCCCGGAGCGCGCGAACTGCTCGACCTGGCCGTGCAGACTCACGAGGAGCGCTTCTGGCAGGTGGACTACGGCATGAGCCGCGAGTCCTTCAACCGCGACTGGACGGTTGAAGAGGACTACCGGGGCATCAACGCGAACATGCACACCGTGGAGGCCTATCTGGCCGCCGCCGATGTCCTGGCCGATCAGGAGCTGCTGCGCCGCGCCCTGCGCATCGCGAGCCGCGCCATCAACCTGTTCGCGCGGGAGAACGCGTGGCTGCTGCCGGAGCACTTCGACGCCGAGTGGACACCTGACCTGAACTACAACGCCGACGCTCCGGCGCATCCCTTCCGTCCCTTCGGGGCGACCATCGGCCACCTCTTCGAGTGGGCGCGCCTCATCACGCAGCTGGGGGTGTCGTTGCAGCAGATGGGCCTGGCCGCCCCCGAGTGGATCGACGAGGCGGCACGGGAACTGTATGCCGTGGCCGTGGCCAAGGGCTGGGCGGTCGACGGCGCCGACGGCTTCGTCTACACCATCGACTGGGAGGGTGAGCCCGTGGTGCGCGAGCGGATGCACTGGGTGGCCGCTGAGGCGGCTGCGGTGGCCGCCGTCCTGTGGCAGCGCACCAAGATCGAGGCCTATGCGGTGGACTATCAGCGCTGGTGGAACTACATCGGCCAGTATCACCTCGACCCCGTGGGCGGCTCCTGGTGGCATGAGCTGGGCACTGACAACCAGGTGTCCCGCACGGTGTGGAAGGGCAAGGCGGACATCTATCACGCCGTCCAGGCCACGCTCATCCCGCGCCTGCCCATCCAGCCCGCGCTCGCCGCATCGCTCGCGGCGGGCAACCTCGCCTGAAGCCGGGCCTGCCTGATTAGGTCAGCAGCAGCAGCTTGCCCATGACCTCGCCTGCCTCCAGGGCCCGATGCGCCGCCGCAGCCTCCCCCAGCGGGTAGCGTCCGTGCACCACGGGCCGCACCCGGTCCGGGACCAGGGGCCAGACATCGTGACGCACCCCGGCGACGATCGCCGCCCGCTCCGCCAGGGGCCGGGAGCGCAGGGTGGTGCCGATGATGGAGGCTCGCTTGGCGAGCAGCGCACCCAGGTCCACCTCGCCTCGGGCACCGCGCTGCAGCCCGATCACCACCAGGCGACCGCCCAGCGCGAGTGACGCGACATTGGCCGCAAGGTACGCACCACCCACGACATCGAGCACGATGTCCACACCGTGCCCGCCAGTGAGCTCGCGCACCGCATCGGGCCAGGTACCGTCGCCGTAGTCCACCGCGGCATCGGCCCCTAACTCCAGGCACCTTCGCACCTTGTCCGCGCTGCCGGCCGTGGCGAGCACCCGCATTCCCCGCGCCGCGGCATACTGCACCGCCAAGGTGCCGATGCCCCCCGCGCCGCCGTGGACCAGCAGGGTCTCACCGGGCTGCCAGCGCGCGGCCTCAAGGTTGGACCACACGGTGCAGGCGGCCTCGGGCAGCGCGGCGGCGTCGACCAGGGAGATGCCCGCAGGAGCGGCCAGGAGCAGGGAGGCGTCCACCGCCGCCCATTCCGCGTAGCCCCCACCGGGCAGCAGGGCGCAGACCTCGTCTCCTTCGTGCCAGCCGACCACTGCCTCACCCACCGTGTCGATTACCCCGGAGACCTCCAGACCCGGCCAGGCCGGCGCATCGGCCGGTGGAGGGTAGAGCCCTCGCCGCTGCAGGACGTCGGCACGGTTGACGCCGGCTGCCGCGACCCGGATCAGCACCTGATCGGGGCGCGGCACGGGAACGGCCTCGTCTCGCAGGGTCAGCACCTCGGGTCCCCCGAATCCGGACATTGCCGCCACCTTCACCACAAACCTCCGTGAAGTGCCGTCATAACCAGCACGCTATACCGTCTCAACGAACAGCAGCGAAAGCGTTTACTCATGTCATCCGGATCGATGCCGATACCTAAGGAGACGGAGTGCCACGTTGGCGCTGTGGCAGTTGACGCCCTACCAGGGCACCAAGGGAGAGATCGATGCTCCAGAGGCTGAGTGTCCGCGGGAAGATCCTCGCGGTAGTTGCCGTGCCTATTTTGGTTCTGTTGCTCGCAGCCGGCGTGCTGACCGCGAACGCCATCAACGACCTGAACCGAGCGCGCACCACCGTGTCGATGCTCACCATGCTCGACCGCGGCAAGACCTTCTCCACCGCCTGGCGCATCGAGGCCGATGCCGCTGCCAACTACATCTCCGCATGGAACGACAACTCGTCGCTGCTGCTGGACTCGCGCACCAACGTGGACCGGGCGCTGTCCACGCTCGAGTCTGCCGCCGAGAACGGTGGCAACGATGCTGCGCTGTGGAACAGTGTCCAGCAGGCCTTGGAGGGCGGTCAGGTCACCGCGGCAGGTGCGGCAATCTCGCTGAATGAGGCCCGTCAGCTGAACCCCACGGGAGGCGAGGACGGCGAACGCCACACGTGGCCCTCCGATGCCGAGATCGAGTTGGCCTCCGCGTCGCTGGCCGCCATCGGGTCCGAGATCAGCGCGGCCTCGCTGGGCCTTGAGGTCAGCCCTCAGGTACAGGCCGCCATCACGGGCCTCATCGCCAACTTGGGTCTTGAGGCCGAACGCCAGACCAGGTTCCTGACCGAGACGCCCACCCTTCGCGAGGACTTCGAGAACTCGCTCACCCCCGTGAACTCCGCACTCAGCGTGTTCCGTGCGGCGATCGACAACCTCCCGAGCAACGCGCAGACGGATGCCGTGCGCACGCCCCTGGACATTGTGCAGCGCGACTTGGAGCAGTTGGCCGCCAACCGTGCCAGTACCCGCCAACTGACCTGGGGTGATGCGACCGCACACGCCTGGTACACCGCCGTGATGACCGACATGAACTCCGTCATCAGCCAGACCATCCTGGTGGTGGACGACGCCGAACTGGTGCAGTGGCTCAGCGCCTACGAGTCCGTCGACTCGCTGATGCAGGAAGTCAGCAGTGAGGGAAGCCAGATTGCCCGCGTGCTGCGCCCCGGCGCCTTCGTGGTGGGTGAGCAGGCCATCATCAACAACCAGGTGGCCCGTACCGACTTCGCCCACTCCAGCGCCCAGCGAGCCGTGAGTCTGCTCGACTCCGACCTCGCGATCCCGGCCTTCGGCGCCTCGAATGACGCCACCAACCAGCAGGGATTCGGGCCGGAGCGCAACCGTGTGACGCAGGGTGTGCTGGGTGCGGCCGCGCGCTCCACCTGGCCCGGGCAGGTGCGCACCGAGTTGGCCGCCATCGCGCCCGTCTACGACGCCACGCTCGCGGATTCCCGTGACCTCGCCAACGCCCACGAAAACTCGGTGGTGCTGTCCACGGTCGCCACGGCTGCCGGCTCGCTGCTCGTCGTCGGTCTGTCCCTCCTGGTCGCTCTGGTGATCGCCCGAAGCATCGTGAACCCGCTGCGCCGCCTGACCACCACGGCTACCGCCGTGCGTCAGGAGCTCCCCCGTCTGGTGGAACGTGTGGCGCTGCCTGGCGAGACGGTGGACGTCTCCGAAGTGCAGATCCCGGTGGAGTCCACCGATGAGGTGGGACGTCTCGCTGAGGCGTTCAACTCGGTGAACGCGGCCACGCTGGCCATCGCCGCCGAGCAGTCCGCGCTGCGTGGCTCCATCTCCGAGATGTTCGTCAACGTGGCCCGCCGTGACCAGGTGCTCCTGAACCGCCAGCTGTCCTCGATCGACGAGATGGAGCGCACGGAGGACAACCCGGACACGTTGACCAAGCTGTTCGCGCTCGACCACCTGGCAACCCGAATGCGCCGTAACAGCGAGTCCCTCCTGGTGCTCGCAGGCATCGACACCGGTCGCCGCCTGCGCCGCCCCATGCCGCTGTCCGACGTGATCCGCACCGCCTCGTCGGAGATCGAACTCTATGAGCGCGTTCAACTGGAGTTGGACGCGGACCCCGCCATGCTCGGTCACTCCGCTCTGACCGCGGCCCACCTCTTCGCCGAGTTGCTGGAGAACGCCACCGTGTTCTCCGACCCTGGAACTCCGGTGGTGGTGCGCACGACCCACGAGGGCGACAGCTTTGTGGTGCGCATCATCGACTCCGGCATCGGCATGACCGCCGACGAACGCGCCGAGGCCAACAGCCGCGTCGCCTCCACGGCGGCCTCCGAAATCCTGGGCGCCCAGCGTCTGGGACTGTTCGTGGTGGGTCGTATTGCGCGCCGCATCGGCGCGCGAGTGGTCCTGGAGTCGAAGGAAGGCGAGGGCACCACGGCGACCGTCACGATGTCGCCCTCCCTGTTCGACCTGAGTGCCTCCGATGCCGACATGCCGCATGCGAGCACGACCGCGAGCGACGCCGCCATGCATGCGCCCGCGGCCCTCACGGGACGTGACATGTCCAATGAGGTGCTGGACGCCAGTTCCGCGGTAGCCAACGCCTCCGAGCGAGCCGGCAGCGCTGCCGCGCAGGTGCCCAGTTATGCCCCGGCGATGATCGAGGAGGGCACGAGCCTCTCGGGACGTCCCGCCATGTCCGATGGCCTGGAGGACCTGCTCGCCGAGGACGCCGCGGCCGCACCGGTCGCTCAGGAAGTGGATCTTGACGCGCTGACCGATGGTGTGACTCCCGCCGGGTTGCCCACTCGCCGCAAGCGCGCGGGAGAGTCCGGTGACGAGGCGGGCGACGAGGCCGTCCACACGGCCATTGGCCTTCCGGCCCGCGCCACGGAGGCTCAGCTGAGCGCCTTGGCCGCCCAGGCGGACTCGGAGTTCACGCCGCTCGTGTCGGCGCCGGAGGTGTCGCCGGAGACCGTCGAACAGCGTGCCGCCATGTTCCGCGGCTTCCGTGCACGCCGCAGCGGTCCCGATGGCGAGGTGACCGTGGCGCCCGATGCCGAGTCGCTCGGCCAGGCGATTCGCCGCGGTGCGGCCGTGCTGCCCACCGAGCCCGCCACTCCGGTGGTGCCGTCGCTCGAACCCGACGAGGACGAGGCCGTCGCCGTGCCCGTGGTGCCGTCCGAGACCGAGCCTGCGGTGGCGTCGGCGGTGCACACGGGACCCGAGGATGATGGTAGCCAGGTGCCCGCCGCGGTCGTGCAGGAGGCACAGCCGCAGGAGATGGTGATTCCAGGGTTCGCCGAGGATGAGCCAGCAGCGCCGGAGCCGACGCCCGTGGTGGAGGCCGCAGAGTCGGCATCCGTGCCGCAGGTGGCACCCGAGCCGTCGCCGTACAGCGAGCCCGCCGGGGCGGGGGTCCAGTCGGTGTCGCTCGGTGACAGCCCGTTCGCCGCATCCCCCGTGGCCCCGCAGCAGTCTCCCTACTCGGAGCCCACTCCCGTGGTGACTCAGCCCTTCGCGCAGTCCCCCGAGCCGGCCTTCACGGCGGCCGCCACGGCGCCCGAGCAGTTCGCCGCGCCCAGCCTCGATGATGTGATCGGCGCGCCCCACGGCAAGGACAAGGGCGGCTTCTTCGGCAAGCTGTTCCGCAAGGGCAAGGAGGCGCCTGCCGCCGAGCCCAGTGCGGCCACGTCGCTGCTGTCCTCCATGCCGCACTCGGCTCCCCTGCCCGGAGTAATCACCCCCGATCAGCTCCCGGCCCCCCAGGCCGACGCCTTCGCACCGAATGCGGCGCCCTCGCCGCAGGTACTGCCGGGCTATGGAGACACGGCAGGCGTCTCTGCACTGGCCGCCCCCATGTTCACCGCACCTCCCGCAACCTCACCCGGCGCATTCGAGGCGCCCGCCGAGGCCGCCGAACCCGCTGCCGACGCCTTCGGCGCATCGGGGTGGGGTGCTCCGCCTGCGCAGGCGGACACCGGCTTCGGCTTCCCCGCCGGACCGGGAGGCCTCACGGAGGAGCACCCCTACTACACGCGCGACGAGCTCGCGCAGCCCGTAGGGTGGGAGACCGCCGGCGAGAGTGCGCTCCAGGCCGCCGAGCCGGAGCAGATGACGTACCACCCGGTGGTGCAGATCGCCACGCCGCAGAACACCGACGACACCCCGGACATCACGAGCGACGTGTTCTCAGAGTTCCGGTCGCTCACCGCGGAACGTCCCAAGGTGACCAAGGCCGGCCTGCAGCGCAGGCGCCCCGCAGATGCCCCGCAGCCCGTGGTCACCCCGATCGAGGAGACCGTGGAAGTGGTGCATGTGGACCGCGACCCCAACGCGATCCGGTCGCGCTTCTCGAGTTTCTACTCGGGTACCAAACGGGCAAAGTCGGACGTGGAGGCCTTTGAACGCGGCTCCCACAACCAGGTGACGGAAAACTAAGACATGATGAGATGTGTCCTAACCAGGACAACAGGAAACAAGGAGGAACAGTGACCGCGCTCAGTCAGGAGGCCACCAACTTCGGGTGGTTGCTGGACAACTTTGTCCAGACAGTGCCGGGCACCCGCCACACGCTTGTCGTCAGTGCTGACGGCTTGCTCATGGCGATGTCCAAGAATCTCGACCGTACAGGGGGAGACACCCTCGCCGCGGTCGTCTCTGGCATGGCATCGCTCACGCGAGGTGCCGCCCGCCAGCTCAAGGCGGGAGAGGTGCGGCAGTCCATCATCGAGATGGATGAGCTGTTCCTGTTCCTCATGAGCATCAACAACGGCGCCGTGCTTGCGGTGGCGGCGGACTCGACCTGCGATGTGGGTCTGGTCGGATACGAGATGACGCTGCTCGTGTCGCGCACGGAGAGTGCGCTCACGCCTCAGCTCATCACGGAGATGCGTCAGAACCTGCCCACCGACGGCGCGACGCGCTAGCGAGGGATAGGTAACGACCATGGCCGACGAGCTCGTCCACCGCGACCACGCGGACGACGACGCCTACACGGTGCGGCCCTATGCCGTCACCGGCGGTCGGGTGAGCGCAGCCAGCGCCACCTTGCCGATGGAGGCTCTCGTGGAGTCTGCGTTGGATCCCGCTACGATCAAGGGCCTGACGCCCGAGAAGAAGAAGATCCTGCAGCTTGCTGCGGGTCAGTATCAGTCCGTGGCCGAGCTCTCGGCCCACACCCGGCTCCCGCTGGGCGTGGTTCGTGTTCTCGTCACGGATCTATCGCAAGATAAGCACCTCATCATCCACACGGCCGGCACGGCCGACGATGCCTCGACGCATGACGAGCACGGCGGTCTGTCCCTGAGTCTCTTGGAGAGTGTCCTCGATGGCATCGCAGCCCTCTGACGCTTCGGTCGGCACGACCGACGCGCATATCGCCCCTACCGTTGTCAAGATCGTGATCGCCGGCGGCTTCGCCGTGGGCAAGACCACGTTCATCGGTTCGATCTCCGACATCGACCCCCTCAACACCGAAGCCGCTATGACGGAGCACTCGGTGGGTGTGGACGATGCCGGTGGCGTGACCGACCGCAAGACCACCACCACCGTCGCGATGGACTTCGGTCGCATCGCACTTCCCGGTGCACTGTGGTTGTACCTGTTCGGCACTCCCGGCCAGGACCGCTTCCTGTTCATGTGGGACGACCTGGTCCGTGGCGCGATCGGCGCCGTGGTGCTGGTCGACACCGAGCGACTCGACCAGTGCTTCCCCGCAGTCGACTACTTCGAAGGCAAGGGCATCCCCTTTGTGGTGTGCGTCAACTGCTTCGACGGCGTGGCCAAGCACCAGTTGGAGGACGTGCGCGAGGCCCTGGGCCTGGCCGAGCAGGTCCCGCTCATGTACACCGATGCCCGCGAGCGCAACGCGACCAAGCAGGCCCTGATTTCCGTGGTCCAGCTCGCGATGCAACGTCTCAAGGAAGGTTGAGTTCAGCCCACGCGAAGTGCTCCGAGCTGCGACGGAGCACCGAGCGTTGTGGCGCCCCGATGTGAGCCCGGGGCCGAGCCTTGTTGAAGGGGCATCGGCCTCGGGCTTGCTCATGTGTGGGGTGAGAACCCGGATAGGGTGGACCGCGTGATCTACGCCGATGGCACCGCCTTGTGCCGCTTCCTGCCCGGCGTGTCCTACTTCGACGAGTGGAACCGCTGGGCTCTGGTGCGCCTGGGACAGATCGCCACCACCCAACTCGGTGTCACCGAGTTGCGTCAGGCGGCCGAGTTGTACCCACGGGAGACCAAAGGCGCGGCCTTCGACATCGTCGAGAAGGTGAAGATCCACATCCCGGTGATCCGCTTCTCCGACGAGAACGTGGCGGTGTCCTCGCATGCCGCCGCGGTGCTCAAGCCCTTTGCCGCGTTGCACCTGGGTGCGGCCGTGGCTCATCCGCAGGTCGACACCATCGCCACCTACGACGCGGAGTTGGCGCGCGTCGCCCAGCTGTATCAGTTGAGGGTCATCACACCCGGGATGCCCGAGGGCTGGCACAATGGGGAGGCCGGTTCGCCGGCGCAGTAGTTCTGGCGCGGTCTGCGGCCGATGCCGGTTCAGGAGAGTTGACCGAGCGGCCGAAGGTGACGGTCTTGAAAACCGTTGTGGCGCAAGCCACCGTGGGTTCGAATCCCACACTCTCCGCTTTGCTCAGGCGTCCGCTTCTCGGGTAGCCTGTCACCCAGCCTGGAGACGTCGCATAGTCAGGCCTAGTGCGCGGTCCTGCTAAGACCGTGAGGGCTAAACACCCTCCGTGGGTTCAAATCCCACCGTCTCCGCCACGTGAGGCGCCCCTCGGTCGGCAATGGGCCGGGGGTGCGCTAGAATCGTGACTCGGCCCAGTGCCATGCGCCCTTAGCTCAACGGATAGAGCATCTGACTACGGATCAGAAGGTTGGGGGTTCGAATCCCTCAGGGCGCGCTTTCTGTCCCACCACGGTGGCCTCGAACCTCTCCCCCGCCCCGTTACGCGAACTCCTGACGTGTGCTGCGCCCCTGATGAGTGGCCACCACGGATGCCGCGACGGGACGCCCCACGGGGTGAAGTCGCACCGTCACCGCGCCGTCATGCGCGGCCATGAGAACGGCCTCCGTGGCGTGGAGCACGTGCTCCATGAGATCAGGCTCCAACTCCGCACCCCGGTCGTCGAGCAGCGTCACCTCCACACCGCGCTCGCGGGCCGCGGTGGCCGCATTCGCGACCGCCGGCGTCAGCAGCATCCGGCCGCGCACTCCATCGCGCAGGAGCGCCTCCGCGGCGCGGTACTCGCGGCGCTCGGCCTCCGTGGGGAGAGCCGCCGATGTCGCGATGCGTTCTAGGAGTGGGACCGCCTGTTCGCGCAGTTCTGCCACCCGTCGTGCTCGAATCGCCTCGGCGGTGCCTACCGCCGCCGCCTCCGCGGCGCCGGCTTCGACGCGGTCCTCGTAGTCGTTGATGGCGCGCGCGGTGCGCCGCAAGGACACACCGAACAAAGTGGCGACCAGCAAGATGGCCGCGTGGGTGTCGAGCAGGCCGATGGCGTAGCCCACGCCACGCCCGCTCGTGATCGCCCACCACCCGGTCACTGCGGACATGCACAGGAAGGTCAGCCATGCCATCCATGGCCGCTGGCGCAGCGTGAGGAAGAACAGCAGCCACGTGTTGGCGCCGATGTGCCACGAGGCCCGCCCTACGGGAATGTGGTCGGGAAGCTGGAAGGAGACCAGCAGCGTGGAGGCCACCACGGCCGCAGTCACCGCCAGGGTCCAGCGCAGCGGGAAGGGGTCGGGGTAGCTGCGGACCAGGAGCAGTGCCGCGCCTGTCACCACCGCGAGCGCGACGGCCGACGGCCACACCTGCTTGAGGTCGCCCACGGTGGAGACCATGAACACCACGTTGCAGAAGACGTACAGGGCCAGGATCACGCGCGCCTCGGGCGAGGTGAGGCCCACCAGGCGGGAGTTGTCGGTGTGGACCATGCGGTCGCTACGCAGATCGACGGTGCTCATGGCGTGCGCTCCCAACGCAAAGTGACCGTGGTGCTTGTTCCCTTGAGGGAGGTCACGGCGGCATGGCCGCCCTCCACGAGCGCCATGCGCTCGATGATGGACAGGCGGATGCCCAGTTGCCGGTCCTTGACCAGCCGGTGATCGAAGCCGCGGCCCGTGTCGTGCACCCGGACCTCGACCAGCTGCTCGCTGATGCGGACGGTGAGATGCCGGACCACGATCTTCCCGGGAGCGTGGGCATGGCGGACGCTGTTGCGCAGCGCCTCCTCCATCGCCTCCGTGATGGCTGCCACCACGTCGGCGGGCAGGGCAGGACCGTCCTGCACCGTGGTGACGATCTTGACGTCGGGGGCGATGGCGGTGGCGTGGTGGCGCAGGAGGTGGACGAACTCGTCCACGCTGTAGGAGTCCGCCGGCGTGGAGGGCGCCCCGAGTTCGGCGATTGCCGCGAGGGCCTCGCGGGCCGTGTCACGGAGCCCGGCAGGCGGGTTCTCCCGCGACGCGGCGATAAGCACCGACATGATGTCGTCGTGCACCATCGCGTTGATGCGGGCCTCCTCGCGTTCGCGCGTGCGTGCTGCGGCACCCTGAACCGCGAGGGCCCTGGCCTGAGAAGCGGCCTGATCCTGGCGATCCGCCGCCATGATCAAGGCGATCGCCACACCCATGAGGATGAGCGCGAAGGTGGTGGACCCCAGGGCATCGACCACGGCATTGCGGGTCGAGTCGGGGCGCACCACATGGTGCACCAACCCGATGATGGGTCCGTGGGCGATCCCCACGAGCCACACCGCGCGGTGCTGCCACACGATCGCGGCGGTCATGGCGTGCACGGCGTGGATGCCCTGGAACCACGGGGGCTGGTCGTGGTCGAGGTGATCACCGATCAGCCCCAGTGGGAACGTCGCCATCCCCACCAGGAAGACGAGCGTGGTGACTCCGGCCACCGCCCGGGTCGTGCGCCGCGGCGCCCACCAGGCCATGATGCCCAGCATGGCGGGAAGCCCCACGGCCACCACCGCAAGCCCCACGGCGTAGGCGGGATACAGCTGCGGATGCTGACCCTGGATTCCGCCATAGCCCGGGTAGAGCAGCACACCCAACGCCACCGCGGCGAACCCCAAGGCGGTATAGATGTTGCGTTCGAGCCGCGCGCGTGCCGTTCCGCGGGTCACCCGGTCGATGCCCGACGTCATGCCGTGTCGCCGTCCAGGATCCCGTCTTCCACCGCACGCTTGTACAGGTCGATCCGGGAATGGGCCGGGCGGCCGGCGGAGGCGTACTTGCGGCGGATGCGGCTCACGTAGTCGGCCACGGTCTCGCGGGTCAGACCGGTCATGGCCGCGACGTTCACCGCCGTCTCGCCCGAGGCGTACAGTCCCAAGATCTCCTGTTCTCGCCAGCTCAGTTTGGCGTCGGCCAGACCTTCGTCGGCGTCGATGGCCGCAGCCCAGTCGGCGCCGAAGACCTCCCGGCCCTGGGCGGCGGTGCGCACCGCGTCGAGGAGCACGTCAGGGCTCACGGACTTGCGGATGAGGCCCAGCGCGCCGGAGCGGGCCGCGGATTGGATGAGGCGGCGGTCCTCCGCTCCCGTGTAGATGAGCACGTGTGCGCCGCGCCGGTGGATGGCCGCGACGTTGTGCTGCGGTGAGGAGCCGTCGCCGAGCCGCAGATCGAGCACCACCAGGTCCAGGTCGCCGAGCGTTTCGAGATCGGCGACGGTTTCGACCATTCCCGCGAGTTCGAGGTCGTCCACCCCGGCGATGAGGTCCTTGAATCCCAGCGCGATGAGGGCGTGGTCCTCGACCAGGGCGATGCGTCGTGCGGTCATGATGCGACGTCCGTGATGTCGAGCACCACCGGCACGTGGTCGGAGGCGCCCTTGCCCTTGCGTTCCTCGCGGTCGATGCGCACCGCCGTGGTGCGTTCCGCGAGCGTGGGCGAGGCCCAGGCGAAGTCGATGCGCATGCCCTCGTTGCGAGGGAAGCGCAGCTGCTGGTAATCCCAGAAGGTGTAGGTGTTCTCGGCGGGGACGAAGCGGCGCGAGAGTTCCTCGAAGCCGGCGTCGGTGAGCGAGGCGAAGGCCGTGCGCGAGTCGGCGCTCACGTGCGTGGAAGCATCGGGGTCGGTCTCGTCCCAGATGTCGGTGGGAAGCGGTGCCACGTTGAAGTCGCCCACGAGCGCCGTGGGCGCCCCGGCCCACTCCCGGGCCGCATCGCGCAGCGCGGAGAGGAACTCCAGCTTGTAGGCGTAGTGCGGATCGGCCAGGCCGCGTCCATTGGGCACGTAGAGGCTCCACACCTGCACGCCATCGCACGTGGCGCCCACGGCCCGGGCCTCGACCACCGGATCCTGCCCCGGCTTGCCGAAGGCGGGTTGACCCGGAAACCCGGTGCGCACATCGGCAAGACCACGGCGCGACGCGATCGCGACGCCATTCCATTGGTTGAGCCCATGTGCCGCGACCTCGTAGCCGGCTTCAAGGAAGGGGGCGAGCGGCACCTGCTCGGGCTTGCACTTGATCTCCTGCATGGCGAGCACGTCGATCTCCTCGCGCACCAGGTAGTCCACCACCCGGTCCAGCCGTGCTCGCAAGGAGTTCACATTCCAGGTCGCTAGGCGCATGACCACACGCTACCGGGTGGGCACGTCCCTGGGAATGGCCGACGCCGGTGGGGCCGGGCGTGGCGCGTAGCCTGGAGTCATGGCAACGGTGTTGATCACGGGGGCAAGCTCCGGTCTGGGCGAGGAGTTCGCATGGCAGCTGGCCACGGCGCGGCGCAATCTGGTGCTCGTGGCGCGGTCCCAAGACAGGCTCGAGCGCACGGCACGGCTCATCCGGGGGGCGACGGGCGTGGAGGTCGAGGTGCTCGTGGCGGACCTCACCGTTCCCGCGGACGTGGCCCGCGTTGCGACGCGGGTTGCGGATCTGGACCGTCCCATTGACCTGCTCATCAACAATGCCGGCTTGGGGCAGGGCAAGCGCTTCATCGACAACAGCATCGAGTCCGAGCTGGCGGCGCTCGATGTCATGGTGCGCGCGGTGATGGTCGTCACGCATGCCGCGGTGGGCGCGATGCGCACCCGGCGGCGTGGGGCGGTGCTCAATGTCTCGTCGGTCGCCAGCTGGCTCGGCTCCGGCACCTACTCCGCGCACAAGGCATGGTTGACGGCATTCACCGAGGGGCTGTCCATCGAGCTGCGAGGCACGGGGGTGACGGCCACCGCGGTGCTGCCGGGCCTGACGCACACGCGCTTCCACGACAGCGCGGGCATCGATTCCTATGACCGCCTCCCTGATCTGGCGTGGCTTCAGGCTGACCAGGTGGTGGCCGCCGCGCTCGCCGCGGTGCGGCGCAAGCAGGTGCTCGTCACGCCCTCGCTGCGCTACGGCATGGTCGCCGGTGTGGCGCGGGTGGCGCCGCGTGCCTGGGTGCGCGCCGCGTCGCGGGGTGTGCGCCTGTAGGTCCCGCATTCCGCACGGCCCGCTAGGCTCGCCTCATGACTTCTGCAACTCCCCGTGAGCAGCTTCGCGATCTCATCAGCGACCTGGCCGTGGTCCGCGGCAAGGTGACCCTGGCATCGGGCAAGGAAGCCGACTACTACGTGGACCTGCGCCGGGTGACCCTGCACCACCGCGCCGCTCCGCTCATCGGCCACCTGCTCCTGGACGCCCTGGAGGAGGCGGGCTTCGGACCCGCCGACGTGGATGCCGTGGGCGGGCTGACCTTGGGCGCCGACCCGGTGGCGACGGCCGTCCTGCATGCCGCCGCCGCACGCGGCCTGGACCTGGATGCCTTCGTGGTGCGCAAGGAGTCCAAGGCCCACGGCCTGCAACGGCGCATCGAGGGCCCCGATGTTGCGGGCCGCACCGTGGTGGCCGTCGAGGACACGTCTACCACCGGAGGCTCGGTGATGACGGCGGTGGAGGCGCTGCGCGAGGCGGGCGCCCATGTGGTGGCGGTGGCGGTGATCGTGGACCGCGACACCGGCGCACGTGAGCGGATCGAGGCCGAGGGCCTGCCGTACCTGTGGCTGTTCGACCGCGCAGATCTGGGCCTGGAGTAGACCCATGCACCGGATCAGCCTGCGCAACGCCGCCGCATTGGCGGGCGCGGGTGGCCTGGTGTACATCGTGCTGGTGCTGTATGTGCGGGCGGCTCCGCCGATGTGGACGATGGGAGTCGCGGGTCTCATGATGCTCGCGGGCGTCGTGGCCTGGTTTGTCGACTACTTTCACCACAGCCATCACCGCAAGCAGATGATCGACTTCGCTGCCGCCATCGGCGCGCGCTTCGAGGACGAGACCCGGCGCTATTCCCGGCGCTTCACGAGGTTCCCCTTTGGTGCCGGGTATGACCGACTGCAGCGCGACGTGCTCTCGGGCACGTTGGAAGGCGTCTCCTGGGTGACCTTCACGCATCTCTTTCACACCCAGGAGGAGACCACCGCGGGGATGACGGACCAGGTGTTCCAGGTGACGCTCGTCGAGCTCCCCGTCTCGCTTCCCGGCATCGAGTTCGTGCCCGAGACCTTGGCCAGCCGCTTTGCCCGCCAGCTGGGCCGCGGCGACATCGACGTGGAGTCTCACGCCTTCAATGAGCATTGGCGGGTCGTCTGCGACGATCCGCGCTACGCCCATGCGGTGCTCACGCCGCGCATGGTGGCGCGGCTCCTGGAGCCCGATGTGGCCGAGCTCGCGATCCGCATCGAGGGCTCTGCGCTCCTGTGCTGGCAGGCGGGCCGGCAGGGCACGGAGAAGCTCACCAGGAAGGTCGCTGCGCTCGCGGCGCTCGCCCGTCGCATTCCGCGGCACGTGGTGATCGACTATCGCCTCAGTGAGGAACGGTACTACGCGGGATGGGAGCGCCCCATTCCACACAGCGCGCCGGAGTGGGCGCGCACCCCCGGCGCACTGTCCACGGGCAAGGCCACGGGCCTCGACCCTGGTCCCGCGGCGACGGGAAGGCGTCCGGGAGATGACGACGGCTTCGACATCTTCGCACTGTTCTTCTAGCCCGCGTGGGGACGGTGCCCGATGCGCGGACCGGCATCGCTGGTCGCGTCGCCGCGCGGAGTACTAGAGTCGGATTCACCAACGCTCCTCGGAGAGGAATACCTGTGGAAATCCTGATTGGCTTCATCGTCGTCGTGGCCGCGATCGCCCTGATCTGGGGTGTGTCCCAGTACAACGTGCTGGTGCGTCTGCGCAACCTCATCGAGGAGTCGTGGCGTCAGATCGATGTGGAACTGCAGCGTCGCCACGACCTCATTCCCAACCTGGTGGAGACCGTCAAGGGTTACGCCGCCCACGAGCGTGAGACGCTCGAAGCGGTGACCGCTGCTCGCACCGCGGCTGTGGTCCCCGGGCAGTCACCGGCCGCGCAGGCCGAGACCGAAGGCGTGCTGGTGCAGGCCCTCAACCGGTTGTTCGCGCTGTCGGAGAACTATCCGCAGCTGCAGGCCAGCCCGCAGTTCATGGAGCTGCAGAATGAGCTCACCAATACCGAGGACCGGGTGGCGGCCGGGCGGCGCTTCTACAACGCGAACGTGCGCACGCTGAACACCAAGATCGAGACCTTTCCCACGCTCCTTGTGGCCAACATGTTCGGCTTCCAGCGGGCCGAGTACTTCGAGGTGGCCGACGCGGCGGTGCGTCAGGCACCCACGGTCGAGTTCTAGTCGGCGCCGTACTCCCGGCGAGGCTGTGCCGTGCCCCGCGGTGAGAAGGGTGCTGCCACTAGTGTGGTGACTGACCCGCAATGAGTCCCGTTGATGGGCGTCTTCCGTCAGGAGTACCTCATGTCAGAATTTCTCAGCAACTTCGTCGACGTGTTGCTGTTCACGCTGTGGATCATGGTCTTCATCGCCTTCATCTTCCTGGTGGTGCGGATCATCGGCGACATCTTCCGCGACTCAGGCCTTGGCTTCATCGGCAAGGTCTTCTGGTTGCTTTTTGTGATTGTGTTCCCGGTCATCGGCTCGCTGATCTACCTCATCGTCCGGGGCGCGGGCATGTCTCGTCGCGACATCGAGCAGGCGCAGCGCGTGCGTGACGCTCAGGTCGAGTATGCGCGTGGCCTGGTGGGCGAGGCGGCAGGGCCCGCAGCCGAGATCAAGGCAGCATCGGAGTTGCTGGATCGCGGTGCCATCACCCAGGACGAGTTCGCCGCCCTCAAGGCCAAGGCGCTGGGCAAGTAGTCAAGTAGCAGGGGGCGGGCCGCCGCTCCGTCTCTCTCCCGTCGGGACCCCGTCCTCTCCCGCCGGTATCCCGGCTCCCCTCTCCGCCGTTTTCTGCGGATTCGCAAGAAACAGTGAAAGTTCGACTCGGAATCGAACATTCTCTGCGGATTCGCAGAAAACGGCGGTTGGGGGGAGGCGGGAGGAGGCGAAAACGGCGGGTGGGGGAGGCCGGGCAGGTGGGGGCGGCGCGTGTGGGGTTGCCGCGTGTCGGGCTGTTCCTGGCCTATTCGGCAGCAGGCTCGGTCGCAGCCCTCTTGTCCTGGGCGCGCTTCTTGAGGTACTCCACCAGGATCGGAAGCAGCGAGACGAGCACGACCAGGATGAGCGCCACCTCGATGTTGTCCCGCACCAGGGCGAAGTTGCCCAGCCAGTAGCCCAGCAGGGTCACGCCCACAGCCCACAGCAGCGCGCCGATCACGTTGTACCTGGCAAAGTGCAGGTAGTTCATCTTGCCCACCCCGGCGGCCACGGGAATGTAGGTGCGCACGAAGGGGACGAACCGCGCCAGGATGATGGCCGGCCCGCCGTACTTCTCGAAGAACGCATGGGTCTGGTCGATGTACTCCTGCTTGAAGAAGCGGGAGTCGGGCCGGTTGAAGATCTTGGGACCCGCCTTGTGGCCGATCATGTAGCCGATCTGGTCCCCCACGAACGCCGCGATGAACATCGCGAGGCAGGCGACCCACAGCGGGACACCCAGCGCGCCGGTGCCGATGAACAGACCCACCGTGAACAGCAGCGAGTCCCCGGGCAGGAACGGGAACAGCAGTCCCGTCTCGATGATGATGACCACGCAGATCGCGACCATCGCCCACGTGCCGAAGCGTTCGATGAAGCCTTCGATCATGGTGGGTGCCGAAAGCCAGTCCGGGCCCAGCAGGGGGGCGAGCGTGGGGATCACGCCGCTAGCCTACGTGAGTGGATACCGAACGCATGGGCAGGGACGATGCCGGGACCGGCATCGGCGTCACCTCCGACGACGTGCCCGAGGTGGGTGTCGGCCCGTGGGTGGGGCCGTGGCCCGACGACCCGCGCCTGGACCCAGACCTGCTGGCCCATGGCGACAGCCGCAACGTGGTGGATCGCTACCGCTACTGGACGATGGAGGCCATCGTGGCGGATCTCGACGCGCGGCGCCATGAGTTCCACGTGGCCATCGAGAACTGGCAGCACGACTTCAACATCGGCTCGGTGGTGCGCACCGCCAACGCCTTCGCGGCGCGTGAGGTGCACATCGTGGGGCGGCGGCGCTGGAACCGGCGCGGCGCCATGGTGACGGACCGATACCAGCACGTGCGCCATCACGCGAGTGTGGCGGACTTCGTGGCCTGGGCGCGCGACGAGGGACTGGCCGTGCTGGCCGTGGACAACCTCCCCGGTTCGGTCCCGCTGGAGACCTACGAGTTGCCGCGTGCCTGTGTGCTCGTGTTCGGCCAGGAGAGCGTGGGCGTGTCTCAGGAGGTGCGGGATGCCGCCGATGCCGTGCTCGCCATCGCGCAGTACGGCTCCACCCGCTCCATCAATGCCGGGGCCGCGGCCGCCATCGCCATGCACGCCTGGGTGCGGGCGCACGGGGACATCGCCGCAGGACACTGACCGGGGACCAAAGCCCGCCGCCACGGCGCCCGGGTTTCTGACACAATGGACAGCGGTTCCCATCGATCATTCACAGGAGATCACCATGGCCATCGCCACCCACGAGACCTACAACGCGATGCTCGACGCCGCCAAGTCCGGCGGCTACGCATTCCCCGCGATCAACATCACCTCATCCTCGACGGTGACCGCCGCCATCCAGGGTTTTGCCGAGGCTGAGTCCGACGGCATCATCCAGGTGTCCGTGGGCGGTGGCCAGTACGCCTCCGGCTCCACCATCAAGGACCAGGTGATCGGCTCGCTCGCGCTCGCCGCCTACGCTCGCGAGGTGGCCCACGCCTACGGCGTGACCATCGCGCTGCACACCGACCACTGCCACAAGGACTACGTGGACAACTGGCTGCGCCCCCTCCTGGCCGCCTCGACCGAGCGCGTGAAGATGGGCCTGGAGCCGATCTTCAACTCGCACATGTGGGACGGCTCGTCGGTGCCGCTGGACCAGAACCTCGCGCTCGCCGAGGAGCTCCTGGAGCTCTCGCAGGCCGCCAAGACGATTCTCGAGATCGAGATCGGCGTGGTCGGTGGCGAGGAGGACGGACACGCCGCCGAGATCAACGAGAAGCTGTACACGACTCCCGAGGATGGCCTGAAGACGGTCGAAATCCTGGGCACGGGCGAGCGTGGCCGCTACCTGACCGCCCTGACCTTCGGCAACGTGCACGGCGTGTACAAGCCGGGTGCCGTGAAGCTGCGCCCCGAGCTCCTGGGTGAGATTCAGGCCGAGGTGGGCGCCAAGGTGGGCAAGGACAAGCCCTTCGACCTGGTGTTCCACGGCGGTTCCGGTTCCACCGCCGAGGAGATCGCTGTCGCCGTGTCGCACGGTGTCATCAAGATGAACATCGACACCGACACCCAGTACGCCTACACCCGCCCCGTGGCGGACTTCATGCTGAAGAACTACGACGGCGTGCTCAAGGTCGACGGCGAGATCGGCAACAAGAAGCAGTACGACCCCCGCGTGTGGGGCAAGGCCGCCGAGGCCGGCATGGCCGCGCGCGTGGTCGAGGCCTGCCAGCAGCTCGGCTCGGCCGGCAAGAAGATCTAGATATCCGATCATGCGGCAAGCCCCCGTGGTCGATAGACTACGGGGGCTTCCGCACGTATAGAGGAGGGCTGAGATGCCCGCAGCAGTGATCGTCGGCGCCCAGTGGGGCGACGAAGGCAAGGGCAAGGCCACCGACTTGCTCGGTTCCCGCGTGGACTACGTGGTGAAGTTCAACGGCGGCAACAACGCCGGCCACACGGTGGTCATCGGCGACCAGAAATTCGCCCTGCACCTGCTGCCCTCCGGCATCCTCACGCCCGGCTGCACCCCCGTCATCGGCAATGGCGTGGTGGTGGACCTGCGGGTGCTGTTCCAGGAGATCGAGGGCCTCGACGCACGCGGCGTAGACACCTCGGACCTGCTCGTGTCCAACGCGGCGCACCTCATCGCGCCGTACTCGCGCACGCTTGACAACGTCACCGAGCGCTTCCTGGGGTCGCGGAAGATCGGCACCACCGGCCGGGGCATCGGCCCCACGTACGCGGACAAGATCAACCGCGTAGGGCTGCGGGTGGGCGACCTGTTCGACGAGCAGGTGCTGCGCGACAAGATCGAGGGCGCCCTGGTCACCAAGAACCACCTGCTGGTCAAGGTCTACAACCGGCGTGCCATCACGGTGGACGAGGTGGCCGATGAGCTGCTCGAGTTCCGTGACCGCCTCGCGCCGCATGTGACCGACACCTCCCTGGTGCTCAACACCGCGCTCGATGCCGGCAAGACCGTGCTGTTCGAAGGCGGCCAGGCGACCATGCTCGACGTGGACCACGGCACCTACCCCTTCGTGACGTCGTCGTCCGCGACGGCCGGCGGCGCCTGCACGGGTTCCGGCGTGGGACCCACTCGCATCGACTCGGTGATCGGCATCGCGAAGGCGTACACCACACGCGTGGGTGAGGGGCCGTTCCCCACCGAACTGCTCGACGAGTGGGGTGACCGGCTACGGGACGTGGGCCACGAGTTCGGCACCACCACCGGGCGCCCGCGCCGCTGCGGCTGGTATGACTCGGTCATCACGCGGTTTGCGACGCGCATCAATGGGCTCACCGACATCGTGCTCACCAAGCTGGACGTCCTTACGGGCATCGAGCAGATTCCCGTGTGCGTCGCCTACGAGGTGGACGGTGTGCGGCACGACGAGCTGCCCCTGGACCAGGCCGTCTTTGCCTCCGCGAAGCCCATCTATGAGACCTTCCCCGGCTGGGATGAGGACATCTCGGGCGCGCGCACGCTGGAGGACCTGCCCGCGAATGCGCGTGCCTACGTCACAGCGGTGGAGCAGCTGAGCGCCTGCCGCATCTCGACCATCGGGGTGGGGCCGGGCCGCGACGAGATCATCCAGATCCACGACCTGCTCCACGCCCGGGGCTGACCCCCGCCCCTCCCCGTGCGGGGGATAGTGCCCACCGCCATTGACGGCCCACCCGCCGTAAGGGCACGATGCCTCCATGAGTGATATCTCCTGGGTGGGTGTCGCCGTCGCCGCCGTCGCCATTTTCGTCTTCTCCGCGCTGTGGTACGGGGCGGCTTTCTCCAAGCTGTATCGCAAGGAGCTGGGCATCTCCGCTACACCTCAGGACGGAGACCAGGACCCGGCGCCCACCTTCTTCCTGTGGCAGTTCCTGGCTGCCGTGGTGATGGTCGTGGCGCTCGCGTTCCTGCTGGGTGACGTCACGGTGGGGCACGGTGCCCTCGGCGGCTTGGTGGCCGGCGTTCTGGTGAGCGCTGCGCAGGTGCAGTTGTTCCAGGCCGAGGGCAAGTCCCGCACCATTCTGCTGCTGCACATCGGCTACTTCCTGGTGGGCCTGACCGTGGCCGGCGCGGTTCTCGGCGCGCTGTAGCCCAGGAGCGGCCGGGAGGCTGAGCACTTACCCATCGCAGTCTCGCGCGAAGTGACCCTACGGGGGCACTTTCCCGCCGCACGGGGGAGGGGCGAGCTGCCTGGCTGGGTAGACTCGCACGCGTGATCGTCCTGCTCATCGGCACCGGCGCGCGCGAGCACGCCCTGGCCCGCTCGCTCAGCCTCGACCCCAGCGTGACCGCACTCCATGCGGCCCCCGGCAACCCCGGCATCGGCCGCCTCGCCACGCTCCACGCCGTGGACCCGCTCGACGGCGCCGCCGTGGCCGCGCTCGCCACCGGGCTGGGAGCGGACCTCGTGGTCGTGGGCCCGGAGGCCCCCCTGGTCGCGGGTGTGGCCGATGCCGTGCGTGCCGCGGGCATCCCGGTCTTCGGCCCCTCGGGCCGCGCGGCCATGCTGGAAGGCTCCAAGGCCTTTGCCAAGGAGATCATGGAGGCGGCGGGCGTGCCCACCGCTGCGAGCCGCACCTGCCACACCGCGTCGGACCTGGCGGCGGCCCTCGCCGAGTTCGGCGCCCCCCATGTGGTCAAGGACGACGGCCTGGCCGCGGGCAAGGGCGTGGTGGTCACGAGCGACCACGCCGAGGCCCTAGCTCACGGCAACGCGATCCTCGCCGCCGGCGGCGCCGTGGTGGTCGAGGACTTCCTGGACGGTCCCGAGGTGAGCCTGTTCTGCCTCAGCGACGGCACGAGCGTGATCCCGCTCCAGCCCGCCCAGGACTTCAAGCGCGCCTATGACGGCGACGAAGGCCTCAACACCGGCGGCATGGGCGCCTACAGCCCGCTGCCGTGGGCCCCGCCCGGCCTGGTCGCCGAGGTGCTGACCACCGTCGCCCAGCCCACCATCGACGAGATGGCCCGGCGCGGGATGCCGTTCATCGGCGTCCTCTACTGCGGTCTCGCGCTCACCTCGAAGGGCACGCGCGTGGTGGAGTTCAACGCCCGCTTTGGCGACCCCGAGACGCAGTCCGTGCTCGCCCGCCTCGACACCCCGCTCGCCGGAGTGCTGCTCGCCGCCGCCGAGGGTCGCCTGGACGGCCTGCCCCCGCTGCAATGGAGCGACGATGCCTCGGTCACCGTGGTCATCGCCGCGGCCGGCTATCCCGCCGAGCCCGCCAAGGGCGACCCCATCACGGGACTCGACGAGGCGGAGCAGGTCGAGGGCGTCCACGTGCTTCACGCGGGCACGGCGCTCGACGCTGAGGGGACGCTCGTGTCCGCGGGTGGTCGCGTGCTGTCCGTGGTGGCCCGCGCCGCCTCGCTCGCCGATGCCCGTGAGCGGGCCTACACCGGCATCGCCCGCATCGGCCTGGCGGGGTCGCATCACCGCAGCGACATTGCGCTGAGCGCCTCGCAGGTGGTCGCCTGATGCCTGGCCACGCCACCGCGCCCACCGCGCCGGAATTGCCCGGCTGGCGCCACATCTACTCCGGCAAGGTGCGCGACCTCTACGAGCCCGTGGAGCCGCATCCCCGTGGGGACGTGGTGCTCGTGGTCGCCTCCGACCGCATCAGCGCCTTCGACTGGGTGCTGCCCACCGAGATCCCCGGCAAGGGCGCCATCCTCACGGCCCTGAGCCTGTGGTGGTTCGACCAGATCCGTGACATCGTCCCCAATCACACGGTCGAGGCCCCCGTGCCCGATGCCGTGGTGGGCCGCGCGATGGTGTGCCGTCGCCTCGCCATGTTCCCCGTGGAATGCGTGGCCCGCGGTTACCTGACCGGCTCTGGGCTGGTCGAGTATCGAGCAGCGGGCGAGGTGTGTGGCGTGCCGCTGCCCGTAGGGCTCGTGGACGGCTCGCGCCTGCCGCACCCCATCTTCACTCCGGCCACCAAGGCGGAGGTGGGCGAGCACGACGAGAACGTCAGTTTTGACGCGGTGGCTGGCCTGATCGGGGCCGAGGATGCCGAGACCCTGCGCGACCTCACCCTGCGCGTCTACTCCCGTGCCCATGAGCTCGCGGCCGAGCGCGGCATCATCCTCGCGGACACCAAGTTCGAGTTCGGCCGTGACGCCACCGGTGCGATCCTCATCGGCGACGAGGTGCTCACCCCCGACTCCTCGCGCTTCTGGCCCGCAGACACCTGGGAGCCGGGCCGCGCACAGCCCTCCTACGACAAGCAGTACGTGCGCGACTGGCTGAGCTCCCCTGCCTCCGGCTGGGATCGGCACGGCGACACCCCACCCCCGCCGCTGCCCGACGAGGTGGTCGAGCGCACGCGCCAGCGCTACCTGGAGGCCTACGACCGTCTCGCATGCTCCTGAGCGCACCGCGTCGGCCCAACGATCGCGCTCGCTCAGGCGTTGAGGTGACATGAGGCTTCTGCCGCGGGCGGCGCTCGTCGCCCTGATCACCGTGACGCTCGCCGGATGCGCGTCGGTCACGCCCGATGCCTTCGCTCGGCGCGCCACGGCACCCGCGGAGATCGTCGCCGTGCACTACGACGTCCCCTATTACCCGGCATGCGGCAACGAGGTCCTCACGGGCGATGTGGGCACCTACTATCCCTTCCGCCCGCGCCCCGAGGCGGGCTTCCCGGAGCACCCCCTCGCCGATGCGGTGGCCGCAGGGTTCGTGCCCGCGGCCGATGCCGGGGTGGACGCCGACGCCGGGGTGGACGCCGACGGTTCGCCCCAGGTGGCGACGGTGGCCTTCGTTCCAGCCGTGGTGGCACCGGGGCCGGGAGACGATACGGGCACGCTCGTGCTGTACGACGGAGGTCGTATGGGCTACTGGGAGTCCGACAGCGGCGACATCTCCACGTGGCTCACCGGGCGTCCCCTCACCTACACCTGGGTGTGCTGACGCCGACCCCATGACCTCACGGGGGTGCCAGCCGCGCCTGACCCGGCCCCGGCTCAGGCCCGATAGGATTTGGGCATGGCCACCATCCTCGTTTCCGTGATGCCCAAGCCCGAGATCCTGGACCCCCAGGGCAAGGCGGTGGGCGCAGCCCTCGCCCGCCTGGGCTACGACGGCGTGGCGCAGGTGCGCCAGGGCAAGCGCTTTGAACTCACCGTGGACGGGGAGGTCACCGACGAGCTGCTCGCCAAGATCAAGGAGGCGGCGGTCTCGGTGCTGAGCAATCCGGTGATCGAGGACGTGGTCCAGGTCAAGGTCGTCGGCGCCGGGTGCGGATGCGGTGGCCATGGTCACGGGGGCGGCCACGGTCACGCCCACGCCGCCCCGGCCGAGGTGAAGGATCTGCTGAAGTGACCGCCCGCATCGGCGTGGTGACGTTCCCCGGCACGCTCGACGACCGGGATGCCTCCCGCGCGGTGACCCTCGCCGGTGCCGAAGCGGTGTCGTTGTGGCACGGCGACGCGGATCTGCACGGCGTGGACGCCGTGGTGCTGCCCGGCGGCTTCTCCTATGGCGACTACCTGAGGGCGGGGGCCATCGCCCGCTTCGCGCCCATCATGGAGTCCGTGGTGGATGCGGCGAAGGGCGGCATGCCGGTGCTGGGCATCTGCAACGGATTCCAGGTGCTCACCGAGGTGCATCTGCTGCCGGGTTCGATGATCAAGAACGACCACCGCGCCTTCATCTGCCGCGACCAGACCCTGCGCGTGGAGAACAACCGGACGGCCTGGACCTCCGAGTATGAGCAGGGCCAGGAGATCGTGGTGCCGCTCAAGAATCAGGACGGCCAGTATGTGGCCGACGAGCGCACACTGGATGAGCTGGAGGCCGAGGGGCGCGTGGTGTTCCGCTACGTGGACGTCAACCCCAATGGCTCGCGCCGCGACATCGCCGGCATCTCGAATGCCGCGGGCAACGTGGTCGGCCTCATGCCGCATCCCGAGCATGCCGTGGAGGTGGGCTTTGGCCCGGACTCGCGTGAGAGCGGACGCCAGGGGACCGACGGCCTGACCTTCTTCACCTCGGCCATCGCTACGCTCGTGGGTGCGTAGGGCCGCCCCGTCACTGTGGGGCGGTGCGATCCCTTGTCGGTTCCGCCTCCCCGCCGTTCTCTGCGTATTCGCACGTTCCGGTCAATGTTT
>CAZFEH010000003.1:39638-55094 GCA_964517615.1 uncultured Demequinaceae bacterium
GCCTCGAACTCGCCGTGCTTGGAGACGACCTCGACCGGGGCGTGGTCGTGGTTGACCTGTTGGATGAGGCCAAACAGATTCTTTCGGGCATCCGTCGTCGCTCACCCATCGAGTTATACTTGTATACCGCTAGAGTGGGTGTGAGGAGGCCGTGATGGCGACCAGGCAGTTCAACATGAGGCTCGACGAGGTGCTAGATCAGCGCCTCGAGGCGCTAGCGGCTCGCACCGGCCGCAGTAAGGCCTTCTACGCGAGTGAGGCCATCCAGGAGTTCCTTGACGACTGGGAGGACTACTTTCTCGCCAAGGACGCGCTCGCCGAGTTTCGAGACTCTGACGAAGCGGCGTTTGACGTCGACACGATCGACTTCGGAGAACTGGGCGAGTGAGCTATCGGGTGCAGGTGACGCCCAGAGCCCTCAAGCAGATCGCCAAACTCGACCGGCCCGCGAGAGAGCGCATCGAGCGATTCCTTAAGGACACGCTCGACCGTGAGGCACCGCGATCGCAGGGCCGCGCCTTGGTGGGTGAGCCGTTCTGGCGGTATCGCGTCGGCGACTATCGGCTGCTCGTCTCGATTGAGGACGACGTGCTGCTCGTGCTTGTCGTGGCCGCCGAGCACCGTCGTCAGGTTTATCGCGATCTCTGAATCCGCACTCAGCCGGGCCCCTGCGTCGTTCAGGGCAGTGGCTTGCGCATCCGGAAGTTCACCAGCTGCACCCCATGCCTGACCGGATGCTGCTCGCTTTCGACGATGAAGCCGTGGCGCTCAAAGAACGGGCGGGCCGTGATGCTGACATCGGCGTACAGTGCGGTGGCGCCGAGCCGTCTTGCCTCAGTCTCGATCTCCCCCAGAAGCCTGTGGGCAATCCCCTGCCGTTGATGCTGGGGAGAGACGAACATCATGTCCACGTATCCGTCGGGGGCGACGTCGGAGAAGCCGGCCACGTCGCCGTTCACGGTGGCAACGAGGCTGTGTCGCTCGCACATCTCCCGGTTCCAGGTCTCGGAATCCTTGTGCCCGGGCAGCGCCCAGGCCTGTACCTGCTCCGGCGAGTAGTCGGCCGCCGCGGTCTGGGTGATCGCCGCGGTGAAGATGGCCAAGGTGCTGGCGGCGTCCGCCCGCTCGTAGGGGCGGATCTGCACGTGCGGGTCAGCAGAGTCCATAGGCCCCATCGTTCCATCCTGAGTGAGCACGGCGCGCTGGGGCGCGAGGCCTGGAGGCGCCGAGGCCGGTGGCGGGCCTTATCCCAGCGCGTCCCTGATCCCTGCGAGCGCCTGGAACGAGGTGTGGTTGAAGTCCGCGCCCAGCTGGTTGGGCACGGTGACCAGGATGGTGTCGGCCGTCATGACGGCATCGTCCTCGCGCAGTTCGGCGAGGATCTTGTCCGGCTCACCCACGTAGGTCTTGCCGAAGGTGGACACCGTGTTGTCGATCTCGCCGATCTGGTCGAGGTTGCCGCCCATGCGCTCCTTCTCCAGGTAAGGGCTGAAGTAGGCGCGGCTGAGATCGTCCACGATGGGCATGATCGAGCGCGACACGGACACGCGCGGCTCCCCGACGTGTCCCGCCTCCAGCCATGCCTCGCGGAACGCCTCGATCTGCCGTGCCTGCACCACGCCGAGCGGCTCACCGGTGGCCTCCAGCACGAGCGTGGAGGACATGAGGTGCATGCCCAACTCGCCCACGCGCCGGGCCGACTCGGTGTTGCCCGCGCCGTACCAGACCCGCTGCGCCAAGCCGGGTGACTGCGGCTGGACGGGCAGTTTCTGTCCGGGAAGCACGTGGGCCGAGGGTCCGGGCTCGGCGATGCCCTCGCCCGAGATCGCTCGACGGAACTGCGCGATCCGCTGCGCGGCGTCCTCCACCGGCAGCGTCCCCGCAGGCAGGGGATAGCCGAACTCCGCCGGACCATCGAGTGCCTGCTCGGGTGAGCCGCGCGAGACTCCCAGTTGCAGCCGGCCGCCCACCAGGAGGTCCGCGGTAGCGGCCAGCTCCGCCATGTAGAGGGGATTCTCGTAGCGCATGTTGACGACCCCCGTGCCCAGTTCGATGCGCGAGGTCCGCATGCCCATCGCGGTCAAGAGGGGGAACGGCGAGGAGAGGTTCTGCTCCCAGTGGTGCACGCGAATCCACGCGCCATCCAGCCCGGCGTCCTCCGCGGCCTCGGCTAGACGCACGGTGTCGAGCAGGCCTTCCTGCGCGGTGCGCACCTGCGAGCCGGGGGCAGAACTGTGCCAGCCGAAGGACAGAAAACCCATCTTCTTCATGGTGTGCGCAACAGCGAGGCGCGCGAGGGCATTCCGGCACCGGGCCTAGCCTGGAGGGGTGATCACTCTCGTCTCGGTCAGCCTGGATGATCCGCGCGCGCTCGCACTCTGGCGGGAGCAGCAGGAGGAGCTTCGCGTCCGCTACGGGGGCGAAGACGACGCGGAGGCCGACTTCGCCGCCACCATGCCACCGGGCGATCTGCTGGTGTCCCTGCTCGCGCTCGACGGCGCGGGTGAGCCCATCGGCACGGGGCTGGCCCGCTGGAGTCCCTACGACACGGGCGTCGGCGCGGTGGAACTCAAGCGCCTGTACGTGCGGCCCGAGCATCGTGGCCATGGCCACTCGCGCGTCATCATGGGTGCCTTGGAGCGGGCTGCCTGGCGCGCCGGTGCGGTGCGGATCGTGCTGGAGACCGGGACCGCGCAGCCTGAGGCGCTGGGCCTGTACGACGTGATCGGCTACACCCGGATCGGCAACTTCGGGCCCTATCGCGAGGACCCGCGGTCGGTGTGCTTCGCGAAGGAGCTGCCCGCGCGAGTGCTCGTGGTCAACGGCACCATGGGGGCCGGTAAGACGGAGATCATGACGGCGGCCTTCGACCTGCTGAGCGAGGCCGGTGCGCACGTGGCGGCGATCGATGTCGACTGGCTGTGTCAGGCGTCGCCCGCTCCGGCCGCAGACCGCTTCAACGAGTCCCTGGCCTTCGCCAACCTCGCCGCGGTGGCGCCGATCTATCGGGCGCGGGGCATCGGCCTGTTCCTGCTGGCGCGGCCCATCGAGGATCCGGCGGGGCGGGAGGCCTATGCCTCAGCCTTCGCCGCTGGGGTGGCCGGGCCGGGCCAGGTCGCTGTGGTGCGTCTGGAGGCGAGCGAGGAGACGCGGCAGGCGCGGCTGCGGGAGCGGGAGCCGGAGGGCCTCTATGAGTCCTTTGCGCGCGATCGCACCGGCGAACTGGCGGCGAGCATCGAGGCGGCCGGCGTGGACGATGCGGTGGTGGACAACGACGGCCGTGACAGGGACGAGGTGGCGCGGGAGGTGCTCGGGGCCGCCGACTGGTGGGCACCGCCAGAAGCCCTGCCCTAGCCCCGAGACTTCCAAGGGTGGATGTCCGATATTCGGGCGTTTTTGCGGCTCGCGCGCGTCACACGGTGCCCAAATGTCACATGGACCCTTGGTTGTCTCCGGTGCCGCGGGTGCGCGGCGTGCGCTCCCAGCGCGTCGAACCGGTGATGGCCGACAGGATGTCCTCGTAGCGGGTGTGGCTGGCCTCGAAGGAGCCGTTGTTGCGGCCGTGCCGGATCACTTCGATGCGGTCGGCCACGGCCAGCACGTCGGTGAGGTTGTGGCTGATGATGATGACGCCGAGCCCCAGTTCCCGCAGGCTCTGGATGTAGCTGAGCACCTCCGCGGTCTGTGACACGGAGAGTGCGGCCGTGGGCTCGTCCAGCACGATGACGCGCGGGTTGCCCACCAGGGTGCGTGCGATCGCGACGCACTGTCGCTGGCCCGCGGACAGTGCGCCGAGCGTGGTGCGCGGCGACGGGATGCGGGCGTTGAGGCGCGCGAGGTACCCCCGCGCAAGGTTCTCCATCTGCTCTTCCGCGAGCAGTTTGCCGTCCAGGAGTTCGCGCCCCAGGAAGATGTTGGCGGTGACATCCAGGTTGTCTGCGAGGGCCAGGCTCTGGAACACGGTGGCGATGCCCTTGCGCACCGCGTCTCCCGTGGAGTCGATGTCGAGCGGGGCGCCGTCGAGCCACATCTGGCCAGAGTCGGGCACGTAGGCGCCGGAGATCATGCGCGCCACCGTGGACTTGCCCGCGGCGTTGTCGCCCACGAGTGCCACCACGTCGTGGTCGAAGAGTTCTAGGTCGAAGTCCACGACGGCCTCGACCGCGCCGAAGCGCTTGGTGACGCCTGCCAGTTGAAGCAATGGTTCGCTCACTTCGCCACCTCTCTGTGGACGATGCTTACGGTACGCGAAGGCCGGGGCGTCATGCTCGTACCCCCGCATTCACATGGGCATGGTCGGCTGCCACGGCGAGCGCGCCGAGCACCTCCGAGCGATCCCCGAGTTCGGCGGTGACCACGTCCATGGGAGCGTCGCGGCTCAGGATGACACGCCGTCCCATGGCGGCACGGATGGGCTCGATGAGGATGCCCTGAGGATCGGCGAGTTCCCCGCCCACGATCACCAGGGATGGGTCCATCGCGACCGCCAGATTGGCGACGTGCTGCCCGATGATGGCCCCGGCATCGGCCAGCACCTGCCTGCAGCCGGGGTCGCCTTCGCCCGCCAGGCGCAGCACGTCGGACAGGGACACGGCCCCCATGGACGCACTCAGGGCGTCGATGAGCGCCTGCGCGCCCACCACCGTGTCGAGGCAGCCGCGGGAGCCGCAGCGGCAGATCTGGCCGAGGGCGTCCACTTGGATGTGGCCGATCTCGCCCGCGGTGCCGTGGGGGCCGCGATACACCTCGCCGCGCACGATCGCGCCCACGGCCGTGGTGAAGGAGGCACGCACGTACAGGAGGTCGGAGTAGCCGCGACCCGCGCCGAAGCGCGCCTCGGCGATCGCACCCAGGTTGGCGTCCTTGTCGACCTGCACGGGCCGGTGCAGGCGCCCCCCGAGCCGTGCCGCGACAGGCACGTCCTCCCAGCCGCGCAGCAGGCCGCGGGCCGCGATGTGGCCGGTGGCGGGATCGACAGGGGCGGGCAGGCCCACGCCGATGCCGAGCACCTCCTCGATGCTGGAGCCCAGGTTCTCGACCTCTTCCACGATGAGCAGGGCCACGCGGTCGAGCGTGGTGTCGTGCTGGTGGTCGGCGCGCAGCGGAAGGGACTGGTCGGACAGGGGGGTGAAGGTGGTGTCGGAGATGAGGATGCGTACCGAGCGCACGCCGATGTGCACGCCGACGAGCAGCCCCTCGGCATGGGCGAGGGTGACCAGTTGGGCGCGGCGACCGGAGCGCGTGGTGGTGCGGGTTTCGATAGCGCCGGCGGTGAGCAGCTGCTTGACGATGGTGGAAACGGTGGCCGCGGAGAGATTGGTGGCCTCGACCAGTTCGACCTGGGTCAGAGATCCGAAGCGCTGCACGGCGTCGAGGATGCGGGCAGCGTTGGCCTCGCGCAGGGCGGTCTGCGACCCCGCTGACATCTTCTGTGCTGCCACAGGGATGAGCCTAATGCCTGGCGCACGGGGTGCCTAGACGGGGCGGAGATTCTCAAACTCAAGGACTTTTGGCGGCGCTCATGGATTCGAAGGCCGAAGTCAAGAGTGGGCCAAGGCGGCTAAGGACCGGTTCGATCGCTGCACGGGGGCCTCTAGTATGCCACATACGGCACAAAATAGGACAGTTGAGTTCATCGTTTGTTACAAAATGATTACGCAAGCCTTCGAGACTTGACGCCAAGATTCCCGGGGGCATAGCGTGCTCAGTCGAAGGGCTTTGATTCCCTAGTTGAGCCCCCTGCCAACTCAAAGACGTGTTGATGGAGATGACGTGGCCACCACTCATGTGAAGCTGCAAATGCGGAACATCACGAAAGAGTTTCCCGGTGTGCGGGCGCTCGACCGTGTGGACCTCACGGTGCATGCGGGTGAGATCCACGCCATCTGCGGGGAGAACGGTGCGGGCAAGTCCACCCTCATGAAGGTGCTCTCCGGCGTGTACCCCGCGGGCACCTACGAGGGCGACATCGTGCTCGACGGCGAGGTCGTGGAGTTCCGCGACCTCAAGGCCTCCGAGAAGGCCGGCATCGTCATCATCCACCAGGAGCTCGCGCTCATCCCCGAGCTGTCCGTGACCGAGAACATCTTCCTGGGCAACGAGGTGGTGGGCAAGGGCCGCCTCATCGACTGGGTGGAGGCACGCGTCCGCACCCTCGACCTGCTGGCGCGGGTGGGCCTGGACGTGGACCCCAGCACTCCCGTCAGGACGCTCGGCGTGGGTCAGCAGCAGCTCATCGAGATCGCCAAGGCCCTGTCCAAGGACGTGCGACTGCTCATCCTGGACGAGCCCACCTCCGCGCTCAACGAGGACGACTCCGAGAACCTCCTGGACCTGCTGCGTGGCCTCAAGGGCAAGGGCCTCACCTCGATCATGATCAGCCACAAGCTCAACGAGATCGCCGAGATCGCCGATGCCGTGACCATCATCCGTGACGGCATCACGGTGGAGCGCCTGGAGGTCGAGGACGGCACCAAGTTCGACGAGGACCGCATCATCCGCGGCATGGTGGGCCGTTCGCTCGACTCGCGCTTTCCCGAGCACACCCCGAACATCGGCGACGTGCTGTTCGAGGTCAAGGACTGGGTGGTCGAGCATCCGACTCTGCCCGGGCGCCTCATCTGCAAGAACTCCTCCTTCACGGTGCGCCGCGGCGAGATCGTGGGCTTCGCGGGTGTCATGGGCGCCGGACGCACCGAGTTGGCCCGCTCCGTCTTCGGTCGCTCCTATGGCATCTACCACTCGGGCCAGGCCTACCTCGACGGCAAGCCCATAGACCTGCACTCCGTGCCGGCCGCGATCGACGCCGGGCTCGCCTACGTGCCCGAGGACCGCAAGGTGCATGGCGTGAACCTGCTCGACACCATTCGCAGAACCGTGGTCGCCGCGCGTCTGGAGCGCATCGTCCGCCGGGGTCTGATCGACGAGGATGCGGAACTCGCCGCCGCCGAGGGCTACCGCAAGTCGCTGCGCATCAAGACCCCCGACGTCAACGAGGGCGTGGTGAAGCTCTCCGGCGGCAACCAGCAGAAGGTGGTGCTCGCCAAGTGGATGTTCACCGAGCCCCAGTTGCTCATCCTCGATGAGCCCACGCGCGGCATCGATGTGGGCGCGAAGTACGAGATCTACACGCTCATCCAGCAGTTGGCCGATGCCGGCCGCGCCGTGGTGGTCATCTCCTCGGAGCTGCCGGAGCTGCTGGGCATCTGCGACCGCATCTACACCGTGTGCGAAGGCGCCGTGACCGGCGAGCTGACGCGCGAAGAAGCCACCCAGGAGTCGCTCATGCGGCTCATGACCACCACGTCCGCCGCCTGACGGCACCATCACAAGTAGAAGGACATTCAACGATGAAAGCCTTGAAGAGCCTGTTCGGCGGAGACGTTCGACAGTTTTCGATGCTGTTCGCCCTGATCGCTCTGATCGGGTTCTTCCAGATCACCACGGGCAAGGTGCTCACCTCGAGCAACCTGATGAACCTCATCAACGGCAACTCCTACGTGCTCATCCTGGCCATCGGCATGGTGATGGTCATCGTGGTGGGACACATCGACCTCTCGGTCGGCTCGGTCGCCGCGGTGGTGGGCATCATCGTGGCCATGACCATCCGCGACTGGGGCATCCCGTGGTGGCTTGGCATCATTGTGGGCCTGGCCGTGGGTCTGCTCATCGGTGCCTGGCAGGGATGGTGGGTCGCCTACGTCGGGGTGCCGGGCTTCATCGCCACCCTCGCGGGCATGATGTTCTTCCGCGGCCTCAACCAGTTCATCGGCAAGTCCAACTCGGTCGCGGTCCCCAAGGAGATCCAGTGGATCGGCGGCGGCTACCTCAATGACTGGGGCCTGTTGAAGTGGACCGATGCCGCAGGCAACACCCAGACGATCAACGAGCCGACGCTCATCCTGGGGTTCCTGGCCATCGCCTTCGTCGTGTGGCGTGAGTTCAGCCTGCGCAAGCGTGCCGCTCGCATCGGCGCCCAGCCCGACACTTTCCTCATCGTGAGCATTCGCGTTGCCGTGCTCATCGCGGTGATCGGCTACCTCACGTACCAGTACGCCTCGGGCCGTCCCAACACCTCGTTCCCCGTGCCCGGCCTGCTGCTGGTGCTGCTCATCATCGGCTACCACATCCTCACCCAGCGCACCGTGACCGGTCGCCACATCTACGCCGTGGGCGGCAACAAGGCGGCCGCCGCGCTCTCGGGTGTGTCCACCAAGCGCGTGTACTTCTTTGTGATGGCCAACATGTCGGTGCTCGCCGCGCTGTCGGGCATCGTCTTCATCGGCCGCTCCACCTCCTCGGGGCCCTTCGACGGCACCATGTGGGAGCTCGACGCGATCGCCGCGGTGTTCATCGGCGGCGCGGCGGTCTCCGGCGGCATCGGCACCGTGACGGGCTCCATCATCGGTGGTCTGGTCATGGCGACGCTCAACAACGGCCTCCAGCTCATGGGTGTCGGCTCCGACGCCACCCAGATGATCAAGGGCCTCGTGCTCCTCCTTGCGGTCGCCTTCGACGTCTACAACAAGACGCAGGGCCGCCCCTCCATCACGGGGATGCTGTTCAAGAAGCTCAGCCCCAGTGCCAATGAAGTGTCTGCGCCCGAACTGGCCACCGTGCCAGCGGCTACGCAGCAGGACGTCGTGGAGGAGGCCGCACCCATCGCGGTTCCCGCCACTACGACCACCAAGCGCTCTAAGAAGAGCGCATCCACAGAAAGGGAAGACAAGTGAAGAAGTCGATCACGGGGGCATTGGCCCTCGCTGCGACCGGTGCACTCCTCCTCGCCGGCTGCTCCACGGCCGACGAGCCGGGTGGTACCACCTCCGACGCACCCCAGCCCACCGGCGACGCCCTGTGCATCCCTGCGGGTTCGGTCATCGGTGTGTCGCTGCCCCAGAAGACCTCGGAGAACTGGGTGCTCGCTGAGCAGCTGTTCAACGACGGCCTGAAGGAAGCGGGCTTCGAGCCCATCGTGCAGTTCGGCAACTCGGGTGTGACCGAGCAGCAGAACCAGATCTCCGCCATGGTGGAGAACGGCGCCAAGGTTGTCATCGTCGGCGCCATCGACGGCTCGCAGCTGGGCTCCCAGCTCGAGGACGCGCACGCCTCCGGCGCGAGCGTCATCGCCTACGACCGTCTGCTCATGAACACCGAGGCTGTCGACGCGTACATCGCGTTCGACAACTACCGCGTGGGTCAGCTCCAGGGCGAGGCACTGCTTCAGGGCCTCTCCGAGCGCAAGGGTGACGGCCCGTGGAACATCGAGCTCATCGCCGGCTCGCCCGACGACGCCAACGCCACGCCGTTCTTCGAGGGCGCTCTGAACATCCTCCAGCCCAAGATCGACGACGGCACCCTGACCGTCGTGTCGGGTCAGACCTCTTTCGAGCAGGTCGCCACCCAGGGCTGGAAGGCTGAGAACGCTCAGAAGCGCATGGACACCGTCCTGGTGAGCGCCTACGCCGACGGCACCGAGCTGCACGGCATCCTGTCCCCCAACGACACCCTGGCCCGCGCTGCGCTGACCTCCGTGTCGCAGGCCGGTCTTGACACCCCCGTCATCACCGGTCAGGACTCCGAGGTCGAGTCCGTCAAGCTGATCATGGAGGGCGTCCAGTTCTCCACGATCTACAAGGACACCCGCGACCTGGTGGCCCAGTCCATCAAGTCCGTGGTCGAGCTGCAGAACTGCAACGAGATCCCGATCAACAACACCACGTCCTACGACAACGGTGTGAAGATCGTCCCCTCGTACCTGCTCGACCCGATCATCGTCACCAAGGAGAACGCTGCCGAGGTGTACGCGAACGACCCGACCCTGGGCCCGCTGACCCAGTAAGTCATATGTCTCGGGCGTGATCCCGAGACCGCTGGGGAGCCCCCGCTCGGAGTGATCCGGGCGGGGGCTTTCGCCATCCCGGGGGCCTAGGCTGGAGGCATGACGCCCAGCGCCGATGCCGTGATCGCGGTGCGCGACGTCACCTTCCGGCGCGGCAGCACGCAGATTCTCGACGGGGTGACATTCACGGTCTCCCGGGGAGAGCACTGGGCGTTGCTGGGTCCCAATGGCGCGGGCAAGACGACCATCCTGGGTCTGTGCGGCGCCCAGTCCCATCCCACCTCGGGCACGGTGGACGTGCTGGGCGCGCGCCTGGGGCGAGTCGACATGCAGGCCCTGCGTCGGCGCATCGGTCACGTGAACCCACGCCACCCGCTCGGTTCGCCATTGACGGTCACGCAGGTGGTGCTCACGGGCCTCACCTCGACCATCGAGGTGCCGATGCGGTGGTCCCCCACGGCGCAGCAGGTGGCGCGGGCGCGCAAGATGGTGGCGCGGGTGGGCTTGACCGATCGCGCGGACACTCCGTGGCAGGTGCTGTCTCATGGCGAGCGCGGGAGGACCCTCATCGCGCGCGCGCTCGCATCGGACCCGCCGCTGCTGCTGCTCGACGAGCCGACCACGGGACTCGACGTGGCCGCACGGGAGCAGCTGCTGGAGACCATCGATGCCGCGGCGAATGCGGATGCGGGGCTGACCTCGGTGCTGGTGACGCATCACCTGGAGGAGCTCCCGGAGACCACCACGCACGCGCTCCTCATCGCGCATGGCGCGATCGTGGCGCAGGGTCCGGTCCAGGATGTGCTCACCACGGAGCGGGTGAGCCGGGCCTTCGAGCATCCCATCGATGTGGAGCGCGTCGGCCGACGCTGGGCGGCACGCGCCCGGCGGACGGGTCCGCTCGGTGGGTAGATCGCGTCGAGAAGTGACGCGATCCACACCTGATGCGTTTTCTCACTTTCCGGCGTATGGTGAAGATCGCCGGCGCAATGACGCGACCGGCGCACGGATCTAGCGCAACGTCGCGCTAGCACCGCGTCCCTTGCGGACACCACGAAACCATGTCCTTCATGGACGCAGTAGGAGAACTCATGACACGTGTCACTAACGCAGGAAGTACGACTCTGCCCGACTCCCCACCAAGGCACGCCAAAGCCGCGTTGGCGCTGGCTGCCGCAGCACTTTGCGGCCTCGTGGCGACGGTGGGTTTCACTTCAACACCCGCCGCCGCCGCACCTGGCGACATCATCTGGTCGGACGAATTCAACGGTCCCGCAGGTTCGGCTCCCGACTCCTCCAAGTGGGGCTATGACCTCGGCAACTGGGGATGGGGCAACAACGAGTGGCAGAACTACACCAACTCGCGCGCCAACTCCCAGCTCGATGGCAGCGGCAATCTGGTCATCACGGCGCGCCGTGAGGCCAATGGCACCTACACCTCGGCGCGTCTGACCACACAGGGCAAGTACCTGCCCAAATACGGTCGCGTCGAGGCACGCATCCAGATCCCGCGCGGGCAAGGCATCTGGCCCGCCTTCTGGATGCTCGGTGGAAACATCGGTCAGGTGGGCTGGCCGCAGTCGGGTGAGATCGACATCATGGAGAACATCGGGCGCGAGCCTCACCTGGTTCACGGCACCATCCACGGTCCCGGCTACAGCGGTGGGGCCGGATTGCTCGGCACCTACACCCACCCGCAGTACTGGTCCTTCGCCGACACCTACCACACCTTCGCGGTGGACTGGAAGCCGGGATACATCGCCTGGTACGTCGACGGCAACAAGTACCACGAGGTCACCCCGGCGAGCCTGGGTGGACGCCAGTGGGTCTTCGACCAGCAGTTCTACATCCTCCTCAACGTCGCCGTAGGCGGAGACTGGCCGGGATACCCGGACGGGAGCACCCAGTTCCCGCAGCAGATGAAGATCGACTACGTGCGGGTCTACGACAACTCGTCAGGCGGTGGCGGCGGTGGTGGCTCGCTGCCGGCGGGCACCAGTTCCCTCAAGGTCGCCGGGCGCAACATGTGCGTCGACATCCCCTGGGCCAACCCCGCCAACTCGACGCAGGTGCAGATCGTCAACTGCTCGGGCAACGCGGCGCAGTCGTGGACCCGCAGTGCCGACGGCTCCATCCGTGCGCTGGGCGCATGTCTGGACGTCCGCGCCGGCGGGACTGCGAATGGGACTGCCGTTCAGGTCTACCAATGCAACGGCACGGGCGCCCAGAAGTGGGTGTACGACGCGGCTACGCAGGCCCTGCGGAACCCGCAGTCGGGCAAGTGCCTGGACGTGCCCTCCAGCCAGTTCAACGATGGCCAGAAGCTGCAGATCTGGACGTGCAACCAGACCGGCGCGCAGCGCTGGACCCTGGGCTGACCGCTCCAGCACGGAGCTGAGTGAGGGTGGGGGCTGCTCGAGCAGCCCCCACCCTCCACTCCTGTGGCGGGGGAAAGCGCAGAGCCTCGACTAGATCGCGTCGAGCGCCCGCGCCAGGTCCTCGCGCAGGTCCTCGACGTCTTCGAGACCGATGGACAGGCGGATAGTCGCATCGCACATGCCCACGGCGGCGCGGCCCTCGGGGCCCAGACGCCGATGCGTGGTGGTGGCCGGGTGCGTCGCGATCGACTTGGCATCGCCCAGGTTGTTGGCGATGTCGATCACCTGCAGGGCGTCCATGAAGCGGAACGCGACCGCCTTGGCCTCCGCGGAATGAGGATCGGTGCCCTCGGGCAGCGCGAGGTCGATGGTCACGAGCGTGCCGCCGAGGGTCATCTGCTGACGAGCCAGTTCATACTGCGGATGCGAGGGCAGCAGCGGGTAGCGCGTCACGGCCACCTTGGGGTGGGCGTCGAGCCATGCGGCCAGGTCCAGTGCCGCAGCCGCCTGCGCCTTGACGCGCACGCTGAGCGTTTCGAGAGACTTGCCCAGCACCCAGGCGGTGAAGGGGGACATCGTGGCGCCCATGGTGCGCACCATGAGGCGCACCTGCTCGATGTAGTCCTTGCCTCCCAGCACGGCGCCACCCAAGACCCGGCCCTGGCCGTCGATGTGCTTGGTGGCCGAGTAGACCACGGCATCGGCACCCAGTTCGAGGGGCTTCTGGCCCAGCGGCGTGGCAAAGACGTTGTCCACGATCAGGAGCGCCTCGGCCTTCTTGGCCAGCGCCGCGACAAAGGGGATGTCCACCAGATCCTGCATGGGGTTGGTGGGGGATTCGATGAAGACGGCATCGGCGGTGTCCGACAGCGCCCGCTCCCAGTCCGCGTTGTCGTGGCCGTCCACGTAGTCCACGCGGATGCCCCAGCCAGCGAAGTAGTCGTTGAAGATGGTCAGCGAGGAGCCGAACAGGGCACGCGAGGCCACCAGGCGCGACCCCTGCTTGAGGATCGACGCGAGGCTCACAAAAACGGCGGCCATGCCCGTCGCGGTCGCGAAGCAGTCCTCGGCGCCTTCGATGAGCGCAAGGCGCTCCTCGAACATCGTCACCGTGGGGTTGCCATAGCGGCTGTACTGGTAGCGGTCCAACTCGCCCGAGAAGGCGGCCTCCGCCTCGGCCGCCGTCGCATACACATAGCCCTGTGTCATGAAGATGGGCTCGGCCATCTCGTCGAACGCTGTCCGGTGCATGCCGCCGCGCACCGCGAGGGTGTCAGGGCGCAGGGGAGGACAGTCGTGCGAATCAGCCATGGGTCAAGATTAGCGGCGTTGCCCCCTGGGCGATGTCAGTCTTGATGCCAGGGAAGTCCCGAGGCCTGCCAGCCCTGGACGCCGCGGTGCCCCGTCTCGCTCTTGCCGCCTTCGAATCCCTCCAGCACGTTGTAGCTGGGGCCGATGCCTGCCGCGGTGGCGGCGACTGCGGCGCCGATGCTGCGCTGGCCCGAGCGGCACAGGAAGATCACAGGAGTCTCGCGACCAGGGGTGACCCCCGCCTCAACAAGCTGGTCCAGAAAGCGGGGATTCCGCGTGCCCTCAGGGTAGGAGACCCATTCGACGAACACCGGAGCCGCCGTGCCCTCCGGGGTGTGGGGAACGCCCACAAAGCGCCACTCCGCCTCGGTGCGCACGTCCACAAGAATCGCACCGGGGGTGGACTCCAGAATGTCCCAGGCCTCTTGAGGGGTGATGTCGCCTGCATAGTCGTTCATGGCTATCACTCTAGGCGACCCTGCACGGGGAGGTAAGTCCGCACCCCCGTCGGTCGCACCGGAGGGGAAAAGAGAGCGGGCCCCGCGGCTAGCGCAGGGCCCGCTCCAGAGGGGGGACTTTTAGAATACCTGAGAGTGACGGCTTGTCAAACCGTGGGCGAAGATTTCATCCGCCGATCTGGGAGCGTGCCCGAGGTGAGGCCGATGCTCCTGCTCCACGCCACGCCGCCACTGCCCACGAAGTGACGAAACCCATGGCGAGCAGGATGGCCGTGAGCACGAGCGCCACAAGAAAGGCCGCGAGCACCGCAGCGGGATCCAGAACCGAATCCCAGGCCCCGCCGTAGGTGATGTCGCGCTCAGCAGTGGCCGTGCCGGGCAGCACCTCGAGCAGGACCATGAAGATCGCGCCGGTGACCAGCCCCGTGACCGCGCCCACCACCTGGGGAAGCCACTGCTGAAGAGTGTGGGCCGTGACCGTGTGGGCATGAGACAGGCCCAGCGCAGTGCGGGTGGCGATCTCGGAGGAGGTGGCAAGACGCTGTGAGACGAACATCGCCGCCATCACAAGCACCAGCGCCAGGGCGGCGATGACGAGTCCCGGACGGGCAGCGGGTGGGACCACGGCCTCCCATGCCTGCGCCCAGGTACCCGGTTGCCAGGGCGCGCGCCCCCAGCCCGACTCGCTCCCTCCGAGCCCGGCTCCGGCCAACGCGAAGACCGTGAGTGCCAGGGCGGCGCACGTGACGACGAGCGCGGGGGCCACCGCCTGTCGCGGCCTACCCGAGAGCAGATCCCCCGCAGTGAGCACGGCGGGATGGCGCGAACGCGCGAGGGCGCGTCCCACCTGGGGGATGGTCTGGCGCAGGCTCTCGATGAGCAGGGCGCCGCCCGCGAGCACGATGACGGTGAGGCTGAACAGGATGCCCGCGTCGCGCAGCGATATGGCAAACGTGCGGGCGAAGGCCAGGAAGGCGATCGCACCGACCACGGGGATCCACAGCCACAGGACGGAAACCCGCCGCGACAGCTCCGCCTCCGTGACGTCGGACACGGGCTTGAGTGCGGCCACGGGTGCCACGCGCGTGGCCCAGAAGGCAGGCACCACCGAGATGATCACGCCGACGACGAGCACCACGGCCGCCACGATGGGCACCACACTCCAGTGCATCGAGACGAGGCCTGAGCCAGCCGGATACAGCGCCTGACTGCGGGCGGAGGTGTAGAGCAGTTGGGAGACGAGCCAACCCAGCAGGACGCCTGCGACCACGGCAGCGCCGGCCAGGATCAGGGTCTCCGCGATGATCGCCTGGGCGATGTGCCTGCGCCGAGCCCCGAGAGTGCGAGCCGTCGCGACCCACTGGGTGCGGGCCGCCGCCTGACTGCGTCCCACCGCGAAGGACATCAGGATCATCGCGGCCACGAGCACGCCCGCGGCCATGAACCACGGGGCGGTGCCGTCGGGCAG
>CAZFEH010000003.1:55194-61682 GCA_964517615.1 uncultured Demequinaceae bacterium
CACTCCGGCCAAGGCGTCGAGCCCGGCGAGCACGGCATCGGCCGTGGGGTTGGACACGCGCCCCGCCACCTTTCCGTCCGCGAAGAGCAGCACCTCGCTGGCATATGACGCCGCCGTGGGATCGTGCGTGACCATCACCACGGACTGGCCCAACTCGCGGCACGACTGGCGCAGGTGAGCCAGGATCTGCGCGCTCGCATGCGTGTCCAGGTTGCCGGTGGGCTCGTCGGCGAGCACCATTCGGGGGCGTGTGATGAGCGCCCGCGCGATCGCGACCCGCTGCTGCTGGCCTCCGGAGATCTCATGCGGCTTGCGCTCCAGCTCCCGGCCGATGCCCAGCAGCTCCACCAGGGTGTCGAACCACGCGACATCGAGCGGCAGGCCGTTGAGTCGCAGCGGCAGCACCACGTTGTCCCGTGCCGTCATGGTCTGTAGCAGGTTGAAGCGCTGGAAGACGAAGCCCAGGTGCCGGCCGCGCAGGCGGGCGAGATCGGCATCGGCCAGGCCCGTGATCCTGTCTTCGCCCACCCACACCTCGCCCGCATCGGGCGTGTCGAGGCCCGCGAGCAGGTGCACCAGGGTGGACTTGCCGGAGCCCGATGGCCCCATGACGGCGGTGAGCACGCCCTGGGCGATGTCCAGGTCCACGTGGTCCACGGCGGTCACCGCAGCCTCGCCGGTGCCGTAGGTCTTGGTCAGCCCGCGTGCGGTGAGCGCCAGGGTGGTTGCGGGAGCATCGGTGGTAGCCATGCTCCGACGCTACGGCCGGGCGGCCTCCCGCGGCATCGTCCCCAGGTACCGACTCGGGTCGGCCTGGGGTATCGCGTCACCCTGCGGTGGGGTCCATGATCCGCCCCACGAACAGCACCGCGCCGGTGGTCGTGTCGCGGATGAGGTACAGGAACGGGCGGTCGGCGATGACGGCGAGGGGCTCGTCGACAGGGGCGGACGCGATCTCGATGCCGATGACCGTGGCGGCTGCCGCCTCGGTGCCCTCCTCGTCCACGATCACCTTGGTGGCGTGGATGGCGCTCGACACCGCCAACTGGGGGCCGATGCCATCCAGACCCTCCACGCCGAACAGGGTGGTGATGCCCAGCCGATTCTCGATGACATCGCGCAGGTCCACCGTGGAGCCCGTGGTGAACCTGGGCAGCTGGATGGCGGTCTGCTGGCTCTCCCATTGGCCGTCGAGCGTGTCGAGGAAGTCCTGGGACAGACCCGCCACCACGTCGTTGAAGCTGCCCTCCGTGGGCACCACGACCAGCATCTCCAGGTCCCCCACGTAGGGCAGCACCGCGGCCGCGTACTGGTCGGTGGACACCGAGCCGGTTCTCACGGTCTGGTACATCGCGTCCGCCTGGATGATGGTGCCGTCGGCAAGGGAGAAGTCGCGAGGGAAGGTGTCTTCCGCATCGAAGGGGAAGTGCCACTGCGCCTTGAGGTAGACGGCGTTGGCGAGGATCAGTTGGGTGTCGCTGTTGGGCTGGGTGGGAGGCATGATCTTGGGGATCAGGCCCTCGGTGCGCTGCGAGATCCAGCGATCGATCATGTCGCGCGACTTCTGTGGGTCGGTGCGCAGCGGCGCCTCGATGGCATCGGCGCCAAAGTAGCGACCCACGGTCGCGATGTAGTCCGGGTTGGGGCTGAACTCCTGGTCCACGAAGACACGGTTGGCGATGCGGACAATGGGAAGGTCCACGGTCTCACCCTCGGCGTTCTCGGCGCCCTTGCCGGCCTCACTCGATGCGCTCAGGTCCAGGGAGTTGAAGCCCTGCAGGCGGTCCTCGCCGGTCAGCCAATACTGGAACAGCTCCTGGAGGGCGTCCTTGACGGGACCCGAGGCGCCCACGTCCACCATGCCGAAGGCCGTGCCGATGGACAGGGGAGAGACGGCGAGGTTCTCGTCGCCCTCCTGCGCGGCGCGGAAGATCGCGAACCCCGCGTCGTTGAGCGAGGGGGTGAGTTGGCGGGCCTTGGCGACGTCCGCCTCCGGCCGGTCATGGCTGGGTTCGCTCGTGGCCGCGCATGCGGTGAGGGTGAGGGCGCCGGTGAGCAGGGCAGCGCCGATGCCGAGGATGCGTCGCGTGGTCATACAGGGTCAACGCTCGGGGGCCGCGAATCGTTGGTGCGGCGGTGATCATGCGCCGGGCTGCACCAGACCGGTCTCGTAGGCGAGCACCACGGCCTGCACGCGGTCGCGTGCGCCCAGCTTGGCGAGGATGCGGCCCACATGCGTCTTCACGGTCGACTCCGCCATGAACAGCTGCGCGCCGATCTCCGCGTTGGAGTGGCCGCGCGCCAGCAGGAGCAGCACCTCGCGCTCGCGCTCGGTGAACTCTCCCAGGTCGATGCCCGCCGCGGCAGGCGCACTCGACTGGACCCCGGCATCGGCCGCGCTGGCCAGGCGTGAAATCAGGCGTCGAGTGGCGGAGGGCGCGATCACCGCATCGCCCGCATAGACGGTGCGAATGGCCTCCAGCAGCTGCTCCGGGGGTGCGTCCTTGAGCAGGAAGCCGCTCGCGCCGGCCTTGATGGCGTCGAGCATGTACTCGTCCAGGTCGAAGGTGGTGAGGATGATGACCCGGGCATCGATGGCTGCGGTGAGGGCGGCGCATGCCGTCAGGCCGTCACCGTGGGGCATGCGCACGTCCATGAGCACCACGTCTGCCGGGGGATCGAGGGGGACGAGCACGTCCACGGCCTCGGCACCCGAACCGGCCTCAGCCACCACCGTGAGGTCGGCCTGACTGCCGACCACGAGCCCCAAGCCGGCACGGACCAGGTGCTGGTCGTCCACCAATGCCACGCGGATCATGGTGCCTGCCCTTCGGGCGAGGACTGCCCTTCCGGGGAAGACTGCGGGCGCGTCAGGGGCAGGCGCATCCGCACCACGTATCCGCCACCGGCGCGTGGCCCGGCGGTGAGTGTGCCGCCGAACACCCCCGCGCGCTCGGTCATGCCGGCCAAACCCTGCCCGGCGCCGTCGTCATGCGCGGCGGCTCCCCGCCCGTCGTCGCTGACGACCACCTCTAGGGCATCGTCCTCCCAGGCCAGCTGCACGTAGGTGTGCGCCTCCGGTCCCGCGTGCTTGCGCACATTGGTGAGGGACTCCTGGACGATGCGGAAGGCCGTCAGGCCCGCCCCGATGGGCAGCGTCCGGGGGGTGCCCGTGGTGACGAGGCTCACCTCGAGGCCGTCGTCGCGGGCGGCCGTGACCAAGGCCGGGATGTCGCCGAGCGAGGGCTGTGGGCCGAGGGGAGCGTCACCGTCGGGGGAGCGCAGCACGCCCAGGAGGGTGCGCATCTCCGCGAGCGCCGAGCGGGACACCTCGGCGATGGTGTCCAGGGAGTGGACCGCTGCGGCGGGGCTCGCGGCGGCCGCGAAACGTCCGCCGTCGGCCTGGGCGACCACCACGTTGAGGGTGTGGGCCACGACGTCGTGCATCTCGCGGGCAATGCGGGCGCGTTCGGCGGCTGCGGCGAGTTCGCGCTCAGCGGCGGTGTCGCGGGCCAACTGGGCTTCTACCTGGGCGAGGCGGCGCCGGGCGGTGGCGAGACGACGGAACGCGACCACGGTGACGGCGACGGCCACAGCCAGGGCCACCGCAAGCACGGTGGTGAGCCACGGGAAGGTGGAGTCGCCCATGCGCATCACTGTATGCCCTCGACTTCCAAGGGTGAATGTGACTGGTGTGGCTGGTGAGACGGGCGATGGGCCTGGGAAAGGGGCGAAGACGGACATGGACCCTTGGAAGTCAACGGGGGGAGGGACTTGAGCGCCGCCGCCACGCAGTGTGACCGCGGCGGCGGCGCTCCATGGCTGTACCAGCCAGCCCCCAAAGTCCCCCTCGGGTCCCCACCCTGTTCCCCCCATCGGGTCCCCACCCTGTTACCCCTCGTGAGCGATAGTGACATGGCCTCACCGGGTCCACAAGCCCCACAATGGGGGGCAACTTTGGCGCAAAAATGATGTCATAACGGGATAAATCGGCCATCAAGGTCCCGATTTTCTCACCACCGCGGCGCGCTGGCCACCTACCCCGCTCGCCGCACGCGGGCATCGGCGCCCGTCCCGGTAGGCTTGACCCATCCCGCGACGCGCCCCCGCGCCCGCGCCCCGATGCCCCGGCCCAGCCCACCGGTACGCCACCGGTACTGCTCCAAAGGAAGCCATGACCGACGCACCTCGCACCGTGTCCCTCCCGGACACCGTGGACCACGCCGCGGCCACTCCGGACCAGGAGATGCCCTTCGCGGAACTGGGCCTCAAGCCCGATGAGTATCAGCGCATCAAGGACCTGCTGGGACGCCGCCCCACCAATGCCGAACTGGCCATGTACTCCGTCATGTGGTCCGAGCACTGCAGCTACAAGTCCTCCAAGGTGCACCTGCGTCAGTTCGGCGACAAGACCACCGAGGCGATGAAGAAGCACCTCATGGTGGGCATCGGCGAGAACGCCGGCGTGGTGGACATCGGCGACGGCTGGGCCGTGACCTTCAAGGTCGAGTCCCACAACCACCCGTCCTATGTGGAGCCCTACCAGGGTGCCGCGACGGGTGTGGGCGGCATCGTGCGCGACATCCTCGCCATGGGCGCACGTCCCGTGGCCGTCATGGACGAGCTGCGCTTCGGCGCCATCGACCACCCCGACACCGAGCGTGTGGTGCACGGCGTGGTGGCCGGGGTGGGCGGCTACGGCAACTCGCTGGGCCTGCCCAACATCGGCGGCGGCGCATCGTTCGATCCCTGCTTCCAGGGCAACCCCCTGGTCAATGCCCTGTGCGTGGGCGTGATGAAGCACGAGGACATCCACCTGGCCTCCGCGCACGGTCCCGGCAACAAGGTGGTGCTGTTCGGGGCGCGCACCGGTGGTGACGGCATCGGCGGCGCGAGCATCCTCGCCTCCGAGACCTTCGAGGACGGCGTGCCCTCCAAGCGCCCGTCCGTGCAGGTGGGGGACCCCTTCATGGAGAAGGTGCTCATCGAATGCTGCCTTGAGCTCTTTGCCGCCGATGTGGTCGAGGGCATCCAGGACCTGGGTGCGGCGGGCATCTCGTGTGCCACCTCGGAGCTCGCGTCGAACGGTTCCGGCGGCATGCACGTGTGGCTCGACGACGTGCTGCTGCGCGACCCCACCCTGACGGCGGGGGAGATCCTCATGTCCGAGTCGCAGGAGCGCATGATGGCCGTGGTCCGGCCCGAGAAGCTGGACGCATTCCTGGCGATCACCGGCAAGTGGGAGATCGAGTCCTCCGTCGTGGGCGAGGTCAACGACTCCGGCCGTCTCACCATCGACCATCACGGCCACCGGATCGTGGATGTTGACCCCCGCACCGTGGCCCACGACGGCCCCGTGTATGAGCGTCCCTTCGCCCGCCCGGCCTGGATGGATGGCTTGCAGGCCGATGCCGTGGCTGGCTCCACGCTGCCGGCTGCTGGCGAGGAACTCGGCCAGGCCACGGTGGATCTGCTCGCCTCGCCCGCGCTCGCCTCGCGCGCCTGGATCACGAGTCAGTACGACCGCTACGTCCAGGGCAACACCGCGATGGCCCGCCCCGATGCCGTGGGCGTGGTGCGGGTGGACCCGGCGACCGGGCGCGGTGTCGCCATCGCCACCCGCTCCAACGACCGCTTCACCAAGCTCGACCCCTATGCGGGTGCGCGTCAGGCTGTGGCCGCTGCCTACCGGGCCGTGGCCATCGCGGGCGCCGAACCCCGCGCCGTGACCGACGGCCTCAACTTCGGCTCCCCCGAGGACCCGGACTCGATGTGGCAGTTCGCGGAGGCGGTGCGCGGCCTCGCCGACGCCTGCCTCGACTTCGGCGTGCCCGTCACGGGCGGCAACGTCTCGCTCTACAACGGCACGGGCGAGCCCGGCCGCATCGACTCCTCCATCAACCCCACGCCCATCGTGGGCATCCTGGGCGTCTTCGACGACGTGCGCCGCGCCACGCCTTCGGGCTGGCGTGAGGGCGGCCAGCAGCTGTTCCTGCTGGGGACCACGCGAGCCGAGCTCGACGGCTCGGTGTGGGCGGGCCTGTCCGGCCACCTGGGTGGCCTGCCTCCCCTCGTGGACGTCGAGGCGGAGAAGACCCTCGCTCAGGTGCTCGTCTCGGCGTCGCGTGACGGGCTGGTGGATGCCGCCCGCGAGGTATCCGAGGGCGGCCTGGCCGCCGCCATCGCCCTGGGTGCCCTGCGCTACGGCGTGGGTGCGCGCATCGTGCTCGACGAGGTCGCTGCGCGCGACGGTCTGAGCGTCTCCGAGCTGTGGCTGTCCGAATCCCAGGGCCGTGCGCTCCTGGCCGTGCCCCGCACCGAGGAGCCGCGCCTCGTGGCGATGCTCGAGGCGCGCGGCGTGCCGTTCGCCCGCGTGGGCATCACCCTGGACGAGCCGGTGCTGGAGGTGCAGGGCCAGTTCACGCTCCCCCTGGATGAGCTGCGGGAGGCCTGGGAGTCCACCCTCCCGGACCGCTTCGCCTGAGTCA
>CAZFEH010000004.1:0-15102 GCA_964517615.1 uncultured Demequinaceae bacterium
GGGGCGCCGCCCGGCGAGCCGGACGACGCCCCTGACGGGTAGGGACTTAGCCGATGCCGAACAATCGCTGCAGCGCAGCCAGGCCGAAGTAGAGCACGAAGGCTGCCGCGCCCACCCACATGAGGGGCTTGACGTCCTTGGCCTTGCCTGTCGCGGCATTGATGACGGCGAAGGCGATGAAGCCCAGGCCGATGCCCGCGGCGATCGAGTAGCTGAACGGCATGACGATCATGGTGAGGAAGGCGGGCACCGCGATGCGGTAGTCCTTCCAGTCGATGTCCACGACGTTCTTGAGCATCATCAGACCCACGAGAACCAGCACCGGAGTGGCGGCCTCGAAGGGAACGATGTTGGCCAGCGGGGACAGGAACACTGCCACCAGGAATGCGGCACCCGTGACCACGGAGGCCAGACCCGTGCGCGCACCGTCGCCCACACCCGAGGCGGACTCGATGTAGGAGGTGTTGGAGGACACCGAGGCGGCGCCACCGGCGATGGCGGCCACCGAGTCGGCGATGAGAATCTCCTGCGAGTTGGTGGGCACTCCCACCGCGTCGTTGAGTTCTGCCTCTTCGCCCACGGCGGTCATGGTGCCCAGCGTGTCGAAGAAGTCCACCACGAACAGCGAGAAGATCAGTAGCAGCACGGTGACGATGGCTGGGCCGGAACTGAAGGCACCGAAGACGCTCACCTGGCCAATCAGGCCCAGGTCAGGCAATGCCGCCCAGTCCTGGCCGCTGAAGCTGGGGACCACGAGCGACCATCCGCGCGGGTTGTCTGCGGAGACGCCGCCGATCTTGAACACGGCTTCGAACAGCACTGCCAGCACGGTGATGCTGAGAATCGAGATGAGCAGGGCGCCCTTGACCTTGCGAGCCAACAGCACGCCACCGAGCAGGATTCCGACCACGAACAGCAGCACCGGCCAGGAGTCGATGAAGCCGTCCAGACCCAGGCCACCGGGCGTGGCACCCGAGGGGTTGTCGGTCACCAGGCGGGAGTCCCAGAACGCGATGTAGGCCAGGAACAGACCGATACCGGCGGCGATGGCCTTCTTGAGCGCCATGGGCACTGCCCACAGGAACTTGAGACGCAACTTGGTGAACACCAGGATCAGGACCAGCACGCCCTCGAGGACGATGAGGCCCATCGCCTCGGGCCATGTGAACAGCCCGCTGGCCACGAGGCCATACGCGACGAAGGCGTTGAGTCCCAGGCCAGCTGCCACCGCGAGCGGGAAGCGAGCGTAGGCGCCCATGAAGATGGTGAGCACGCCTGCCACCAATGCGGTAGCCGCGGCGATCATCCCGAGGTTGGGACCGGCACTGCCTCCACCCAGGTAGTTGCCATCCTTGTCCGTGACAAAGCCGAGGATGAGGGGGTTGAGCACCACGATGTACGCCATCGTGAAGAAGGTCGTGAGTCCACCGCGGATCTCCTGACCGAACGACGATCCCCTTTCGGAGATCGAGAAATACGTGTCCGCCTTCGCGAGGAAGCCGGACTTCTCCTTTGTATCTGCCATAGGGGCATCGTGGCAGGGATGGGGCTCGCGTGGGTGACGAGCGTTATCCAATCGTGACCGCGCGCCGTTGTGCGAAACCTACAACTACGTGCAATCCACCACGGCCTGGGCCTTGGCGAGCACCTTGGCGCCCTCGAACTCCACGGTGACGTCGATGCGCGCGGTGCGCAGTTCACCGTCCAGGGCGCCCACCACTGCGGAGATGCTCAGCACCGCCGCACCGGGGAACGGCACCGGGACGGGACGGGAGAAGCGGGCCTGGAAGTCGACCACATTGCCCGCACCGGCCCACTCCTCCACGACCGATGCCGCGGCACCCATGGTGAACATCCCGTGCGCGATCACGCCCGGCAGCCCCACCGACTGGGCGAAGGCATCGTTGTAGTGGATAGGGTTGAAGTCGCCCGACGCGCCGGCATAGCGGACCAGGGTGTCGCGCGCGACCTCGACCGTGCGGGTCGCCACCACGTCGCCCACGGTGAGCGCCTCGAAACTGGGGAGAGTCTCGTCGCTCATGCGTCCTCCCTCACTGCCAAGGTGGACACCACGGTCGACACCGGCGCATTGTCCTCGTCCACGATCTCCGCGCGCGTGGTCACCATGGAGATGCCCGCCCGCTGGGTGATGGACTCGATGGTCACGGTGGTGCTCACCACATCACCAGCCACGAGCGGGCGGTGGTGCGTGAAGCGCTCGTCGGCGTGGACCACTTTGGAGAAGTCCACCCCCACCTCAGGGTCCTGCACCACGTGGAACTCCGCACGCTGCGCGATCAGCACGGCAAAGGTCGTGGGGGCCACCACATCGGCGTAACCCTCCGCCTTGGCCACCTCGGGGTAGAAGTGCGCGCCCGAGCGGGCATCGACGGCATCGGCAAACTCCCGGATCTTGACCCGGGTGACCTCATAGGCCTCGAAGGGGCCGTACGTGCGGCCCACGGCATCTGGATTGACTGGCACGGCACCACCCTAATGCCCCTGACGCGACAGGGGCGGGAACGACGACGCCCGCCGCGACCATGGGCCGGGCGGGCGTCGTGCGGTACAGAGTTAGCGCGTCTCGCGGTGAGGAGTGTGCTTGCCGCACTTGCGGCAGAACTTGTTGAACTCCAAACGGTCGGGGTTGTTCCGACGGTTCTTGCGCGTGATGTAGTTGCGGTCCTTGCACTCCGTGCACGCGAGCGTGATCTTGGGGCGGACATCGTTCTTGGCCATCGGTGACTCCCTGCCTTGTCGTGACGCGCCTGCGCGCGTGGTCCCATCCAGGATGGTGGGGCCAATCTGTGCGACCCGCCGCGGCTGCTGCCGCGTCGATTCGCGAGTAGCGAGGGGGGGACTCGAACCCCCGACCTCACGATTATGAGTCGTGCGCTCTAACCAGCTGAGCTACCCCGCCGGGTCAGAAACAGTCACGCCGCCCACGAAGGCGGCGTACCATCACTGTGAGCCCCGACAGGGAATCGAACCCTGGACCTTCTCCTTACCATGGAGACGCTCTGCCGACTGAGCTATCGGGGCAAGCCGGTCAAGGATACACGCGCGCCCAGGGGATGTGAAATCGGTTGTCGCAGGCGGGATCTAGGGTGGCATGGTGACCCCAGCATCGGCCCTCAGCAGCGCCGCGCTCTCCCCCGCTCAAGCCCGGCGGATCTTCCTGAACGCGCAATCCCTGGCCCGTTCGCGCCGCGGCGGTCGCGTGCGGGACGGTCACTTTGGCGACTACCTGGCGCGCCAGGGAGTGCTCCAACTGGACAGCGTGAACGTCTTTGCCCGCGCCCACTACCTGCCGCTGTTCTCGCGCCTGGGCGCGTACCGTCCGGAGGCTCTCGACGGCTACCTGTGGGGCGATGCCGCGGGCCACTCGCCGCACACCTTCGAGCACTGGGGCCACGAGGCCTCGGTGATGCCCCGCAGCCTCCTGCCGGCGCTGCACCATCGCATGGTGCGCAGCAACACCTGGAAGGCGCGCACCGAGGAGCGTCTGGAGTCCGAACGGCCCGGGCTCGTGGCGCAGGTGCGCGCCGCCGTGAGCGAGCATGGCCCGGTCGCCGCAGGTGCGCTCGACCACCTCGCCCCCCGTCAGAGCCCGCGGGGTTCCTGGTGGGACCACAGCCATGTGAAGGACTCCCTGGAACTGCTGTTCATCACCGGCCGGGTCGCGGCCTCGCGCGGCCGCCACTTCACCCGCACCTACGACCAACCCGACCGCGCCTGGGGGATGCCAGCCGCGGACCGAGGAGAGTGGGGCCTGGCGCCCGAGGCCGCGCATCAGGAACTCTTCGACCGCGCGCTCGCGGCCTGCGGCATCGGGACGGTGCGCGACCTGGCCGACCACTTCCGGCTCGTGGGCTCGGGCGGGCCGCGCCTCGCCGATGCCCGGCGCTGGGCGGACACGGCCGTGGCGCGCGGTGTGGCTCAGTGGGTCACCGTGGAGGGCTGGGGCGAGCCCGCACTGCTCGCGGTGAAGCACGATGCCGGGGCGAGCGGGGCGGACCCCGTGCCGTGGCATCGGCCCGCCGAGGACCCCGGCCGTGCCACGGGTGCCGCCCTGCTGAGCCCCTTCGACCCGGTGTGCTGGTACCGGCCCCGGCTGGAGCGCATGTTCGGCGTGGAGTACCGCATCGAGATCTACACGCCCGCACCCCAGCGCCAGTATGGCTACTACTGCCTGCCGTTCCTGCTGGGCGACCAGATCGTGGCGCGCGTGGACCTCAAGGCCGACCGTGGGGCAGGCGTGCTGCGTGTCGAGGCGGCGTGGCTGGAGCGGGGCCTGGCGCCGGGCGCACGACGGCGCACGGCCGGGGACGTCGCCGATGCCCTCGCCCGGGAGTTGCACCTGGCCGCGGCGTGGCAGGGGCTGGGTGAGGTAGAGGTGAGCGAGAACGGGACGCTGGCGCGCGAACTCACCACCGCCATGCGGCGATAGCGCTCACCCCCATTGCCCCATTCGGGGGTGTCGGGGTGTCACCCGCCGGAACTCACCGCGTCGATCGCCCGCTGGAGCCGCCGGGCACGAGTGGCCTCGGTCGCGGCGGTCGTCACCTGGTGCAGGTGGTGAAAGCGCACCTGTGAGGCGAGTGCCTCGAAGCGCTCGCGCGCGCCCGGTATGGCGTCCAGGGCCTGCGCCAGGTCGGGCGGGATCTGCGCCGATGCCTGACCGGCGTACGCCCGCTCCCATCGGCCGTCGGCCTTGGCCCGTTCCACCTCCGCGAAGCCGGCGGCGAGCATCCTGCCCTCGCGGGTCAGTCGCTCCACGTGCTCCACGTTGCGCTGCGACCACATCGAGCGGCGTCGCCGCGGGGTGAAGCGCTGGAGAAAGGTGGCGTTGTCAAAGGAACGCTTCTGGCCATCGATCCAGCCATGACACAGCGCCTCGTCGAGCGCCTGGGCATACATGAGCGAGGTGGGGCTCACCGTGCCCTTCTTGGCCAGCAGGAGCCAGACGCCATCCGAGGAGGCGCCGTGCTCGGCCAGCCAGACAGCCCACGCCCCGGCATCGGCGACCACCAAAGGCTCGATCTGCTCGCCCACGTTCACACTGCCTCCCTGCCCGGAAATGACAAAGGCCCGGCGTACCGGACCTCGTCGTGGCGGGTGAGGGATTCGAACCCCCGTAGCTCTCGCAGCTGATTTACAGTCAGCCCCCTTTGGCCGCTCGGGTAACCCGCCGTGCACCACCACTCATGAGAAGCGGCGCGCATGGCAGGATAGCAAGGAAGACGGGCCCTGCGCGAACTGAGCCTCAGCCACGCGCCCATGGGCCTCCCGCATGACGCAAAGGAGTGGCGATGGCTGGCGACAACAGCTTCGACGTGGTGAGCAAGGTGGACCGCCAGGAGGTGGACAACGCGCTCAATCAGGCCGCCAAGGAGATCGCGCAGCGCTACGACTTCAAGGGCGTGGGTGCCGAGATCGAGTGGTCGGGCGAATCCGTGGTGATGAAGGCGAACTCCGAGGAGCGGGTCAAGGCCGTGCTGGACGTGTTCATCGCCAAGCTGGCCAAGCGCGGGGTCTCCCTCAAGTCGCTCGACCACGGCGACCCGCAGCCCTCGGGCAAGGAGTTCCGCCTCGCGGCGACCATCAAGGAGGGCATCTCCTCGGAGACCGCCAAGAAGCTCACCAAGCTGGTGCGCGACGAGGGCCCCAAGTCGGTGCGCGCCCTCATCCAGGGCGACGAGCTGCGCGTGACATCCAAGTCCCGCGACGACCTCCAGGCGACCATCGCGCTGCTCAAGGGCGCCGACGTGGACACGGACCTGCAGTTCGTCAACTTCCGCTGAACTGGGCACTGCGAGGCCGGTGGTTGGCCTGACCATCGAGCCCACATCGCGGGGCAAAAATCACTGAGCCACACCTTCCGCCGCGACACGCCGATCTGGTCGGCCGGGCGTCGGCGTGTTGGCCACGAACATGTGGCTGAGTGATTTTTGGGGGGCGCATCGGCCCCACGACCCTTAGCGGCGGTGCGCCATGTCCTCGAGCCGCTGCACCCGCTCGGCCAGAGGCGGGTGCGTCTCGAACAGCTTGGACATCCCCTGCCCCGCGAAGGGGTTGGCGATGAACATGTGGCTCACGTTCTCCACCTTGGGGTCCTCGCGCAGGGGCCGCAGGGCGGTGCCTCGTTCGAGCTTGCGCAACGCCGATGCCAGGGCCAAGGGGTCTCCCGTGAGCGCCGCGCCATCGTGGTCGGCCCGGTACTCGCGGGTGCGGGAGATGGACAGGCGGATGAGCGTGGCCGCGATGGGGGCCAAGAAGAGCGTGGCGAGCAGGCCGACGGCACCAAGCGGGTTGTCGCGGTTGTTCCCGCCCCCCATGAACATCAGCATCTGCGCGATGGCGGTGATCATGCCGGCGAACGCCGCGGCCACCGAGCCGATCAGGATGTCGCGGTTGTACACGTGCATGAGCTCGTGGCCCAGGACCCCGCGCAATTCGCGCTCGTCGAGCAGGTCCAGGATGCCGGTGGTGCAGCACACCGCGGCATTGGCGGGGTTGCGGCCCGTGGCGAACGCATTGGGTGCGGCGGTGGGCGAGACATACAGGCGCGGCATCGGCTGCTGCGCTTCGAGCGACAACTCCCGCACTATCCGGTACATCGCGGGCTGCTGGATCTCGTTCACGGGCTGAGCGTGCATGGCCTTGAGCGCGAGGGTGTCCGAGTTCCAGTACCCGTAGATGTTCGCCACCAAGGCAAGGGCCGCGAATGCCCAGAGGTAGGAGCCGTCGGCGACAAAGGAGCCGACGCCAAGCATCACCATCCACATCAGCACGAAAAGACCGAACGTCTTGGCACCGTTGTAGGAGCGCGCGCTACCCACTACTACCTCCCGAAATGTGCTCGCACTAGCACACCCCATTCAACGGGCCACCGCTCCCGAGCGTTCCCCGAACGAGACCTCCGGGATGAGAGCACGGCAGGCCTAGCGGCGGAGCTCGATGCCCACCATCTGCTCACGGGGAACCACCTTGACGCGCTCGCGGCCCTGGGGCTCGCCCAGCGATCGCTCGTGGGCGTCCAGGACCTCCCAGTCCTTCCACTGCACCACGTCGACGCCGCGCGACGTGAGCAGCCGCAGCACGTTGTCGGGGCTGAGCTGCGCGGGACCCGCCTGCGTGCCCGCGTACAGGGCGGGGGCGTCGTCCACCAGGTTGGCGATGGTCTCGGCGGCGTCGGACTTGGTGGAGCCGATGAGTCCCACCGGGCCGCGCTTGATCCAGCCGGTGGTGTAGAAGCCCGGAACCGTGCTGCCGTCGGCCTCCACCACGCGGCCGCCCGTATTGGCGATCACGCCTCGGCTGTGGTCGAAGGGCACGCCCTCGATGGGCGTACCCCAGTACCCCACGGCGCGATACACGGCCTGCACGGGGTAGTCGATGAACTCGCCCGTGCCCTCGGCGTTGCCGTCGCCGGTCAGGCGCATCCGCTCCAGCCTCACCCCGGTCACCTTGCCGTCCTCGCCCAGCACCTCGTGGGGAGACTGGAGGAAGTGCAGGTGGATGCGGCGGGAGGCGCCGGTGGGCTCCTTGAGGGTCCAGTCGGTGAGGGTCTTGACCACCTGCTTGGTCTGGTGGTTGGCCTCGACGGCGGCCATCGAACCCTCGTCGAACTCGTAGTCCTCGGGGTAGACGATCACGTCCACATCGGGCACGTGGCCCAGCTCGCGCAGCTCGAGCGGAGAGAACTTCACCTGGGCGGGGCCGCGGCGGCCGAAGACATGCACATCGGTGACGGGCGAGGCGAGCAGCCCCTCGTACACGTTGTCGGGGATCTCGGTGGGCAGCAGGTCCTTGGGATGCTTGGCCAGTACGCGCGCCACGTCGAGGGCCACATTGCCCACGCCGAAGACCGCGACCTCCTTGGCCGTCAGCGGCCAGGTGCGCGGGACGTCGGGGTGGCCGTCGTACCAGGACACGAAGTCGGCCGCACCGTACGAGCCTTCCAGGTCGATACCAGGGATGTCGAGGTCGGCATCGTAGAAGGAGCCGGTGGCGAAGATGACGGCGTCGTAGTGCTCGCGCAGGTCCTGGAGAGTGAGGTCGGTGCCCACGTCGACGTTGGCGAGCAGGCGGATGTCGCCCCGGCCCAGGACGTTCGCGAGCGCCACGATGATCTGCTTGATGCGGGGGTGATCCGGGGCGACGCCGTAGCGCACGAGGCCGAAGGGGGCGGGCAGGCGCTCGATGATGTCGATCTGCACATCGAGCTCGGTCTTGGACAGAATGTCCGCCGCATAGGTGCCGGCGGGGCCCGCGCCAATGATGGCCACGCGCAAAGGACGGTCGTACGTCACGGGGTCTCCAGGGTCTCAGGCTCCACCTTGTGCGGCGCGTGGACCAAACGCGCCACAGTATAGGCACGGCTTGGGGCGGGGGGCACGTTGGGATCGCCGGTCATGCCCCACGAGAAATCCTACCAAGTCAATAGGACATACCAGATCATTGGCCATTCTGCAAGGACTTGTGGCACACTTGCCGACATGGCTCGGACATCGCACCCCTCGCACCTCATGTGCGCGCGTTGCCGCGCCATGTGTCTCATGGCGTGACCGCGCCCACGGACATCCCACCCTGTAGTCCTGGGCGCTCGGCCCCATCGAGCGCACCCGAACGCTCGTGTGAGGCCAGGCTCCCACCCAGTTGCGAGGAGCATCGGTGAGTCCCGACACCGACACCACTGCCGATCAGCCGACGCGCGCACCCGCACCGCTGACCGACGCCGAAGAGCGGCGCCGTCACCGGGAGGAAGCCCGCCTGATCCGCACCCGCGAGGCTGCCGCGCGCCGCGACACCGTCTCCAAAGACGGCCAGTGGGCGCTGGGCGACCGCACACCCCTCAACCCCAATGAGGAGATGAAGTCCACCGGCGACCCGCTCCTGGTGCGCGAACGCATCGAGAACATGTACTCCAAGTGGGGCTTCTGGTCCATCCCCTCCTCCGACCTGCGCGGCCGCTTCCGCTGGTGGGGGCTGTACACCCAGCGCCGCCCCGGCATCGACGGCGGCAAGACCGCCATCCTCGAACCGCACCAGCTGGACGACGAGTACTTCATGCTGCGCATCCGCTCCGATGGCGGCCAGCTCAACCTCACCCAGGCGCGCACCATCGGCGAGATCTCCCGCGACCTGGCCAGGAACACGGCCGACGTCTCCGACCGGCAGAACGTGCAGCTCCACTGGGTGCGCATCGAGGACGTGCCCGGAATCTTCCGTCGCGTGGAGGACGCGGGCCTACTGTGCGCCGAGGCGTGCGGTGACGTGCCCCGTGTCATCCTCGGCTCTCCCGTCGCCGGCATCGCCAAGGACGAGCTCATCGACCCCACGCCGCAGATCCGCGAGATCGTGGACACCTACATCGGCGACCCGGCCTTCTCCAACCTGCCGCGCAAGTTCAAGACGGCATTCACCGGCATGCCCGTCCCGGACATCCTGCACGAGGTCCAGGACATCGCCTTCTGCGCCGTCGAGCATCCCGAGCTGGGCATCGGCTACGACCTGTGGGTAGGTGGCGGCCTGTCCGTCAACCCCTTCCTGGGCCACCGCCTGGGCGTGTTCGTGGAGCCCGCCAAGACCGCCGAGGTGTGGGCGGGCGTGGCCGGCATCTTCCGCGACTACGGCTTCCGCCGCCTGCGCAACCGCGCGCGCCTGAAGTTCCTGCTCAAGGAGTGGGGCCCGGAGAAGTTCCTTCAGGTGCTCCAGGACGAGTACCTGCACTACGAGTTGCCGCAGGGCCCCGCGCCCCAGGTGGCCACCACCGGCTATCGCGGCGACCACGTGGGCATCCACGAGCAGAAGGACGGCAACTTCTATGTGGGCGTCGCGCCTGTCGCCGGCCGCATCTCGGGGACCACGCTGCTCAAGATCGCCGACATCGCCGAGGCCGCGGGATCGGATCGCATCCGCCTCACCCCGCTGCAGAAGATCCTGGTTCTGGACGTGCCGCAGGACAAGGTCAACGACGTGGTCAACGGCCTGCGCGCACTCGAACTGGAGGCCACGCCCGGCGAGTTCCACCGCAACGTGATCGCCTGCACGGGCATCGAGTACTGCAAGCTCGCGATCGTGGAGACCAAGGTGACGGCCCGCGAGGTGGTCAAGACCCTCGACGAACACTTCCCCACGCTCGACACCCCCATCACGGTGCACGTCAACGGCTGCCCCAACTCGTGCGCGCGCGTGCAGATCGCGGACATCGGCTTCAAGGGGCAGCTGGTCCTGGACGACGAGACGGGCGAGCAGGTGCCCGGCTTCCAGGTGCATCTGGGCGGGCGGCTGGGCCGAGGCGACGACAACGACTTCGGGCGCAAGATCCGCGGCCACAGGGTCAAGGCCGACGGCATGCCCGAGTACGTCGAGCGCGTCACCCGGCACTACCTCGCGGACCGCAGCGGCCCCGAGGAGTCCTTCGCCGACTGGGCGTTCCGCGCCGACGAGGAACTCATCTCATGAGTGCGCATCTGACGCTCCTCAACCCCACCGCATGGAATGACACCACCGCGGCGGAGGTCAACGCGCGCCTGGAGACGGCATCGGCCGAGCACATCGCCGACTGGGCCGTCGCGACCTTCGGCACCCGCCTCACGGTCGCGGCGTCGATGCAGGACACGATCCTGCCGCACCTGTTCGGCGAGCGCCTGCCCGGCGTGCATGTGCTGTTCCTGGAGACCGGCTACCACTTCCCGGAGACGATCGCCACGCGCGACGAGGCGGCCCGCACCTTCCCCATCACGATCATCGACGCGCTGCCCCGGCAAAGCGTGGCCGAGCAGGACGCCCAGTACGGCGCGCGCCTGCACGAGCGCGACCCCAACCTGTGCTGCGCGCTGCGCAAGGTCGAGCCGCTGGAGCGCACCTTGCAGGGTTACGACGCCTGGGTCACCGGGGCGCGCCGCGCCGACGCCGTGACACGCGCCCAGCTACCGGTGGTGCAGTGGGATGCGAAGCACGGCCTCGTCAAGATCAATCCGCTCGCCCTGTGGAGCGACGCCCAGGTGGAGCACTACCAGGACGCCAACGACCTGCCCCGGCATCCGCTCGTGGCCCAGGGCTACCCCAGCATCGGCTGCGCGCCGTGCACCCGGGCCGTGGCCCCCGGCGAGGACCCGCGCTCGGGACGCTGGGCGGGACAGGACAAGACCGAATGCGGGATTCACACATGAGCACCTCCACCCTGACGTCCCTCACCACGCTCGACGCACTCGAATCCGAGGGCATCCACATCATCCGCGAGGCGGTGGCGACGGCCCGCAAGCCCGTCATCCTCTTCTCCGGCGGCAAGGACTCGGTGGTGGTGCTGCACCTGGCCTCCAAGGCGTTCTGGCCCGCGCGCGTGCCCGTGGAACTGCTGCATGTGGACACGGGGCACAACTTCCAGGAGGTGCTCGACTACCGCGACGCCACCGTGGAGCGGCTGGGACTGCGCCTGCAGGTGGCCTCGGTGCAGTCGTACATCGACGACGGGCGTCTGCGCGAACGGCCCGACGGCACCCGCAACCCGCTCCAGACGGTGCCCCTGCTCGACGCCATCACGGGGCACGGGTATGACGTGGTCTTCGGCGGAGCCCGCCGCGACGAGGAGAAGGCCCGCGCCAAGGAACGCGTCGTGTCGCTGCGCGACGAGTTCGGCCAGTGGGACCCCCGCAACCAGCGCCCCGAGCTGTGGACCCTGTACAACACCAGGCACCTGCCCGGCCAGCATGTGCGCGTCTTCCCACTGTCCAACTGGACCGAGTTGGACGTGTGGCGCTACATCGAGCGCGAGGGCATCGAGCTGCCGTCGTTGTATTACGCGCACGAGCGCGAGGTGTTCGAGCGCGACGGGATGCTGCTGACCGACCACCCGGCGGTACGTCGGCGCGAGAGCGAGACGCTGGTCCCTCGCACCGTGCGCTACCGGACCGTGGGCGACGCCTCATGCACCGGCGCCGTGGAGTCCACCGCCGCGACGGTCGCCGAGGTGATCGCCGAGGTGGCCGCCACCCGCATCACCGAACGCGGCGCCACCCGCGCCGACGACCGGCTCTCCGAAGCCGCCATGGAAGACCGCAAGAAGGAGGGCTACTTCTGATGACGGACACCCTGATCCTGGCCGAACCTCGTGACTCGGCGGTGCTGCCCCACGCCACCTCCCTGTTGCGCTTCGCCACCGCCGGCTCGGTCGATGACGGCAAGTCCACGCTCGTGGGCCGCCTGCTGTACGACACCAAGTCGATCCTCGCGGATGCCTACGAGTCGGTGGAGCGCGTCACGCGCGAGCGCGGCGGCGAGGGCGTCGACCTCGCCCTGCTGACCGACGGGCTTCGGGCAGAGCGCGAGCAGGGCATCACCATCGACGTGGCCTACCGCTACTTCTCCACCCCCGCGCGCACCTTCATCCTCGCCGACTGCCCCGGACACGTGCAGTACACCCGCAACACCGTGACGGGGGCCTCTACAGCCGATGCCCTCATCGTGCTCGTGGACGTGCGCCACGGCGTGGTGGAGCAGACCCGGCGGCACCTCGCCGTCGCGGCCCTGCTGCGCGTGCCGCACGTGATCGTGGCGGTCAACAAGATCGACCTGCTCGACTATGCGCGTGAGCCCTTCGAGCGCATCGCCGCCGACGTGGCCGAGCACTCGGCACGCCTGGGGCTGTCGATGCACACCGTCCCGGTGAGCGCCCTCAACGGCGACAACGTGGCAGCCGCCGGACAGAACACCCCCTGGTATACCGGGCCTTCGGTGCTCGATCTGCTGGAGACGCTTCCCGCCGCCGACGCCGCGGAGGGAGCCGGCGACCACGGCTGGCGCCTTCCGGTGCAGTACGTGCTGCGACCCCAGGACGCGGCGGTGTCCCCCGAGTATCGCGAGTACCGCGGCTATGCCGGCCAGGTGGCTCAGGGCATCATCCGCGTGGGCGACGAGGTGGTGGTGCAGCCCTCGGGGCGCCGCACCACGGTCGCAGGCCTGGACACCGCCGACGGGCCACTCATCCAGGCGCGTGCCGGCCAGTCGGTCGCGGTGCGCCTGAGCGACGAGGTGGATGTGGCGCGCGGGGACCTGCTCTCCTCGGCCGCGGACGCCGCCCATCCCACCAAGCACCTGGACGCCCACATCGCCTGGCTCGCCGAGCGCCCGCTGCGCGTGCGTGACCGCGTGCTCGTGCAGCACGGCAGTGCGCTCGTGCAGGGCATGGTGACGCAGATCTCGGGCGTGCTCGACATCTCCCTGCCGGGAGGCACCCTCGAGGCGAGCATCATGCCGGGCGAGCAGCTGGGTCTCAACGACATCGGCGTGGTGCAGGTGACACTCGCGCAGCCGCTCGCCGTGGAGGACTACGGCAGCCATCGCCGCACTGGTGCGTTCGTGCTGGTGGATCCACAGGACGGGGCGACCCTCGCCGCAGGCACCGCACGTGCGGCCACCCCCGGCACGGGACCCGACGGCTATCTGACCATCTAGGCCCGCAGGGCTCCCGCCGCATCCAGCAAGGCGCCACATTCGGCGTCACCGCCACCTGCGCCACCGGTCACAATGGTCCGGTGACTCTTGCCGCGGCCCCGCCGCCCATCGATCGTCGCGGCCTGGTCTATGGCGCGTCCGCGTACCTGGTGTGGGGCTTCTTCCCCATCTTCATGGCTTGGCTCGAACCGGCGGGCGCCTTGGAGATCCTTGCCTGGCGCGCCGTGTCGTCGCTCGTGGTGTGCCTGATCCTGGTGCTCGTGCTCCGGGCCTGGCGGCAGCTGTGGTCGCTCGTGCGCGACAGGCAGGTCATGTGGCGCCTGTCAGTGGCTTCGGCACTCATCGCCATCAACTGGGGTGTCATGGTCTATGCCGTGCTCACCGACCGCGTGGCCCAGACCGCGCTGGGGTACTACATCAACCCCCTCATCACCGTGGCACTGGCCGTGGTGTTCCTGGGCGAGCGGCTGCGCAGGCTCCAGCTGATCGCCCTGGCCGTGGGGGCGCTCGCCGTGGTGCTCGTCGCGATCTCCATGGGCGGCGTGCCGTGGATCTCGCTGTCCCTCGCGCTGTCCTTCGGCCTCTACGGGTACATCAAGAAGGCGGTGGGCGGCAAGGTCGATGCGCTCTCGGGACTGGCCATCGAGACCGGCGTGATCTTCCCCGTCTTTGCCGTGATGATCGTTGTGCTCACCGTCCACGGCCAGACCACGCTGTTCACGCGCGGCGCCGAGGGCCTGGGGCCCTTGCACGATGTGCTGCTGCTCACCACCGGCACGTGGACCGCGGGGGCGCTGCTCGTCTTTGCCGCCGGTGCCCGCCGCCTCCCGCTCAACGTCACGGGACTGCTGCAGTACATCGCCCCCACCCTGCAGTTCGTGCTCGCGGTGTGGTACTTCCACGAGCCCATGTCACCCGCGCGCTGGGGCGGCTTCGTGCTGGTCTGGATCGCCCTGGTCCTCATCACCGTGGACTCGTGGCGCTCGCGGAGTCGCGTCTAGGCCCAGCCGGGAGGCGCCCCCTGTTTGCGGGCCTTGGCCTTCTCTTTGGCACCACGCGGAGGCTTGACGGGGGCGTAGAGGTCATCGTGCAGATACGCGTCCCGCACCTGACGCGCCATGCGCGACAACTTGATGGCGGGCCCCATCGACAACAACAGCAGCACCACACCGATCACGCCGCAGATGACGACCGCCGCGAAGATAGCCGCGACGGCCTGTAGCCCCGAGAACGCGAGCGCGGCAGCCAGCACGACGGGTCCCACGAGGATGATCCCCAAGGCGGAGAACAGCATCTTCTGGTAGCGGCGCAGCAGCAACTCGTACTCGCCGTCTCCCCGCGGGAAGAGGCGCCGGTCCAGGTAGACCAGTTTGCCCTCGCGCTCCACGAACGTCGGGTATCGGCTCACGCGCTGATACTCGGTCCACGCTCGGCCGTCGTACCAGTACTGGCGGGTCTCGTCCTCGCCACGGGGATACCAGCCCGCGGCGCGGAAGTCATCCCCAGAATCGGCCGTGGCCCTGTCGTTCGTCACGATGCCACCCTAACCAACAACTGGATGGCGGCGTCACAGAACCCGGCTACCCGCTCTTGTGCACCGCGCTCTTGCACACTGTCCTGCACACCCACGTGCACCGCTCT
>CAZFEH010000004.1:15202-31605 GCA_964517615.1 uncultured Demequinaceae bacterium
GCTCTTGTGCACCGCGCTCTTGCACACTGTCCTGCACACCCACGTGCACCGCTCTTGTGCACCGCGCTCTTGCACACTGTCCTGCACACCCACGTGCACCGCTCTCCTGGCCTCACTCTCACGCATCCAGCCCGCGTATCCGCCCCGCGGCATCCAGCCCTCAATGGTGTTGGAATCTTTCGGTGTTTTTGAGATCTGCCTCCCATAGTGTCGAAACCTTTCGGTGCCGACCGGACTGGTAGGGGAGCATCACGGATCACGGCGCCGAGTCCCTCACGAGGGTTCACTGTGGAGGTGACACGCCGGACCGACAGCTTTGAGCACCATAGGGAGCAAAACTCAAAAACACCGAAAGATTCCAACACTATTGCGGGGTGAGGGTGGGGGTGGGGGTGAGGGGTGGGGGTGAGGGTGGGGGTGAGGGGTGCGAGTACCGGCCCACGTGCAGGTCAGCGGAGGCAGGACAGGCGGTTACCAGATGCAGGCCGCCAAGGGGGCCGGGTGCGTGAGGGCTCCTGCGTTAAGACGCGCGGGCCACGAGGGCTTCTGCGAAGAACAGCAGCGCGTCCTTGACCTCGCCCTCGGGCAGGCCGTCCACCGCGTCCTTGGCCCGCCCCGCCCACTCGCACGCCAGCGCCGAGGTCTGCTCCACCACGTCATGCGCACGCAGGCGCGTCACCACGTCGGTGAGCACCGCATCGTCGCTCAGGTCGCCGTCGATCGCGGCGAGCAGTTCCCGGTCCGCGTCTGTCGCCTTCGCCGATGCCACCAGCTGACGCAGCAGCAGACCCGGCATGGTGGGCACACCCTCGCGCAGGTCCGTGCCGGGAGTCTTGCCGGAGACATCACCGTCGGAGCGGATGTCGAGCACGTCATCGGCCAGCTGGAATGCCACGCCGGCCAGTTCGCCGTACTCCGTCACCCGGGACACCACGTCGGGCGCACAGCCGGCGAACATCGCGCCGAAGCGCGCACTGGTCGCGATGAGCGAACCGGTCTTGTCGGCAAGCACCTGCAGATAGTGCTCGACGGCGTCGGCACCCTGATCAGGACCGACGGTCTCGTGAAGCTGGCCCAGGCACAGGCGTTCGAAGGTCTCCGCCTGGATGCGCACTGCCGTGGGTCCCAGCCCCGCGACCACGCGCGAGGCCCGCGCGAAGAGCAGATCGCCGGTGAGGATCGCCACCGAGTTGCCCCATACCTCATGGGCCGAGGGAGCGCCGCGGCGCGTCGGAGCGGAGTCCATGACATCGTCGTGATAGAGGGTCGCCAGGTGCGTGAGTTCCACCACCACGGCCGCGTCGAGCACCTCGGGCCGGGAACCCTCGCCCAACTGCGCGGTGAGGAGCGTCAACATGGGACGCAGGCGCTTGCCACCGGCATTGACCAGGTGACGCGAGGTGGCGTCAGCGAGGCGATCCGACTGGGCTACCGCGTCGCGCAGACGCTCCTCGACCAGGGCCAGCCGCGGTTCGATGACCGCCTCAAGGGACGCGTTGCGCAGTGGGAGTGCCATCAGAGCCGGTTCACGACGAGAGCCACGGCGGATTCGGCGACGCGCAACAGCGGCGCAGGGAACACACCCAACGCGAACGTCGCTGCCGCCGTCACGTAGATGACCCCACGGCTGAGCGCGGACGGATCCACCGACACAGCCTGCTCCACGTCCTCAGGAGCCTGAGTGAAGAACATCAGCACGATGAGACGCACGTAGAAGAACGCGGCGATGGCCGAGGCGATCACCGCGACGAGCACGAGCACCCAGGCCCCTGTGGAGACGGCCGCCGCGAAGACGACGAACTTGCCGATGAAGCCCGCGGTGAGCGGAATACCCGCGAAGCTCAGCATGAACAGGGCCATCGACCCAGCCAGCAGCGGGTGCCGCCGTCCCAGCCCGGCCCACTGGCCAAGGCGTGTGGCCTCGGCACCGAGCGCGCCGTCCTCGCCCCGTTCGCGCACCTGGGTCACCACGGCGAAGGCGCCGATGGTCGCCAGGCCGTAGGCGAAGACATAGAACGGCACCGCAGATACGGCCTGCTCGGGCAGCCCGGCGAAGGCCACGAGGATGAAGCCCGCATGGCCGATCGACGAGTAGGCCAGCATGCGCTTGATGTCGCTCTGGCGCAGCGCCACGATGGAGCCCAGCAGCATCGAGGCGATGGCCACGGTCCAGATGAGCCAGTCGAACTCCTGGATGTAGCGGAAGAAGGCCGAGTATAGGACGCGCACGAGCGCGGCGGCGGCCGCGGCCTTGACCAAGGCGCCCATGAAGGCGGTCACCGGGGTGGGAGCGCCCTCGTAGACATCCGGCGTCCACGAGTGGAATGGCACGGCGCCCAGCTTGAACAGCAGGCCGGCCAGCACGAACACGACGCCCACCACGGCCATCGCATCGCGACTGTCGAGCACGGGAATCGCCACAGCCATCTGCGCATAGGAGGTCGACTGCGTGGCACCGTACAGCAGCGCCGCACCGAAGAGCATCACGGCGGAGGCGAACGCGCCCAGCAGGAAGTACTTGAGCGCCGCCTCCTGAGACAGCATGCGACGGCGGCGGGCGCTGGCCACCATGATGTACAGCGGCAGCGAGAACAGCTCGAGCGCCACGAACAGGAAGATGAGATCCGTGACGGTGGTGAACAGCATCATGCCGCCCACCGCGAACAGGGCCAGCGGGTAGACCTCGGTGAGCTCGAAGCCCTTGCGGCGCGCGGCCTGCTCCTCAGGCGAACCGGGCGAGGTCGAGGCGAGGGGCGTGAACGGCGTCTCACCGGCGCGGGTGCGGTCGGCGAAGAGCATGATGCCCAACGCGCCGAGCACGAGCAGCATCGAGTGCCACAGGAGCGCCTGCCGGTCCACGGAGAGCATGTGGGCGAGAACCTCGACGCCCGGGCCTTCCAGTTCCAGCCAATTCACCAGGGTGAGGCTGAAGGCCACGGCGAGTGCGCCGAAGGTCAGGATGAGCTGCGCGGCACGACGCGTCGCAGGGGTGCGCACGAAGGACTCGACGAGCACGCCCACCGCGCCGGCGAGCAGCACGACGATGAGGGGGATCAGCGGCCCCCACGTGATCTCGGGTGCGGTGAAGGTCATGCTCCCACCCCCTTCATGATGGCCACCACAACGGAGGCGGGCTCCACGAGGTACTGCAGCGCCAGTGCCGGGACGAATCCCAGCAGCAGCATGAGCACGATGAGCGGCCATGTGGCGACGCGCTCACGCACCGTGAGTTCCACGGCGCCCTCCATGGCCTCCGGCGTGGGGCCGGTGAAGATGCGCTTGTAGGTCAGAAGCACGTACAGCGCCGCGAGCACCACGCCGAGCACGGCGACGATGACGGCCACGGGAGCCACGCCGAAGGCGCCGAGGAACACCATGATCTCCGAGACAAACGGGGCCAGTCCGGGCAGCGACAGGGCGCTCAGGCCGATGATGAGGAAGGTCCCGGCGAAGACCGGCACCACCTTCTGCAGGCCGCCGAAGGCCGCGACCGAGTAGGTGCCGTAGCGCTCACCCAGATACCCCACCACCAGGAACAGCCCGGCGGTGGACAGGCCGTGGTTGAACATGTACAGCGATGCGCCCTCGATGGAGGTCTGCTGGAACGCGAAGATGCCCAGGATCATCACGCCGAAGTGGCTCACGGAGGTGAAGCTCACCAGGCGCAGCAGGTTGTCCTGGCCGATGGCGAGCAGCGCGCCGTAGATCACCGAGAGCACCGCGAAGCCGATGACCACAGGCGCGGCCCAGGCGGCCGCGCGGGGGAACAGCACCAGGCACAGGGTGAGCATGCCGAAGGTGCCCACCTTGTCGAGCACCGCGACGAGCAGCGCCGTGGTGCCGGGGCGGGCGTTCTCGGCCACATCGGGCAGCCAGGTGTGGACCGGCACCATCGGTGCCTTGATCGCGAAGGCGAGGAAGAACGCGAGGAACAGCAGGCGCTCGGTCGTCACGTCGAGCGTCAGTCCCGTGAGGTTGTCGATCAGGTACGCCTGCTCCCCACCGGGTCCCACGAAGTACAGCGCGACCACGCCCACGAGCATGATGAGGCCGCCTGCCAGCGAGAACAGCAGGAATTTGACCGCGGCATAGCGGCGCTGGGCGCCGCCGAAGCCGCCGATGAGGAAGTACAGCGGGATGAGCATCGCCTCGAACAGCACATAGAACAGCAGCACGTCGCGGGCGGCGAAGATGCCCACCATGAAGGTCTGAGCCACGAGGATGAGCCCCACATACTGGGCGGCACGCTGGGGCTCGTCGGGCAGCTTCCAGCCGGACAGCAGGACGAGCGGGGTGAGGATCGCGGCAAGCAGAATGAGCGACAGCCCCAGGCCGTTGACCCCGAGCGCCCACGAGGCACCCAGCTGAGGGATCCAGGAGTAGGTCTCGGAGAACTGGATGGCACCGGCGTCGGCCCTGTCGAAGGCGGCCACGAGCCACACCACACCCAGGAGCTCGACCACGGAGGCGCCCAGCGCGACCTCGCGGGCGCGAGAGCGCACCACGGGCACGGTGAGCAGGACGATGCCGACCACAGCGGGCAGCGCCACCAGAACGGTCAGAAGCGGAAAGGTCATCACACACCCGCCAATGCGATAGCGGCCACCACGAGCAAACCGAGCAACATGATCAAGGCGTACGAGCGCACCTTCCCGGATTCGGTGTGACGGGCCACCTCGCCCAGCTTGGCGATGCCTCCCGCCTGGGCGTTGACCGCGCCGTCGATGAGCGCGGCATCGGCGTAGACGAGCGTGCGCGTGAGGTGCACGCCGGGACGCTCCATCAGGCCGCGGTTGATCGAGTCCTGGAAGAAGTCGTTGCGCGCCACGAGCGTGAGCAGCGAGCCGCGGGGGGCCTGCTTGGGCACCTCGTGGCGTACGTACATCCACCACGCGAGCAGTGCACCCGCCGCGACGAGCACGAGCGTGGTCGCCATGATGACGGGGACGGGCAGCACAGGATCATGGTGTTCGGCATGGCCGGTGACGGGCTCCAGCCAGCGGGTGAAGCGGTCCCCCACACCCAGGAACAGGCCCAGGAACGCCGAGCCGACCGCGAGGATCATCATGGGCACCGTCATGAGCCACGGGCTCTCGTGCGGGTGCTGGCCCTCGGTCCAGCGTGCCTTGCCGTGGAAGGTCATGAAGAACAGACGCGACATGTAGAACGCGGTGATGCCCGCGCCCAGCAGGGTCGCGCCGCCGAAGACCCACGGCTGCCAGCCCTCGCCCACGAACGCCGCCTCGATGATCTTGTCCTTGGACCAGAAGCCGGAGAACGGCGGCACGCCCAGAATCGCGAGCCAGCCCAGTCCAAAGGTGACCCACGTGACGATCATCGCGGTGCGCAGGGCGCCGAAGCGGCGCATGTCCACCTGGTCCCCCATGCCGTGCATCACGGAGCCGGCGCCCAGGAACATGCCCGCCTTGAAGAAGCCGTGCGTGAGCAGGTGGAAGATCGCGAAGGCGTAGCCGATGGGCCCCAGGCCCGCCGCGAGCATCATGTAGCCGATCTGCGACATGGTGGAGGCGGCGAGCGCCTTCTTGATGTCGTCCTTGGCGGTACCGATGAGCGCGCCCAGGAGGAGCGTGATCGCACCCACGATCGCCACGACGAGGCGGGCATCGGGCGCGCCGTCGAAGATCGCGGCGGAGCGGACGATGAGGTACACGCCCGCGGTCACCATCGTGGCCGCGTGGATGAGTGCGGAGACGGGGGTGGGGCCCGCCATCGCGTCGCCGAGCCAGGACTGCAGCGGGAACTGCGCCGACTTGCCGCACGCCGCGACGAGCAGCAGCAGGCCGGCGGCGGTGAGCACGCCGGGCGAGAGCGTGGGCGCGGCGGCGTTGACGTCGGCGAAGGTGAGGGAGCCCACGTGGGTAAAGATCACGGCCATGGCCAGGATGAGACCCATGTCGCCGATGCGGTTGACCACAAAGGCCTTGTTCGCGGCGGTCGCGTACTCGGCCCGGTAGTTCCAGAAGCCGATCAGGAGGTAGGAGGCCAGACCCACACCCTCCCAGCCCATGAAGAGCAGGAGGTAGGAGTCCGCGAGCACCAGCAGCAGCATGGCCGCGATGAACAGGTTGAGGTACGCGAAGAACACGCGCCGACGCGGGTCGTGCTCCATGTACGCCACGGAGTAGATGTGGATGAGCGTGCCGACAAAGGTGATGAGCATCACGAAGGTCAGCGACAGCGGGTCCAGCAGCAGCCCGGCATCGAGGTGCAGTTCTCCACCGGGGATGAACGTGAACAGGTGGACGGCCTCCGAGCGGGCCGCGGCGTCACGGCCGAGCATCTCGATGAGCGAGCCGGCACCCACCACGAGCGCGGTAAGCGAGGCTCCGACGCCCACCCAGTGGCCCCACTTGTCGGCACGGCGGCCCAGCAGGATCAGGGCGAGCGCGCTCACGAGGGGTACGGCGATGAGGAGCCAGGACAGTGGCAGCATGCGTGTCAGCCCTTCAGCTCTGCGGGTTCGTCAAGGGAGATGGTCTGGCGCGAGCGGAACAGGGCCACGATGATGCCCAGTCCCACCACCACTTCCGCCGCCGCGACCACGAGGATGAAGAACGCCATCACCTGGCCGTCGATCTGGCCGAAGCTGCGACCGAAGGAGACAAGGGCGAGGTTGGCGGCGTTGAGCATGAGTTCCACGCCCATGAAGGCGATGATCGCGTTGCGGCGCAGCAGCACCGTGGCGGCGCCGATGGCGAACAGGATCGACGCCAGGTAGGCGAAGGCGATGGGGGTCACTTGCCGCCCTCCTTGTGGATCTCGCGGCGGGCCGGATCCTCCGAACCCGCGTCGGCATCGGCCACCGCGATGTCGGGCGTGGACAGCCCCAGGTCGCGGCGCACGCCCTCGACCTGGTGACGGAACTCCTCGCCGTCCTTGGTCTGGCGACGGGCTTCGAGCACCCGCGACACCGAGTCCTCGATGGGCTGGCCGTAGGGGTCCAGGGCGGGGGCATCGAGCGCATTGTGTCGGGCGAACAGGCCGGGCATGGGCTTGTTGACCGGGTCGGCGCCGGCGCGCAGACGCGCGGCGTGCAGTTCCTTCTGGGTCACGCGCGGCGCGAGGCGCGGCACGAAGGTGAGCACGAGCGCACCCACGGCCGCGGCGATGAGCACGAAGGCGAGCGCCTCCATGACCAGCACGTACTTGCCGAACAGCGCACCCGCGATGAACTCCGGGTCCGAGTTGGCCGGTGCCTGGGTGACGAAGAAGGTGCGCTGCACCACGCGGATGAGCAGCACGGCCACGCCGAGCGCCAGCGCGAGGCCGATCCACTTCTGGCCGGCAATGGTGTCCTTGAGGGACTCGCGCCGGTCCACGCCCACGAGCATGAGCACAAAGAGGAACAGCATCATCACGGCGCCGGTGTAGACCACGATCTGCACCACGCCCAGGAACGGCGCGTCGAGCGCCACGTACGCGATGGCGAGGCCCACCATGACCGCGACCACCGACATCGCGATGTGCACGGCCTTGCGCGCGAACAGCAGGGCGAGCGCGGGAATGACGGTGAGGATCGCGACCGTCCAGAAGACCACGGGTGAGATCATGCCGATGCCTCTCCCGCCGTGGCTGCCGCAGCCGCGTTCTCGGGCAGCGTCGCATCCTCGGGCCTGGTTCCCCGCACCCAGGCCTCCTGCTCGGGGGTCGGGCCGGTCACCACGCCGCGGTAGTAGTCCGTGTCGGTGGTGCCGGGCACCATCGGGTGCGGCGCGGCGAGCATGCCCTCGGCGAGGGGCGCCAGGAGGTCCTGCTTCTCGTAGATGAGACCCTCGCGGGTGGGGCCGGCCAACTCGTACTCGTTGGTCATGGTCAGCGCGCGCGTGGGGCAGGCCTCGATGCACAGGCCGCAGAAGATGCAGCGCAGGTAGTTGATCTGGTAGACGCGGCCATAGCGCTCGCCGGGGCTGTACTGCGCGTCGGGGGTGTTGGAGTCCGCCTCGACGTAGATCGCGTCGGCAGGACAGGCCCAGGCGCACAGCTCGCAGCCGATGCACTTCTCCAGGCCATCCGGATACCGGTTGAGCTGGTGCCTGCCGTGGTAGCGCGGCATGGGCGGCGTCTTCTTGAACGGGTACTGCTCCGTCACGGTGGGACGGAAGAAGTTGCGCAGCGTCACGCCGAAGCCTGCCACGGGCAGCAGCGCGCCCACGAGGCCCGTGGGCTGGGGCAGGTTGGAGACGAACTCGGCCGGTGCCGGGGCATCGGCGATGCTCCAGACGTCCTTGGCCACGGCGTCGTCCTTGCTCACGGCGCCGTCCTCACTGGTGGCGTCAGGGGATGCGTCAGTCATCGCTGTTCTCCTTGGCGTCTGTCGAGGCGTCCACCGGTGCCGACGCCTTCACGGCCTCGACGGTGCGCCCGCGGCGCGGGGACGGGGGCAGGCTCTGCCCGGGTAGCGGCGGCACGGGGAAGCCGTCGGCAAAGGCATCGAAGTCCGCCTGCTTCTGGGGGGTGCGGCGCACGCGCTTGACCACGGTGCCGTCTGCCTTGCGCACCAACTCCGGCTTCGCGTCCGCAGCGGTCGCAGCCTTTTCCTTCTCCTTCTGCGTCTCCGACCACCAGGAGAACACGAACCACAGGATCACCAGGTAGATCACGGGGGCGACCCACTGGAAGCCGATGGCGATCTTGAAGGGGCTGAGCGAGAACTGGAAGCCCGTGAGGTCCATGCCGAAGTGGGTCAGGAGCACCACGCCGATGCCGTAGAACGCCACCCAGCCCAGGCCCACCGGGATGAGGATCTTCCAGCCGAACTTCATGAACTGGTCGTAGCGGAAGCGCAGCAGGGAGGCGCGGATCCACACGAACAGGAACATGAGCAGCCAGATCTTGATGATGAGCCAGATGGGCGGGAAGATGCCGGAGGACAGGACCTCGTAGCCGGGCCAGGTGGCCCCCCACAGGGGGCGCCAGCCGCCCAGGAACAACGTGGCTGCCACGGCGGAGACGTTGACCATGTTCATGTACTCGGCCAGGAAGTACCAGGCGAACTTCATGGAGGAGTACTCGGTCATGAAGCCGGCGACCAGTTCGCCCTCGGCCTCGGGCAGGTCGAAGGGCAGGCGGTTGGTCTCGCCCACCATCGAGATGATGTAGAGCACAAAGGCCGGCAGAAGCGGCAGCGCCCACCAGAAGGTCCTCTGCGAGTCCACGATGTCGCTCATGGACATCGACCCCGCGAGCATGAACACCGTGACGAGCGACAGCCCCATGGCGAGCTCGTAGGAGATCACCTGGGCGGTCGAGCGCACCGCGCCCATGAGGGGGTAGGTGGAGCCGGAGGCCCAGCCGCCCAGCACGATGCCGTACACGCCGAGTGCCGCACAGGCGAGCACGTAGAGCACGGCCACGGGAAAGTCGGTGAGCTGGAGCGGGGTGACGATGTCGGTGCCGGGGATGTGCGTGACGGGACCGAAGGGAATCACGGCGAAGATCAGGAAGGCGCACATCACCGAGATCATGGGCGCCACGATGTACAGCACCTTCTCCGCGGCGCGGACGGTGATGTCCTCCTTGAACAGGAGCTTCATGGCATCGGCCACGGACTGCAGCAGGCCGAAGGGACCGCGGCGGTTGGGCCCGGGACGCTCCTGCAGGCGGCCGATCACCCGGCGCTCGAACCACACCGCGAACAGCACGGAGGTCAGCAGGAACACGAGGATGAGCACGGCCTTGACGATGACGAGCCACAGGGGATCGTTGGCGAGCGCCTGGGCGTTGGTGAGCTGCTCGCTCACGGCGTCCGGCTCGACGGCGGCGAGAGAGATCACAGGGCTGCTCCCTTCACGGCCACGGCACTGCCGGGGTTCAGCCCGAGGTCCTGGGCGACCCAGGAGCCGGGCGACTTGGCGGGCACCCACACCACGCCATCGACCATGCCCTCCGTCACCACGAGCGGGAGCGCGAAGGAGGTCTTCCGGGCACCCGTCAGGGTCACCATGCCCTCCGACGCGTCGAGCAGCGCGGCGGTCGTGGGGGACACGCGCGCCACGGCCACCTGGCCGGTGCCGGCGAGATGCGGCTCGCCCTCTTGGAGCGCGCCGTCGTCCACAAGCAGGTGCCAGGAGGCAAGCACCAGGTGGTCCTTGGACACCTTCGCGGCCGATGCCGGGGCCGGGTCGGCGGGGCTGGCCAGGCGCGCGTTCTCGGGGGCCGCGCCGAGCGCCGCGAGTTCGCCGTGAACGGACTCGACGGTCGCGGTGCCCAGGTCCGTGCCCATCTCGCGGGCCAGGAGGTGCAGCACGCGATGGTCGGGCATGGCGTCCGTGGGGATCGCGGTGGCGAAGGAGCGCAGGCGCCCCTCCCAGTTGACGAAGGTGCCGGACTTCTCCGAGGGCGGTGCGACGGGGAGCACCACGTCGGCCTCACGGGCCACGTCGCTCAGGCGCACCTCGAGGCTCACCACGAACTTCGCGGTCTTGACAGCCTTGAGGACGTCCGCCGTGAGGTCGGAGGCCTGGATGCCACCCAGCACCAGGCCGTCGAGCTCCTTGGCCGCTGCGGCCGCGATGATGCTCGCCGCGTCGCGACCGGCAGCCGCAGGCAGGGACTCGACGCCCCAGACCTGTGCCACGGCGGCGCGTGCGGCATCGTGCTTGATCGCGAAGCCGCCGGGAAGCAGACCCGGCAGGGCGCCGGCCTCGACCGCGCCGCGCTCGCCCGCGCGGCGCGGGATCCACGCCAGGCGGGCACCGGTGCGCCGGGCCAGGTCGAGCGCTGCGGAGAAGGCGCCGGGGGCACCGGCCGCCCTCTCGCCTACGACGATGACGGCACCCTCGGCCTGGAGCGCGGTGAAGGCCTCCTGCGAGCCCTTGAGCTGGGCGAGCGCCAGCGCCTCCTGACCGGGGACGGTGGCCAGCAGGGTCCCGCCCAGCTTGGCCAGGCCACGCGAGGCGAAGGGCGCCACCGAGAACACCCGCTGGCGACCCAGCGACTTGTGCAGCCGCAGGAACACCACGCCGCCCTCGTCCTCGGGCTCGAAGCCAACCAGCAGGACGGCAGGGGCCTTCTCCAGGTCGGTGAAGGTCACGCCCAGGCCGCGTCCCGCGATGGTGGAGCCCAGGAAGTCCTGCTCCTCGTCGGAGCCGTGACGGAAGCGAGCGTCCACGTCGTTGGTGCCCAGCGCCAGGCGCGCGAACTTCTGGTAGGCGTAGGCGTCCTCCAGGGTGACGCGCCCGCCGGGGATCACGCCCACACCCTTGGCCTTCTTCTTCTCGGCAGGGGTGCCGGCCTGCCCCGCCGCGGCCTTGAGGCCCGCGACCGCGGCCGCGATGGCATCGGGCCAGGAGGCCTCGACCAGTTCGCCGTCCTTGCGCACGAGCGGCCGCGTGATGCGGTCGGCGGTGTTCTGCCAGGCGAACGCGAAGCGGTCCTTGTCCGTGATCCAGTCCTCGTTGACCACGGGGTCGTTGTCCGCGAGGCGACGCAGGATCGCACCCCTGCGGTGGTCGGTGCGGATCGCGCTGCCGGAGGAGTCGTGCTCGGAGATGCCGGGGCTGGAGATCAGGTCGAACGGACGAGAACGGAAGCGGTAGGCCGCGCTCGTCAGGGCGCCCACCGGGCAGATCTGCACGGTGTTGCCCGAGTAGTACGAGGAGAAGGCGCGCCCGGACTCATCCTCGGCGGCCAGCCCCACGGGACCGTAGCCGTCGAAGCCGAGCACGTCCTCGTCGAACGTGCCGATCTGCTGCATCGCGCCGCGGTTCTGCAGGTCGATGAACGCATCGCCCGCGATCTCCTTGGAGAAGCGGGTGCAGCGCTGGCACAGGATGCAGCGCTCACGGTCCAGCAGGATCTCGCTGCTGAGCGCGAGCGGCTTCTCGAAGACTCGCTTGACGTCCACGAAGCGGGACTCGGGGCGACCGTGGCTGAGCGCCTGGTTCTGCAGGGGGCACTCACCGCCCTTGTCGCACACCGGGCAGTCCAGCGGGTGGTTGATGAGCAGCAGCTCCATCACGCCCTTCTGGGCGCGCTCCGCCTCGGCCGAGGTGTGCTGCGTGTTGACCACCATGCCCTCGGTCACCGTCATGGTGCACGATGCCTGGGGCTTGGGGAAGGCCCGCAGGGAGCCGTCGGGGCCGGGGCTCGCGACGTCCACGAGGCACTGGCGGCAGGCACCCGCGGGCTTGAGCGCCGGGTGGTCGCAGAAGCGCGGAATGTCGATGCCGATCTGCTCCGCGGCACGGATGATGAGGGTGTTCTTGGGGACGGCGGTCTGGATGCCGTCGATCGTGACGTTGACCAGGTCCTCGGCCACGGCGGGCTGGTTCCCGGTGGTCTTGTTCTGGGCGGCGTCCTTGCCCACCACGGCGGTCATGCGTGCACCTCCACGGCGTGGGCAGGGACGTCGGCGTAGTCGAACAGCGCGGAGGCGGCATGCGAGAAGGGGCAGCGCCCCTCCGTCACGTGCTGCTCGTACTCCTCGCGGAAGAGCTTGATGGAACTCGTGATGCACGAGGTGGCGCCGTCGCCCAGCGCGCAGAAGGCGCGGCCCAGGATCGAGTCGCACGTGTCGAGCAGCTGCTGGATGTCGGCCTGCGTGCCGGTGCCCGCCTCCAGCCGGTGCAGAATCTGCGCGAGCCAGAACGTGCCCTCGCGGCACGGCGTGCACTTGCCACAGGATTCGTGCTTGTAGAACTCGGTCCAGCGCTCCACGGCGCGCACCACGCACGTGGTCTCGTCGAAGATCTGGATGGCACGCGTGCCCAGCATCGAGCCTGCGGCGCCCACCGACTCGTAGTCGAGCGGGGTGTCGAGATGCTCGGCGGTGAACATCGGCGTGGACGAGCCGCCTGGGGTCCAGAACTTCAGCTCGTGACCCTCGCGGATGCCGCCTGCCATGTCGAGCAGCTCACGCAGCGTCACTCCGAGCGGCGCCTCGTACTGCCCGGGGCGCTGGACGTGGCCGGACAGGGAGAACAGGCCCACACCCTTGGAACGCTCGGTGCCCAGCCCCGTGAACCAGTCGACGCCGCGGTGGACGATGGCGGGCACGGACGCGATGGACTCCACATTGTTGACCACGGTGGGACGCGCGTAGAGACCCGCGACCGCAGGGAACGGCGGCTTGAGGCGCGGCTGACCGCGACGGCCCTCCAGGGAGTCGAGCAGCGCCGTCTCCTCGCCGCAGATGTAGGCGCCGGCACCTGCGTGGACCGTGATCTCCAGGTCGAAGCCGGAACCCTGGATGTCGGTGCCCAGCCAGCCGTTGGCCTTGGCCTCCGCCACGGCCTTGAGCAGGCGGCGGTAGACATGCACCACCTCTCCGCGCAGGTAGATGAAGGCGTGGTTGCAGCCGATGGCATAGGACGTGATGATCGCACCCTCGATGAGCGCATGGGGTGCGTTCATCATCGTGGGGATGTCCTTGCACGTGCCGGGCTCGGATTCGTCGGCGTTGACCACGAGGTAGCGCGGGCCGCCGTCGGGCGCGGGCAGGAAGCCCCACTTCATGCCGGTGGGGAAGCCCGCGCCGCCGCGACCGCGCAGACCCGAGTCCTTGATGGCCTGCACCAGGTCCTCGGGCTTGGACTTCAGGGCCTTGGCGGCCCCCTGGTAACCGTCACCCGTCGCCACGTAGGTGTCGAAGTTCCAGGAGCGCTCCTGGCCCCAGGTGGCGCTCAGCATCGGCACGAGGTCGGTCACTTGCCCGCCCCCTTCCAGCCCTGGCCCTTGGCGGTCTCGATGCCCGCGAGCGTCGCGTCGCCAGCGCCCTGGTCCTCGTCCGCGCGGCCGTCCTCGAAGCCCGCGAGCACGCGCGAGACCTCCTTGAACGTGCACACCTTGTGGGGGCCGCGCGTGGGGGTCACGTCCTCGCCCGCACGCAGCTTGTCGACCACCTCGATCGCGCTCTCGGGCGTCTGGTTGTCGAAGAACTCCCAGTTGACCATCATCACGGGCGCGTAGTCGCAGGCCGCGTTGCATTCGAGGCGCTCAAGCGTGATCTTGCCGTCCTCGCTGGTCTCGTCGTGACCCACGCCCACGTGCTCGCTCACCTGACGCCAGATCTCGTCGCCGCCCATGATCGCGCACAGGGTGTTGGTGCACACGCCCACCTGGTACTCGCCGTTGGGGCGGCGCTTGTACTGGGTGTAGAACGTCGCGACGGCGCTCACCTCGGGGGCGGTCAGGCCCAACTGGTCGGCGCAGAACTGGATGCCGTCGGGCGAGACGAAGCCGTCTTCGGACTGCACCAGGTGCAGCAGCGGCAGCAGCGCGGAGCGCTTGACCGGATACCGGCCCGTGATCTGAGCGGCGTCGGCCGTGAGCCGCGCCAGGGTGGCCTCGTCGTAGGTCATCGGTCCACGCCTCCCAACACCATGTCGATGGTCGCGATGGAGACCACCACGTCGGCGATCTGTCCGCCCTCGCACAGCATCGACAGCGCCTGCAGATTGTTGAATCCGGGGTCGCGCATGTGGACGCGCCACGGCTTGGTGCCGCCGTCGCTGACCACGTGGCAGCCCAGGGTGCCCTTGGGGTTCTCCACCGCCGCGAAGGCCTGGCCCGCGGGAACGGTGAAGCCCTCGGTGACCAGCTTGAAGTGGTGGATGAGCGCCTCCATCGAGGTGCCCATGATCTCGCGGATGTACTCCAGGGTGTTGCCCTGGCCGTCCGCGCCCAGGCCCAGCTGTGCGGGCAGGGCGATCTTCTTGTCGCCGATCATCACGGGCTGGCCCGTGGTCTGCTCCAGGCGCTGGGCGCACTGCTCGATGATCTTGAGCGACTCGTAGCACTCCTCTAGGCGCAGCACCACGCGCGAGTAGGCGTCGGCGTCGGTCGAGGTGGGCACCTGGAAGTCGTAGGTCTCGTAGCCCGAGTACGGCTCGGCCTTGCGCAGGTCGTAGGGCAGGCCGGCCGAGCGCAGAATGGGGCCCGTCACGCCGAGCGCCATGCACGCGGCGAGGTCGAGGTTGGACACGCCCTTGAGACGGCCGATGAAGATGGGGTTCTTGAGCTGCAGCAGCGCCATCTCGTCGAGGCGCGCGCGCACCAGGGGGATCATCTCGGCCAGCATCTCGCCGATATTGTCCGGGGCATCCTGCGCCACCCCACCGGGACGGAAGTAGGCGTTGTTGGTGCGCAGGCCCGAGATGGCCTCGATCACCCGGAAGGTGTCCTCGCGGGCGATGAACCCGGTGGTCATGATGGTGGTGGCGCCCATCTCGTTGCCACCGGTGCCGATGGCCACCATATGCGAGCCGATGCGGGTCAGCTCCTGCATGAGCACGCGCAGGATGTTGGCGCGCTCGGGAATGTCGTCGGTGATGCCGAGCGCCTTCTCCACCGCGAGGCAGTACACCGCCTCGTTGAACATCGCCGCGACATAGTCCATGCGCGTCACGAAGGTGACGCCCTGGGTCCAGGTGCGGTACTCCATGTTCTTCTCGATGCCGGTGTGGAGGTAGCCGATGCCGCAGCGGATCTCGGTGACGGTCTCCGCGTCCACTTCGAGCATGACGCGCAGCACGCCATGCGTCGAGGGGTGCTGGGGACCCATGTTGAAGACGATGCGCTGCTGCCCCAGGCGGGCGGCTTCCTCAGCGAGTTCGCTCCAGTCGCCGCCGTATGCGGTGAACTCGGGGGCGCCGTCGGCGTCCTTCATGGCGCCCGTGGCACTGAACGTCTGCTCCGTGGTGTGCTCAGTCATGGCCGCCTACCTGTACTGCCTGCGGTGCTCGGGCGAGGGGACCTCGGCACCCTTGTACTCGACGGGGATGCCGCCCAGCGGATAGTCCTTGCGCTGGGGGTGGCCCACCCAGTCGTCGGGCATCGCGATGCGGGCGAGCGAGGGGTGGCCGTCAAAGATGATGCCGAAGAAGTCCCAGGTCTCGCGCTCGTGCCAGTTGTTCATGGGATACGTGTGGACGATCGAGGGGATGTGGGGGTCCTCCTCGCTCACCGCGACCTCCAGGCGAATGCGGCGGTTGTGCGTGATCGACTGCATCGGGTACACGGCGTGGAGCTCACGGCCCGTGTCCGCCGGGTAGTGGACGCCGTTGACGCCCAGGCACATCTCGAAGCGCAGGTCCTGGTCGTCGCGCAGGTGCCGGGCCACTGCGGGCAGGTGCTCGCGCGCGATGTACAAGGTGAGTTCGCCGTTGTGGACGGTGACCTGCTCGATCGCCGCGGCGGCATCGTCGCCCAGGAGCTCCTCCAGGACGTCGACGACCTCGTCGAACCAGCCGCCGTAGGGGCGTGCGGAGGCGCCGGGCATCTGGATGTGACGCACCAGACCGTCGTAGCCCGAGGTGTCGCCGCGCGCGCCGAACATGCCCTCCCGGACGGTGATGAGGGTCAACGGCTCGCGCCCGGCGGGCACGACCATGTCGCCGTCGTCCTGAGGGGTCACGTCCGTCACCGCACGTCCGTTCATCGCA
>CAZFEH010000004.1:31705-37110 GCA_964517615.1 uncultured Demequinaceae bacterium
CGCACGTCCGTTCATCGCAGCAGCCCCTTCATCTGGGATGTGGGGGTCGCGGCGAGCGCGGCGGCCTCGGCGGCTGCGGCGATCTCCTTACGGTGCGCGCCCATGGGCCGCGTGCGGGCGAGTTCCTGCACCTTGAGCAGGGCGTTAAGCAGCATCTCGGGGCGCGGGGGGCAGCCGGGCAGGTAGATGTCGACGGGGACCACGTGGTCCACGCCCTGCACGATCGCGTAGTTGTTGAACATGCCGCCCGAGGAGGCGCACACGCCCATGGCGAGCACCCACTTGGGCTCGGCCATCTGGTCGTAGACCTGACGCAGGATGGGGGCCATCTTGTTGGACACGCGTCCGGCGACAATCATGAGGTCGGCCTGACGCGGGGAGCCGCGGAAGACCTCCTGGCCGATGCGGGCCACGTCGAAGCGGGGCGCGCCGGTGGCCATCATCTCGATGGAGCAGCAGGCGAGGCCGAACGTGGCGGGCCACATGGAGCCGCCGCGGGCCCAGCCCACAAAACTCTCCACCGTGCCCAGCATGAAGGGGGGTGCGTTCTCTTCAAGTCCCATAGGTCAGTCCCACTCGAATCCGCCGCGTCGCCATTCATAGACGAACGGAATGGTGATGAGCACCAGGAAGGTGATGATGGCCACGAGGCCGAAGACCCCCAGCTGGCCGTGAGCCACGGCCCACGGGTACAGGAACACCACCTCGATGTCGAACACGATGAAGGTCATCGCCACCAGGTAGTACTTGATGGGCATGCGTCCGCCGCCGTCGGCGCCGGGCGTGGGCTGCAGGCCGGACTCGTAGCGGTCCAGTTTGGCGGAGTTGTAGCGGTGCGGCCCTACCACTCGGGACAGACCCAGACCCACCACCGCCAGCGCCCCGGCGAGGGCGATCATGACGAGGATCGGAATGTACGGATTCACTGTCCGGCCCTTCTCGCTCGTGTCCTCATAAACCTATCCTGCGCAGGCTCACGCCGCCGGAGCGATCCGGGTCAGCGCGACCATCAATCGATCCGCCCATGCGCCGCCGCGCGGCTCATAGACGTCCGCTAAGAGTCTAGAGACAAATTTCATGACGAGCGGACGGGGCAGTCCGTAGCGCGTGCACACCTTCATCACGGTCGGATGCTCCACGAGGGAGGCGAAGACGCGGCCCAGGGAGTAGTAGCCGCCCAGGTCGTCCTTCATCAGCCGGGCGTACGACGCAAGCGCCCGCTCACGCGAGACATCGTCCCCTGCCTCGCGGGCGGCTACGGCGGCCTCGGTGGCGCGGCGGGCGGCCTGCATCGCGTAGGCGATGCCCTCGCCGTTGAAGGGGTTGACCATGCCGCCGCTGTCCCCCACGAGCATCATTCCGGGGACGTAGTGGGGCTGGCGGTTGAAGGCCATGGGGATCGCGGCGCCCTTGATGTCGCCGATCTGCTCGCCCAGCTCCCAGTCCTGCGCGCTGTGGTCGAGCCAGTCGCGCAGCAGGGCGCGGTGGTCCAGCTTGGAGGGCGTGCCCTTGGCGCTGAGGGTCCCGAGCCCCACGTTGGCGGTGCCGTCGCCGAGCGGGAAGATCCAGCCGTAGCCCGGCAGCAACTTGGAGTGGCCGCGCTCGCCGTCCCAGATCTCCAGGTGGCCCTCCATCCACTCCTCCTCGTGGCGGGGAGTGGTGAAGTAGGTGCGCACGGCCACGCCGATGGGGCGGTTCTTTGTGCGCTCGATCCCCAGGCCCAGCGCGATGCGGGCGCTCACGCCGTCGGCGGCAATCACCAGGGGCGCGCGGTATTCCACGGGGTCGCCCTTCTTGCCGCGCTCGTCCACGGGGCGCGCGGTGACGCCCACGATGCGGCCTCTCCTGGCGTAGCCGTCCTTGCTGTCGTCGTGCACGGCCGCGTCCACATGCCAGCCTTCGCGGACATCGGCGCCGGCGGCGCGGGCGTGGTGGGCGAGCCGCTCATCAAAGGCGGCACGGGGCAGGCTCAGGCCAAAGTTGGGGAAGGCTTCGAGGTCATGCCACGGGAACTCGAGGCGGTGGCCGCCGCCCACCATGCGCAGGCCGCGGTTGCGGATCCAGCCCTCCTCGCGCGGGTACGGCAGGCCGATGAGGTCGAGTTCTCTGACCGCCCGCGGCGTGAGTCCGTCCCCGCAGACCTTCTCGCGCGGGTATCGGGACTTCTCCAGGGCGATCACGTCGAAGCCCTCGCGCGCCAGGTAATGCGCGGCCGCCGCCCCACCGGGGCCGGCGCCGATGACGATGACGTCGGCCTCGGTTTTCACGGCATCAAGCCTAGGCGGCGCGGGAGGGTGCCGGGGACCGCCGACCGGCGTGATCGTGCCCGGTCGGGGATGCGCCGGTCACCAGGTGGTGTGCTCGTTGATGTAGGCGTTGTACTGCTCGAGCGTGATCACGGGAATGTGGGGGAACTGCTCCCTGCGCCACGGCCGTGCCATCTCCACCAGTTCAATGGGCACGTCCTTGGCCGCGCACCACTCGCTCAGTTCCAGGCCCAACTGGAGGTACGCGGCGTGGCCGCCCTTGAGCTGGTCGACGTAGGCGGTGGGGTAGATCCGACCCACCTTGGTGCCGGTCTTCGGCTGGGTCCGCGCCCGCTCGAACACCACCACCTGGTCCACCTTGCTGCGCGCGGCACCCTTCTGAGGCAGGTTCAGGCAGACGAGCACCACCCGTTCCACCTGGTCCCACGGAATGAGCCCGCTGGGCACACGCAGGCCGTAGTGCGATATTCCCAGGCCGATACGACGGTTCTTGGGGATCTTGACGGCAAACGACATGGCCTTGCCAAAACAGAAGAGGGTGCCCACCGCCAAGAACGCCACGGCGAGCCAGGTCTTGTCCCGGATGAAGAGCACCATGGCCGCGCCAAAGAACGCGGAGAAGATCAAGTAGGTGATGGTCTGGGCAATGAGCCGTCCCACGGAAAGCGGATAGATCTGCTCATTGAAGGGGATGCCGTTGGCATCAACACTTTCGAACGTCATGTCCTCACCCGTTGAATCGGTCGATGTCTTGAGTGGTGGCGAGCGGAAGGTTGCCCAGGTGCGCCGCGACGGAGCTATCTGGCTTGTAGGAATACAGCAGCACGGGCACGCCCTTCGCGGCACCCCACTCGATGAGTTCCCGCGCCATCTGCAACCAGGCGGTGGTGCCACCCACCATTTGCGCTTCCTCGCCCACCATGTAGCTGCGGGCGTTGGGGCCTGCAAACTCGCCCGCCTTACCGCCGCGGCGGAAGATCAGCACATTTGCTCCGATGCCCCTGTTCAACTTGTGCGTCTTAGCCGAACTAGGCAAGTTCCACACGAGCACAATCCGCTCGATGACCTCCCAAGCCACCAGGCCAGTGCGGTCTTCGCCCTCCTTCTTGCTAGCGAAGAAACCAGGCTGGGCAACGGTGGTGCGCAACCCGCGGTGCGAAATAGCCACCGTGAAACGCCTCGACTTGGGCATACGCGAAAAGCCCTCGATGGCCAGCAACAGCGTGACGAGCGCGGCCAGCGCAATGAAGATGCCCAGGACAATCGCCTTCTCCACTACCAGAAGGTAGTAGGTGACCACGGCAAACGCGATCGTCAAGGGGACGTGGATCAGCACCCGCTTGATGGCCACACCCAACCTGATGGGGTAGACCTGCTCGTCGTGCTCTGGGGTGGCGGTCATGAGTTCTCGTCGTGCAAGGTCGGCTTTGCCTCGGTGATGCCTGGGGCAAAAACGCCACGGTAGGCGGGCATGCCTGAGCGGGCTTGTTCGTCAAGGAACCGACCGGTAAAGGCCGCGCGTAGAGGATGCACCACCACCCTGAACAAAGCCCGCACCATAAAGAAAAGTGCCGCCAATACGGGGATAAGAAGCACATGCGGCCTTGAACTGACGTCACTCAGGTGCGATCCCGCCGGCACGGTCCTCTGCAGCCACCAGGCCACCAGAAGTAACCCGCCAAAGGCCAAAGCAAGCTCAAGTAGCCGCTTGGCCAGGGCATCGGCCCACGGCCAGGGAAACCAGTGGCGTGTCCACCATCGCGGCATTGCAGCCCTCCTCACTCGATGCGCCCACTCTAGCCACAGTGACCGGCGTAGGCTTGCCCGGTGACCGTCCACCCTTCCGACGTGCGCCTGACCGCCCTCACCGTCGCCATCGACGATCCCGGTGACCTCATCGCGGCCCTCCCCCAGCCCGGTATCTCGTGGGTGCGGCGCGGCGAGGGCATGGTGGCGTGGGGCGAGGTGGCGCGCGTGGACGTGGCCGGCCCCACCCGCATCGACGATGCCCACGCGTGGTGGCGGCAGCTCACGCGCCACGCCCAGGTGCGCGACGAGGTGCGGGAGCGCGGCACGGGCCTCATTGCCTTTGGCTCCTTCAGCTTTGCCGACGATTCGGCCGCGGGCGGCGCGCTCATCATCCCGCGGTTTGTGGTGGGGAGGCGCGGCGGCAGGGCATGGTTCACATCCGTCACCACGGACGATGCCGAGCCGGTGGGATTTGCTCAGGCCGTGGCCGATGCCGTCCCGCCCGTCCCGGTGGGCTCCGTCTCGGAGGCCCCCACGGACGAGGTGGCCTGGCGCACCGCAGTCGCCGCCGCCATCGGCCGCATCGAAGCCGGCGACGTGGACAAGGTGGTGCTCGCGCGCGCGGTCACCGCCACCGCCGCCCAACCGGTGGACCCGCGCACCCTGCTCGCGACGCTCGCACACGACTACCCCACGTGCTGGGCCTTCCACGTGGACGGGCTCGTGGGGGCCACGCCGGAACTGCTCGCGCGCGTGGACCACGGCCTGGTCGCGTCGCGCATCCTCGCCGGCACCATCCGCATGACCGGGGACGATGTGAGCGATCTGGCCCGTGCGGGCGCCCTGGCGCGTTCCTCCAAGGACCGGGAGGAGCATGTCTACGCCGTCAGCTCCGTGACCCAGGTGCTCGGCGCCCACTGCGGCTCCGTCAACGTCCCCGACGAGCCCTCCGTGCTGCACCTGCACAACGTGATGCACCTGGCCACGGATGTGACGGGCGTGCTGAGCCACAACGTCTCCGCGCTGGAGCTGGTGCGGGAGCTGCACCCCAGTGCGGCCGTGTGCGGCACGCCCACACTTGCCGCAGCGCGGCTCATCGACGAGCTCGAGCATCTGGACCGCGAGCGCTACGCCGGCCCGGTGGGCTGGATCGACGCCGCGGGCGAGGGTGAGTGGTGCATCGGGCTGCGCTCGGCGGCGATCGATCGGGACGATGCGCGCCAGGTGCGCCTGTTCGCCGGCTGCGGGATCGTGGCCGCCTCCGATCCCGAGTCCGAGTGGCTCGAGTCCGAGGCCAAGCTGGAGCCGATGCGCAAGGCCCTCGGGCTGCAGTAACCGGGACTCGCCTCCCCCGCCCTCCCCTTCCCTGCCCCCTGGCCCCCGGGCCCC
>CAZFEH010000004.1:37210-57671 GCA_964517615.1 uncultured Demequinaceae bacterium
TCGCCAAAGGTCCCACGCCATGCGCCTTACGGACCGCTAGCGTGCCCCCCATGACCACCACCGCCATCTCGCAACTCACCGGCTGGGCCTACCGCGTGAGCGCGCCCTACAGCTTCGAGCGCGTGGAGGAGTCCGTCTCCACCACCGTGCCCGACGGCCAGCTGCTCGTGGAGCTCACGGCCGGGGCGGTCTGCGGCTCGGACCTGCCGGTCGCGCGCGGCGCGATGGTGCCCCCGGGAGGCGCGGGTCAGGTGGGACGGCCGATGCACGAGGTGGTGGGCCGCGTGGTCACCTCCGCCCATCCCGACTTCGCCACCGGCGACACCGTGGTGGGCTGGGCCGCGAAGGAGGACGCGCTGCGCCAGTACTTCGTCACCACGGGCGACCGGGTGGACGTGGCGCGCATGGGCTGCGACGACGTCAAGTCCACCGTGGCGCAGTCCGTCGCCTGCCTCATGACGGCCTTCAACCGCCTGGGTCCGCTGCGCGGTCGCAGCGTGGGAATCGTGGGGATGGGACCCTTTGGGATCATGGCCGCCTCGATGGCGCGCACCCTGGGTGCCGGTCGGATCGTGGGCGTCGACCCGCTGGACCGCAGTGACGATGTCTGGCCCGGCTCGGTCGATGAGCTCGTGATGGCCACGGGACGGGCCTGGTCAGAGGACCTGGCCGAGGCCGACCGCCTGGACATCGTGCTGGAGATGGTGGGCCACCAGACCTCCACGCTCGTGGACGCGATGCGGGCCGTGGCGAAGTCCGGCACCGTGCTCTCCTTCGGCGTCCCCGACGACGACTGGTACGCGCTGCCGCTGCGCGACTTCTTCCGCCACAACGGCACCCTCATCACGGGGGTGACCGTGGAGCATCGCGACGTGCTGCGACAGGCCCAGGACTACCTCATCGCGAGCCCGTGGCTGGCCGAGCACATCGTGACCCACGTGCACGGACTCGACGGCCTGCCCACGGCGTTCCACCAGGCACTCGCACCCACGCCGGGTCAGCGCAAGGTGGTCATCGACGTCACCCGGTAGGCGCGACGCGCGCCTCGATCACGCTCATCCCGACGATGGGCTGCGCGAGCGCGGCCTCCAGCTCTCCCCGCGAGGCCACCGCCCGATGCGCCACCCCATAGCCCGCACACAGCGCCCCCAGGTCCGCCCCATGCGGCGTGGTGAACACCCGTTCCACATGCGCGGGGTCCGCGCTCGCATGCTCGAGCGAGCCGAAGATGCGCCCGCCGCCATCATTGACCACCACGAGTCGCACATCGGGCCGTCGCTCGCGCGGACCCACCAGCAGGCCACCCGCATCGTGCAGGAAGGTCACATCGCCCAGCAGTGCGGCCGTGGGCTCGCCCGTCGCGAGCGCGAGGCCCACCGCCGTGGACACCGTCCCGTCAATCCCGGCCAGGCCCCTGTTGGCCACGAGACGCGGCGCCTCGCCCACCGCCCACACGGGGGCCACGCGGTCCACATTGCGGATGGGTCCCGAGGAGCCCACCAAGGCCGTGGCGCCCGCCGGCAGTGACGCGACCCAGGCATCGGCGACGGCACGGGCGCTCCACCCCGTGGGCTCGGCCTCCAGCCCGGCCACCGCTTCGCGCCATGCGTCCAGCCAGGCCGGGTCGGGGGTCTCGCGGGGGTGGGCCAGCCACTCCTGCGGCACGCGGGGCAGCACCCTCTCGGCATGGCGCGGAGCCTCGCGCCACACCGCCCCATGCGCCGCGACCATGAGCACCGGTGCGGCGTCGATCAGCCGGGTGATGGGCCGCGACAGCGTGGGCCTGCCGATCACCACCACCTGCTGCACTCGTGCGGCCAGGTCGCGTCCGGCATCCGAGGTCAGCAGGGCCACGTAGCGGCCGATGCCGTGTCCGCCGCAGCGCGCACCCGAGGTCGGCTCGGCAAGCAGCGGCCAGCCATGAGCCTCGGCCACCTCACGTGCCACGTCTCCCGCCCCGTCGCCGGCGATGACCACGCCTTCACGCACGGGAGGCAGGGGCTTGCTGGTCGCGCCCACGCTGCGCAGGAACATGCGCGCCCGGTGCCACGCGGGCTCCTGCGGGATCGCCACGGGGGGCCAGGCCCCGGCATCGGGACCGAGCGGGTCGCGGAACTCCACGTCCACATGCACCGGGCCAGGCGCGTCGGCCTGCTCCAACTCCTCGCGCGGCCCCAGGGCCGTGCGCACCGCATGCGCGGCCAGACGAGCCGCCCGGCCGGGCGCCTCTCCCGCCTGGGGCGCCGATGCGTTGGTGGACAGCCGCACAAAGGTGCCGAAGATGCCCTGCTGGTCGGTGGTCTGGTTGGCGCCTATTCCGCGCAGCTCCCCGGGCCGGTCAGCGGTCAGGAGGATCAGGGGCAGGCCCGAATGGTGCGCCTCCATGACGGCCGGCAGAAGATTGCCCACGGCCGTGCCCGAGGTGGTCACCACCGCCACCGGCGCGGGTGTCCCGCTCGCAGCCGTGCCGCGCGCGAGGCCCACGGCGAGGAACCCCGCCGCGCGCTCGTCGATGCGCACGTGCAGGTCGATCTCGGGGGCGCCGGGCGGGCGGTCCGGTGAGGCGGCCTGCACCAGCGCATGCGCGAGCGGACCCGAGCGCGAGCCCGGGGACAGCACGACGTCGCGCACCCCCATGGCGGCGAGCGTCACCACGAACTCCCGCGCGAAGGCCATCGCCGGGTGCAGCACCGGCGGCTCGTCGCTCATGCGATCACCCGTCCCATATCGGTCCAACGACTCAGCCGTCCATCCTGCGGCACGAGGGTCCGCTCCACGGTGTCCGTGCCCAGGAGCGCGCCCGTGCCCAGCCCGTGGGCGTAGGGCTGCCCGGGCAGGGCGCAGGCGAGCGCCACACCCGCCCGCAACCCCACCGAGGATTCCATCGCACTCGACACCACCACGGGCCGGCCCACCCTCTCCGCGAGCCGCAGGCAGGCCCGCACCCCGCCGAGCGGGTTGGCCTTGAGCACCACGATGTCCACCGCATCGAGTCGCACGATGTCCTCGACGTCGCCGGGGATGCGCACGGACTCGTCGGCGGCGATGGGCACCGGCGAGCGCCGTCGCACCGCCGCGAGGTCCTCGACGCGCGCGCACGGCTGCTCCACGTACTCCAGGCCCGGCAGGCCCCCGGCGCGAGCAGCGAGATCGAGCCGCCGGATATTCGCGAGCGCCTCGTCCACGTCCCACGCCCCGTTCGCATCCACCCGCACCCTGCCGTCCACCCCACCCACCGCGAGCGCCGCGGCGGCGGCCTCCACCCGGGCCTCGTCCTCGGCGGCAGTGGTGCCCGGCCCTCCCACCTTGACCTTGGCGGTGCGGCAGCCGTGGGCGGTGGCAAAGGCGGCGACAGCGCCGGCGGGGACCACGGGCACGATGGCGTTGACGGCCACATCGTCATGCACCGGATCCGGCCAATCCCCCCGCGCGGCCTCCATCGCCGCAGCCCACCAGCGGCTCGCCCGCTCGGGACTGTAGTCCGCGAAGGGCGAGTACTCGCCCCAGGCCTCGCGGCCCCCGGCATCGTCACCGCGACCATCCACCCCCCGGACGAGCACACCCGAGCGCTCGCTCACGCCGCGAAAGCAGGTGGTGAGCGCCACGCGAAAGGGCACAAACAGCATGGCACCAGCCTAGGACCCGCACCACGCCCGGCACGCGCCGCTAGGCTCGCATCATGAGCGATATCCCGGCCCCGGTCTCCGACCTCATGGACCCCACCCAGTGGCGCGCCATCGAGGGCTTTCCCGATTCCGACATCACCTATCACCGCTGGGTGTCACGGACGGATGAGGGCGAGCGGGACCTGCCCGCCGTGCGCATTGCCTTCAACCGTCCCGAAGTGCGCAACGCCTTCCGCCCCCAGACCGTGGACGAGCTCTACCGCGCCATCGACCACGCCCGCCAGAGCATCGACGTCGCCGCGATCATCCTCACCGGCAACGGCCCCGCCGCCGATGGTGTGCCCGCCTTCTGCTCGGGCGGCGACCAGCGCATCCGCGGCAAGGACGGCTACCTGTACGAGGGCACGGCCACCGACGCCCCGGCCTACGGCGGTCGCCTGCACATCCTCGAGGTGCAGCGGCTCATGCGCACCAGCCCCAAGGTCACCATCGCTGCGGTCAACGGCTGGGCGGCCGGCGGCGGCCACAGCCTGCATGTGGTCGCGGACCTGTCCATCGCGAGCCGGGAGCACGCCCGCTTCAAGCAGACCGACGCGAACGTGGGCTCCTTCGACGCGGGCTACGGCTCGGCGCTGCTCGCGCGGCAGGTGGGCGACAAGCGCGCCCGCGAGATCTTCTTCCTGGCCCGGGAGTACTCGGCCGACGACGCGGAGCGCTGGGGCGCCGTCAACGAGGCCGTCCCCCACGCCGAGCTGGAGACCCGGGCGCTGGAGTATGCGCGCATCGTCGCCACCAAATCCCCCCAGGCGATCCGCATGCTCAAGTTCGCCTTCAACCTGGCCGACGATGGCCTGGCGGGGCAGCAGGTCTTCGCCGGGGAGGCCACGCGCCTCGCCTACATGACGGAGGAGGCGCAGGAGGGGCGCGATGCCTTCCTGGAGCGCCGCGAGCCCGACTGGCGTCGGTACCCCTACGCGTACTGACGCCTAGACCTCCCGGCCTCAGGCCCCACCGGCATCGGCGTTCTCAAGAGAACCGGGCGTACGTCCCGCTCACGCCCGCGTTGGGGACCAGTTCCACCCAGGTCTGACCGGGCGCGAGTTCCACGATGTCGCCGTCAAGGGTGGTGATCACGTAGGGCGCGGTGCGGTCGGCCTTGCTCCACAGGATGGGGATGTACTTGCCCCCGGTGGCCACATAGCCGGGCGCACCACTCACGATCATCTCCGAGACCGGCAACTCCCAGTTGAAGAACACCCGCACGTGCAGCACCACCACGTTGGTGGCGGACAGGCGCGTGCCCGCGGCGGTCACCGCAGGCTCGGAGAACTCGTTGCGCAAGTACGTGCCGCTGGCCTCGTCCCAGTCCCAGCTCGGCTCGCCGTGGCTCGAGAAGCGCAGTTCGATGCGGTTCGCGGTCTCGCCCTGCACCGCCGCAGTCGCGTATTCGCCGGGGTATGCGTAGGCGAACTGCGGTGCCGGCGCGGGGGTCCCCTCCACCTGCGCCAGGATGTCGGCCAGGCGAATGTGCAGGTTGTAGGGCGCCACCCTGTCCTTGGTGCGCAGGAAGCCCTTGCTTCCCAGGTCCTCCGCAATGAGCTTCTGCCCCGTGTTGCGCGCGTAGTTCATCACGTTGGAGTTGGCGCCGGAGAACACGAGCGGCCCGCCGAAGGAGCCCATGATGTTCGCGTCCATCTGCCGCATCGAGCGGATGGGCCCCACCGTCTCGGGCATCTGCGAGTGGAATACGGCGAGGTAGCGCGGGATGCCTGCCTCCACATATTCCTCGAACACCACGTCGGCGTACTCGAGGTTGTGCTGCGGGCGTGCCTTGGAGTCATTGGGGATCTTCACTGCGATCGCAGGGAGCGCCAGGTCGGCCGGCGAGGCCTGGGTGGCATCGGTACCCGTGAGCGGCCACACCACCGCGGGGATGGGGTCCTCGGGCGGGGCCGGAGCAGGCGCTCGCTCCGTGGGAGGCAGCTGGGTGTGCGTCACCGTGGGCGGAGTGATCTCTACGGGCGCGCAAGCCGCGATGAGCAGCGCCGTCGCGGTCAGGATCAGGGCGGCTCTCCCCCATGTCTTTCGCATGGTGCCATCCTACGTCCGGCATACTCTGGTCGGGTGAGACACGTGCGGCTTGCGCCATCACCCGAGCGGGCCATCGCCGATGCCGTGGCGGGCCGGGTCGCGGGCCTGGCAGTGCCCACGTCAGGGTCCACCGGGCAGGCCCGCGAGGTGCTGCTGGACGCCTCCGCACTGGTCGCCTCGGCCCACGCCACCCATCAGGCGCTGGCCGGTCCGGGCCGGTGGCTTCTCGCCCTGCCCGTGGATCGGATCGCTGGCGCGATGGTGTGGGTGCGCTCCCTCGTCGCCGGCACCACCCCGGAGACGATGGCACCCGGGCCCTTCACGGCATCGGCCTTTGCCCGTGCGACGGCGCGGCTCGTGGCCGCCGGGGGCGGGCCGCACTACGTCTCGCTGGTTCCCACTCAGGTGCGGCGTCTGCTGGACAGCGACGAGGGCCGCGCCGCGCTGGACGCCTACGACGCCGTGCTCGTGGGCGGCGCGCCGTTTGCCACGGCGGACCCGCCCGCCTCATTGGTGCGCACCTACGGGGCCACCGAGACGTGCGGCGGCTGCGTGTATGACGGCCTGCCCATCGGCGACACTCGGATGCGTGTGGTGGAGGGTCGGGTGCAGCTCTCCGGGTCAGCGCTCGCGCGTGGCTACCGCGACGGTGATCAGGCCGCCTGGGTGGAGGAGGGCGGCACTCGCTGGTTCATCACGAGTGACCTGGGCGCGCTCGGGGACGACGGCCGCCTCACCATCCTGGGCCGCGCCGACGATGCCATCAACACCGGCGGCGTCAAGGTGCACCCGGTGCAGGTCGAGGCGGCCATGAATGAGATCGCCTGGGTGGCCGACGTCGTGGTGACCTCGGTGCCCAGCCAGGAGTGGGGCGAGGCCGTCGCCGCGCTCGTGGTGGTGGAGCAGGAGGCGGGACCGGCATCGGCGCTGGACGCGGTCCGCGAGACGCTGGCCTCGCGTCTGCCGCGCGAGGCGGTTCCGCGCCATGTGTGGCCCGTCACCGCGCTCCCGCTGCTGGAGTCTGGAAAGATCGACCGCAGTGCGGCGCGCCGACTGGCCACGCACCACCTCGACCGCGAGCGCACGCTCGGCTAAGGAGACCATCGCATGATGACCGCGCGCGACTGGGTGGCGGGGGCACGGCCCAAGACCTTGTGGACCGCCGTGGCCGCGGTGGCCGTGGGCTCGGGGGCGGCGGCCGCGGTGGGAGGCTTCCGGCTGGAACCCGCTCTCGTGGCACTCGGGGTGGGGCTGGCGCTGCAGATCGCCTCCAACTACGCCAACGACTACGCCGACGGCGTGCGCGGCACCGACATCAACCGGCTGGGCCCCGAGCGACTCGTGGCATCCGGGCGCGCGACCCCCACGGAGGTCAAGCGCGCCGCCTACTGGGCCTTCGGGGTGGGCGCGGTCCTGGGCCTGTATCTGGTGCTCATCTCGGGCCAGTGGTGGCTGCTCGCGGTGGGGGCGCTGGCCATCGTGGCGGCCTGGACGTACACGGCCTCGGCCAAGCCCTACGGCTATGGCGGCTGGGGTGAGGTGAGCGTGCTGTTCTTCTTTGGTCCCGTGGCGGTGCTGGGGACCATGCTCACGCAGGCCGGGGACGTCACCTGGTGGGCCGTGGTGGCGTCGGTGGCCGTGGGCTTGTGGGCGGTGGCCATGCTGATGATCAACAACATCCGCGACCTGGAGGGCGACGCCCTTGCCGGCAAACGCACGCTCGCCGTGCAGCTGGGGGACCGGCGCATCCGGGCGCTCTTCGGGCTGACGGTGACCACGCCGCTGCTCCTGGCCGTGGTGATCGCCTTCGCACATCCGTGGGTGCTGCTCACATGGCTGACCGCTGCGCCGGCGGTGTTCATCGCGATCGCGATGCGGCTGGGACCCCAGGGACTCGCGCTGCGACCGTTCTTTGCCGGGGTGAGCGCTCTGGGCCTGGCGTATGGGCTGCTGCTCGCGCTGGGGTTGGCGCTGTAGGGCGGAGCAGCCGAGCGGCCTGGTCGCCTCCGGGCGTTCCGCAGCACTGTGATTCCGCAGCACTGTGATTCCGCAGCACTGTGTTCCCGCAGCACCCACAGTTTTTGACACCATGGGGAGCAAGAGTCGTCAACACCGAAAGATTCCGACACCATGGGGGCTGGCGGGCGGGTGAGGGCCAGCGGCCGGGTGAGGGGCTAGCGGGCGACACCCTCCGCCGCAGCATCCTCCACCGCAGCATCCTCCACCGCGGCGTCGGCTTCCGTGCCGCGCCGACTGCGGGCGATCCAGCCATCCATCTGCGCCATCGCACGGGCACGCATCCCGGGAAACGCGATGTAGCCGACAATCCAGGCCACCACGAACGCGACCAGCACGGCCCAGATGTCGAACCAGTGCAACGCCCACAGCGCACCGTACACGGCCAGGAAGATGAGCGTGCGCATCACCCAGTAGATCACCACCTGCATGTGGTCCAACCTACCCTCAGTTACCATGCCCCCATGGCTCGTATCCTGCTGTTCCTGGGCTACATCGCGCTGGTCGTCTACGCCGTGGTCGATGTCGCCCAGCATCGCGACGAGCGCCCCATGGGGATTCCCAAGTGGTTGTGGATCGTGGCCATCATCATGATTCCCCTGGCGGGCTCGATCGCCTGGCTTGTGCTCAAGTACCTCGGCGGCGAGGGCGGCACCTCACCCCGGGGCCGCAGCCTGGCTCCCGACGACGACCCCGAGTACCTCAACTGGCTGGAGCAGCAGCGCCGCCGTGACCGGCGCGAACGCGACTCCTAACGCCAGCCGTACAGCGCCTCGACCTGCGCGCCCACCACGGGCAGGTCGAAGTCCTCAAGCCGTTGCTGCTGGCGCGCATGCAGGTCCTCGCGGGCGGCGGGATCGTTCACCAGCCGTGCGATCAGGTCGGCGAAGGCCCCAGCGTGGGTGGCATCGATCACTGCGGCGGGATCGTCGATGGTCCAGGCGTATCCGGGATTGTCGCCTGCGAGCACCGCCCCCGCCCCCGCGGCCATCGCCTCGATGAGCACGATGCCGAAGCTCTCCCCGCCCGTCGCGGGAAAGACGGCAAGGTCGCAGTCGGCATAGAACTGCGCCTTGTCCTCCTGTGCCACGAAGCCGAGCAGGCTCACGACGCCTGCCAGGTCGTGCCGCGCCACGGACTGCTCCACCTGCGCCAGCAGCGGGCCCCGCCCGCCCAGGCGCACGTCCAGCCGCTCCCGCACCTCGGGAGGCAGCGCGGCCACGGCCTCCACGAGTTCCAGCACGCCTTTGCGCTCCACCATGCGGCCCAGGAATCCCAGCACCAGCCGATCGTGAGGCCCTCGACGCGGTCGGGGGGTGCGCACGGCCGCACGAAAGGCGGTCACGTCGATCGCGTTGGGAACCACCCGGCAGTCGATGCCGAAGGAGGCCCGGGCGAACACGGCGGCCGGAGCGGACACCGCCGCGAAGGCATCGAAGCGACGCAGGTTGCGCCGCAGCAGCAGTCCCAGGGCACGCGTGCCCCAGGTGGAGAGCCAGCCCGAGGGCAGGATGTGGAACGTCGCCACGATGCGCACTGCGGAGCCTTGCACCCTCCTGGCCTCGCTCACCACGCGCCCCGCGAGAAGCGGGGAATGAGGCGTCTGCACATGGATCACGTCGTAGCGTTCCGCCTCCAGAAGCGCCCGCACACGGGACCGGGCGGCCGCGACGGGCGTGCGCAGCCGGTTCGCGTTGAAGCCCACCCCCACGTTGCCCGCGATGGTGTGGACGGCCCGCACCCCCGCGGGCGGCTCGCCCCCGTCCCCCGAGCACAGCACGTCGACCGTGTGGCCTTGCCCGCCAAGGTAGGAGGCGATGGAGCGCACATACTCCTGGACGCCGTCGGGGCTGTTGAGGGAGTCGTCGAGAACGAAGGCGACCTTCACCGCACTAGCTGCCCGAGCCGTAACTGTGCAGGCCCTGGAACACCAGGTTGACCACCGTGAAGTTCATGATGACGGCGATGAATCCCGCAAGGGACAGCCAGGCGGCCTTGCGTCCGCTCCAGCCTTGTGTGGTGCGCGCGTGCAGGTATGCCGCGTACAGCAGCCAGATGACCAGGGTCCAGGTCTCCTTGGGGTCCCAGCCCCAGTAGCGGCCCCACGAGTGCTCCGCCCAGATGGCGCCGGCGATGAGCGTGAAGGTCCATGCCACGAAGCCCACGGCGTTGAGGCGGAAGGCCACGCCTTCGAGCACCTGCGTTCCGGGAACCACGGACAACCACCTCCAGCGCGGCCGCCCGGTCCATGCCGAGCCGTCCTCACGCTCGTGCTGCAGCAGTTGCAGCACGGAGGCCACCGCGGCCACGCCCAGCACGCCCATCGCCACCACGGCCACCAGGACGTGGATCACGAGCCAGAAGCTCTGGAGCGCGGGCTGCAGGCCGGTCACTTCGCGGTACAGCACCAGGAGTGCCACGCCGAGCGACGCCGCCACGAGCCCCGTCACTCCGGGGGCGAGGTAGGAGACATCGCGGTAGCGCTGAATCACGAGGAACGCGAGCACTCCGGCGAGGGAACCGCTGATGGTCACCTCGTACATATTGGACCAGGGCACGTGCCCGGCATCGATCCCGCGGGCCACTACGCCCACCGTGTGCATGAGCGCCGCCACCAGCGTCGCGGCACGCCCGATGCCGAGGTGGCGTGCGGCGGCTCGCTCCCGGCTCGCATGATCGGGAGCGAGCACGCGGGTTGCGGTGATGACCGCGGCGGCGGTGCGGCCCGAGCCAACCGTGGCTGTCGCCTCCTCGGAGGCGGCTCGCACGGGGGGTGCCGATGCCCGACCGGCGTCGCGCTTGGCCATCACCTTGAGGTCGGCGAGCGTCGCCATGCGCAGGCTGAAGGCCACCATGGCGACGGCATAGAGCAACGCCGCCGTCCACAGGCCGAAGACGCTCAGCGAGGTGGGATTCATGGTGACTCCGTGTTCTGAGCTGCGGCGAGCGCGCGAGCGCGCTCGCCCTGGGCGGCGTGGTCGTGGGGCGGCGCCAGCGTCGCACCCTCAACGAGTGTACGGGGGGCCTTCACGCGGGTGCCAGCCGCGGCATCGGCCGTGACGGGGGTCAGCAGCACCCAGACTCGACGGCGGCTGCCGAAGAGCGACAGGCTGAGCCCGCCCAGGGCCAGGAGGGCCGCGGTGAGAAGCCAGGGCAGTGAGGGATCGGCGCGCAGATCCAGGGCCACGAACCGCGGCAGCGATTCCCAGGTGAGGGTGCCCAGGCCGTCGGGAAGCTCGACGCTGCCTCCGGGGCGCAGTTCGATGAGGTAGGGCTGGCCATCGGCTCCGCGCACCGGCGACAGGTGTGTCATGTCGAGCTTGTACACGTTCTGCGGAACCCCGGTGTCGAGTCCCAGGTCTCCCGTGTAGGCGTAGAGCTGGATCACGGGATTGAGCGCCTCCGGCCACACCGAGACGAGTCCCGCGTGGGGGGTCTCGACGGCGGTGGGGAAGAGCGTCCCGGTGAAGCCCACCTGCTCTCCGGAGCTCACATCAGGCACCTTGATGACACCCGTCGAGGTGTAGGCGGCGTCCTGCACCAGGAAGGGGACGGCGCCGCCGAAGGCGGTCTCGCCGTCGGCGTCCACAAAGGTGAGGACGGGGGCGTAGCCGTTGCCCATGAGGAACACCTTGCCGCCGGCCACCTGCATCGGCCGGTTGACCTGGATCTGCGAGGAGTGGGGCGCGCCGCCGGGTTCGGTGAGGGTGACGTGGGCGGTGAACATGGCGGGGCGGCCGTCGTCGTAGAACTGCGACTCCAGGCCGTCCAGGCGCAGGGTGAAGGGCTCCAGGCGCGCGGGGTCGAACAGGCGTCCCGCATCGTAGGTGTCGTAGTCGGCCACGGCGTTGGTGAAGGTGTCGCCCTCGACGATGAGCGCCTGGCCGCGGTAGGTCAGCAGGCTGCCGGCCGCGAACGCGAGCAGCACGCCCACGAGGGCGAGATGGAACACGAGGTTGCCCAGTTCCCGCAGGTGCCCCTTCTCGGCCGCCAGGGCGAGCGTCTCGCCTCGCGCATCCACCCGCACCCGGTAGTCCCGCCAGAATCCCCCGAAGCCGCCGTGGGGATGCAGGGCCTGGCCAATCCGCGCGGCCGCCTCTGCGGGGGTGCCGTCCACGGTGGTCTGGGCGAGGTCGTAGCGGCGCAGCGAGCGCGGGACCTGAGCCACGGGGGCACGCAGCGCGCGCAGGTAGGTGAGGGAGCGGGGGACGATGCAGCCGATGAGCGAGGCGAACAGCAGCAGGTAGATGGCCGTGAACCAGGTCGAGCCGAACACGTCGAGGAACCCGAGCCGGTCGAGCCATTCCCCGAGCGCTCCGTGGCGCTGAATGAAGTCGCGCGCCGCCGCCGCGGAGTTGGGCCACTGCGGGATGAAGGAGCCGGGAATGGACGCGAGGCCCAGGAGCAGGAGCAGCACGAGTGCGAGACGCATGGACGTGACCTGGCGCCACATCCAGCGCAGCCAGCCGCGCAGGCCCAGCCGGGGTCCTTCCGCGATGGCGTAGTTGTCCACGCTGAAGCGCGTGAGGCTTTCCGGGGCCGGCGGCTCGGGCGTCAGCGGCTCGCTCATAGGGGGGTCTCGAATCCGCCGATCCACCCCTGGAGCGCCTCCGTGACCTCGCCCCACAGGCCGGTGACCAGCAGCACACCGAGCGCGATCAGCACGGCACCGCCCACGCGCATGAGCAGGAGCCGATGCCGGCGCAACCAGGCGAGCGCGGCCTTGGAGCGGTCCATGAACAGGGCCAGCAGCAGGAACGGCAGGCCCAGCCCCAGCGAGTAGGCGAGCGCGAGGACCACGCCGCGCGCCTGGGTGGCCTCGTTGAGCCCGAGCGTGAGCACGGCGGACAGGGTGGGGCCGATGCAGGGGGTCCAGCCGAGCCCGAATGTCACCCCGAGCAGGGGCGCACCCCACAGGCCCGCGCGGGGACTGAGGTGGATGCGACGCTCGGACTGCATGAACGGCACGGCGCCCATGAACACCAGACCCAGCAGGATGATGAACACGCCCAGCACGCGGGTGACGATGTCCAGATGTTCCTTGAGCTGCGCCCCCGCGAGCCCGAACACCATCCCCAGCACCACGAACACGAACGTGAAGCCGGCGACGAACAGGAGCGCGCCCAGGGCCAGACGGGGCTTGGAGGCCCTCCCGGCGTTGGCCCCCGCTCCCGCCATCCCGGAGACGTATCCCAGATAGCCCGGGACGAGGGGCACGACGCACGGGCTGGCAAAGCTCACCAGGCCCGCCACGAAGGCCACGGCCAGACCCGCAAGCAGCGAGCCGCTCAGCACGGTCCGGGCGAAGTCGCCGCCGATGCCGGCCACGAGGCCCGTCACTGGCTCACCCGGGCGGCGTCGATGAGGGCCTTCAGGGTGGACGGCTCCACGCGGCCCACCGTGCGGGCCGCGACGCGGCCCTCGGGGTCGATGATGAGTGCGGTGGGCACGGCGTTGATCGCCACAAGTCCCTGGAGCGAGGCGATGGCCCTGCCGTCGGAGTCGTCGAGCGAGGGGTAGGTGACGCCGAAGGTCCGCTCGAAGGCCTGCGCGGTCGCGGCCGAATCCTCCGAGTTGATGCCCAGCACGGACACCCCGTCCAGCGCATCCAACTCCACCAGATCCGGCGCCTCGGCGCGGCAGGGCGGGCAGGCGGCGTACCAGGTGGTGATGACCACCACCTGACCGCGGTAGTCGCTGAGGTCCACCTCGGTGCCATCGAACGCCGTTCCCGCCAGGTCGAGCGGCCCCGGGCGGCTCTCGGGCCGCCATTCGGTGACGGTGCCGTCGCCCGAGACGTAGCCGGGGGACTCCGTCAGCTCACCTGGAGCGCACGCCACGAGCCACAGCACCACCGCGATCACGATCGCGGCGAGCATCACCAAGCGTGCGCTGCGCTTCACCTGGGGACCTCCACATGGGCGGCAGGGGTGGTGTAGGTCATCGCCAGCACCGTGCCGTCGGGGTCCAACTCGAAGGAGGTCACGGAGGCGAGGGCGCATTCGCGCGACCGCGGATCGTGCAGCAGGCTGCGGCGCTCATGCGTGGAGCGGGCCACCCAGATGGGCAGCTGGTGGCTCACCATGACGGTGTCACCGTGGGGGGTGGCGGCTGCGGCATCCCGGATCGCGGCCCACATGCGCGCGGCCTGCTCCTTGTACGGCTCGCCCCAGGACGGTCGCCACGGGTTGCGCAGACGCCACCAGTCGCGCGGGTGCGCAAAGTCCTTCGCGCCGCTTTGCAGCGGCTGTCCCTCCCACAGGTTCCAGGCCTCGATGAGCCGCTCATCGGTGTCGATCGTGAGACCGAGCGCGGCGGCGATGGGGGCCGCCGTCTCCTGCGCGCGCTGCAGCGGGGAGGCCACCACCCGGGCCACGGGCACGCCTGCCGCCACGAAGTGCTCGGCGACGGCGCGCGCCATCTCCTGGCCCTGCTCGCTCAGGCGGAACTGGGCGAGGCGTCCGTAGAGCACCTTGTCGGGGTTGTGGACGTGCCCGTGTCGCACCAGATGGATGGTTGGCATGGCGCCTATTGTCTCCCGGAACCGAGCCTGGCTCGAACGGCCGCACCCCGCCTCTGCGTCGGCGGGTCCTATGCCCGCAGTGCCTGGCGCACGGTCAGGGGGTCGATGCGCCAGAACCCCACCACGGCACCGTCCACGAGCACCACCGGCACCTCATCGCGGTAGCGCTCACGCAAGGCGGCATCGGTGTCCACGTCGAACACCTCGTAACCCACTCCCTCTTCGGCACAGATGCCGTGCACCGTGGCGATGGCCTCGGCACACAGATGGCACCCTTCGCGACCATAGATCTGCACGCGGGCTGTCATGTATCTCACTGTAATGGCTGGCGGGGTCCCTGTCCCTGGGTAGTGTGGGGGCCATGGCGCGAGCGACTGGCAACGAGGCCCGCGTCGCCGCCTTCTTTGACGTGGACAACACCATCGTGCGCGGCGCGAGTGCCTACCACATCGCGCGCGGCCTGCGCGAGCGAGGCTACTTCCGCACCCGCGACATCCTCCACTTCGGCTGGGAGCAGTTCAAATACCAGGTATTCGGCGAGTCCCATGAGCAGATCGCGGACCTGCGCGCCGAGGCCCTGTCGATCATCAAGGGCTGGTCGGTGGCGGAGATGACGGCGGTGGGCGAGGAGGTGTACGACGAGGTGCTCGCGTTGCGCATCTTTCCCGGCACCAAGGCCATCATCGACGATCACCTCACCCGAGGTCATGAGGTGTGGTTCGTCACGGCGTCTCCCGTGGAGATCGGTCGACTCATCGGCCGCCGCCTGGGGGCCACCGGCGCGCTCGGCACCGTCGCCGAGCACAAGGGCGGCTACTACACCGGGCGCCTCCAGGGTGATCTGCTGCATGGTCAGGCCAAGGCCACCGCGATCGAGGCGATGGCGCGCGAGGGTGCCTACAACCTCGCGGCGAGCTACGCCTATGGCGACTCCATGAACGATGTCTACATGCTCGGTGCCGTGGGCAATCCGTGTGCGATCAACCCCGACCGGCGGCTGCGCCGCCATGCCCGCCAACAGGGCTGGCCCATCAAGGACTTCCGCGGCAGGAACGGCACCGGCCGGCGGTCGATCCTGCGCGCGTCGGTGGCGGGCTTCACCTGGATCGTGATGGCCCTTCTCGGTGCGATCAAGAACGCGCTGCTGAAACCCTTCCGCAGGCGTCCTCAGGGGTGAGCGCCGCTCCCGGCGACCCCACTCCCGTCACCGCCCGCGGCGTCTGATGGCGAGCGCACCGTATCCGAGCGTCACGACCAGGAGCAGCAGCCCCGCCCACACCGAGACTTCCCCCGTCCACACGGCCAGCCTCGGCACGTCGAAGAGCCACGGCGGGCTGCATGCGGGGCCGTACGGAGTGGCGGGACAGTAGGTCAGCACGGTGGGGGCGAAGGCCTGGGCGCCCCCATCCCCTGGCACCACGGCGAAGGCGGACGCGCCCCACACCACCGCCGCCACCACTACCGCGACGAGTCCCAGCCCCGCCAGGCGCGCGTAGTGCGCAGTGCGGGCCCATACGAGCCACGAACCCAGTGCGGCAAGCAACAGCCACGCCGTGGTGACGAGCGGCCAGGTGAGCACCGTCGAGGCGAAGGAGAGGCGTTCGGGCACCGAGGCGTTCGCCATGAGCGCGGGACGGGAGAACAGCCCCGAAACGAACAGGAAGGAGGGCAGGGGCACTGCCACGGCGAGACACAGCGCGCCCACCACGAGGCGCCGCGCCCAGATCTCACCCCGACCGAGCGCAGGCTCGATGTCGATATCGGGTGCCAGCGGCGCCCTGCGGCGCCAGCGGCGCACCAACCGGTACACCGCTTCACCCGCCACCAGCAGCGCCCACACCACCGACGTGGCGGCACCGACCGTCACCGCGCCGAGAAGCACCATCGCGATGAAGCCCGTGACCTCCGCATCCTGCCACGCGGTGATGTACCAGCGCACGAGCGGGAGCCACGCGGTGGCCACCGCGACCAGCACCACGATGACCAGGAGCGAGAGATAGGCCTGCACGGTGGGGGCGATCGACCCCAGGATGGGCACCACGAGCAGTCCCAGGGCCACGGCGCCCAACGCGGCGAAGGCCCAGATCTGGGAACCCGGCTGATAGCCCACGAGCGCCACGAGCGCCATGACCCACAGGGGCAGGAGGCGCGGCGGTGTCCGGCGCTCGGCACGCAGGAACTCGGCGGGTCTCAACGCCGTCAGCGACGTGCTCATGCAACCCCCAGTGGTGGCCTGTGAGAGCCATTGTCACTGCCGTGGCGCCGCGCGCCAACCTGGCGCGCCGAAAGGCATGCGGGAAGGCGAGTGCGGGAGGAAGGCGGAGGAAGGCGTCGGCGATAGCACAAAGCCCGCACCGCCTCAGCGGTACGGGCGAGGGCTGCCGGCGTGCCGGCTACTTCTTGTTGCGACGCTGGTGACGCGTCTTGCGAAGCAGCTTGCGGTGCTTCTTCTTGGACATGCGCTTGCGACGCTTCTTGATGACGGAACCCACGGAACCTACCTCGAAATCTGGAGACACTGCGAACGGTCGCTTCGGCGACCCGTGCGACGGCCTCCTAGCCTACCGCGCCAGCGGACCTCACGTCATCTTCGCCCGTCGAGGCATAGGTCGCGGCCTGCGCGATGAAGGTCTCGGCGGCGGACTGGGGCACGCGAAAGGAGTTGCCGAAGCGGACGGCAGGCAGGTCGCCGGCGTGAATCCAGCGGTACACGGTCATCCGCGAAACCCGGCAGAGCGCGGCGAACTCTGCCACGGTGAGAAAGCGGGTGGGCGCATTGTCTGCCACGAGGACTCCTTTGGAACTTACGCCTCATCTATCGGCGCAAAGCACCTCTCACTGTAGGGCCAGCAGCGCAGTGTTGTGAAGATGCGGTGTTGTGAAGGAGTCCCAACGTGCCGATACCACCACTGGAGGCGTGCACCGCGGTCACCTCCGTCCGTCAGCATGGCGGCCACGCCGGCCGAGCAAGGAGTCGCATGAACCGTTGGGGTGCCGCACGCGCGGCCTTCTCCGAGTGGTTCGACCACACCGCCCTGCGCACTCCCGCACGGCTCGTGCTCGGGGTCTTCGCCCTGGTGATCTTCGTGTTCACCGGACTGCTGTCGCTCCCGGTCGCCACGGCATCGGGCGTGCGAGCGCCGCTGGTCGACGCCTTCTTCGTGGCCACCTCCGCCGTATGCGTCACGGGATTGACTCCCGTCGAGACGGGAACCTATTGGTCCCCGTGGGGGCTGGGGGTCATCGCGCTCGCCATGAAGACGGGCGGGCTGGGCATCATGACGCTCGCCTCTCTGGTGGGGCTCGCGATCTCCCGGCGCCTGGGACTGACGCAGCGCATGCTCGCGGCCGGTGAGGCACGTGCCTCTGGCCTGGGGGACCTGCGGCAGCTGCTCACCACCATCCTGGTGGTCTCCACGGCCTTCGAACTGCTTATCGCACTGACCCTGTTCCCCCGGTTCGTGACCCTGGACTACGGCGTGGGGCGTTCGGCGGGTTATGCGGCGTTCTACGCGATCTCCTCCTTCAACAACGCGGGCTTCGCGCCCGACCCAGCCGGGCTCTCCCCCTTCGCCGCCGATGCCTGGCTGCTGCTTCCCATCGGCGTGGGCGTGTTCGTGGGCGGCCTGGGCTTTCCCGTCTACCTGACGGTGATGCGCCACTGGCGCACCCCCCGGCGCTGGACGCTGCACGCCAAGCTCACGCTCGTCATGGCCGTGGTGGTCACCGTGGCCTCGACGGGTCTGCTGATGCTTTTCGAAGGCGGGAACCCGGCGACCCTGGGTGGAGCATCGGCACCCCAGACTCTGGGCAACTCCCTGTTCCACGCCGTGAACCAGCGCTCCGGGGGCTTCAGCACCTATGAGATCTCCGCCGCCCACGAGCACACGTGGCTCCTGGACGACGTGACGATGTTCATCGGCGGCGGCTCGGGCTCCACGGCGGGCGGCATCCGCCTGACGACGCTCGCGGTGCTGCTGCTGGCCATCTGGGCCGAGGCCCGCGGGCGGCGTGACCTGGAAGCGTTCCACAAGCGCATCGGGACCGTGGTGCTGCGCCAGGCCGTGTCCGTCACCCTGGTGAGCCTGGTGCTCGTCATCGTGGGCACGGGGGTGTTCATGTGGCAGACCGGCATCGCCTTGGATCGCGCACTGTATGAGGTGGTCTCGGCGTTCGCCACGTGCGGGTTGTCCACCGGTGTGACCGCCCAGATCGACGCTCCCGCCAAGGTCACGCTCATCGTGATGATGTATGTGGGGCGCGTAGGCTCCCTCACGCTCGCGGGCGCGCTAGCGTTGAATCTGCAGCGGCGTGTGATCCGCTATCCGTCAGAAAGGCCCCTCATTGGCTAACGACTCCTCCTCCCACAGCGTGCTGGTCATCGGGCTGGGTCGCTTCGGTGCTGCCGTGGCGGACACGCTCGACCTCATGGATGTCGAGGTTCTCGCCGTGGAGCGCGATCCCGACCTGGTGGAACGCTGGTCCACGCGGCTTCCCGTGGTGGAGGCCGATGCGACCGACCCGCGCGCCATGGAGCAGTTGGGCGCGCGCGAGTTCTCCGCCGCGGTGGTGGGCATCGGCTCGTCGCTTGAGGCCTCGGTGCTGGTCACGGGCAACCTCGTGGACGTGGGGGTCAAGGAGATCTGGGCCAAGGCCATCTCGGTGGAGCACCAGCGCATCCTGGAGCGCATCGGGGCGCATCACGTGGTGCTTCCCGAGGCGGAGGCCGGCGCGCGCGTCGCTCACTCGGTGGGCGGCAAGATGCTCGACTACATCGAGGTCGAGGATGGCTTCACCATCGTGAAGATGCGGCCGCCGCGGGAGACGCATCACTTCCGGCTGGAGCAGCTGGACCTGCGGGGCAAGTACGGGGTGCAGGTGATCGGCGTGAAGAGCCCCGGCGAGGACTTCGAGTACGCCACGCCGGAGACGCTCGTGCATCCCGACGACCTGCTCGTGGTGGCCGGCGACGGGGAGCTGCTGGAACGCTTCGCCCAGCGCCCTTGACCCCCGGGAACGCCCCGGGGGAGGGGCAGCGGCTAGATCACTCCGAAGGCGAGCATCGCGTCGGCCACCTTGGTGAAGCCCGTGACGTTGGCACCCACCACGTAGTTGCCCGGCGCCCCATACTCCTCGGCGGTGCCGCGGCACCGGTCGTGGATGTCGCGCATGATGATGCGCAGGCGCTCCTCGGTGTACGCGAAGTTCCACGAGTCCCGCGACGCGTTCTGCTGCATCTCCAGCGCCGAGGTGGCGACGCCGCCCGCATTGGCGGCCTTGCCGGGAGCGAAGTGGACGCCGGCCTCGTGGAAGGCCCGCACGGCCTCAGGGGTGCACGGCATGTTGGCGCCCTCCGCCACCACCTGGCACCCGTTCTTGATGAGGGTCGTGGCGTCGGTCTCGGTGAGCTCGTTCTGCGTGGCGCACGGCAGGGCGATGTCGCACGGCACATCCCATACGGAGCCGCCGGAGACGAAGCGGGCCTTGCCGCCTCGCTCCTTGGCATACACGTCGATGCGGGCACGGCGGTTCAGCTTGATGTCCTTGAGCAGCGCCAGGTCGATCCCGTCCTCGTCCACCACGTAGCCCGATGAGTCGGAGCAGGCGAGCACCGTGCCGCCCAGGTGGGCGACCTTCTCGGCGGCGAAGATGGCCACGTTGCCGGAACCCGACACCACCACCTTGGTGCCCTCGAGCGACTTGCCCTGGGCATGCAGAATCTCGTCGACGAAGAACACCGTGCCGTAGCCGGTCGCCTCCGTGCGCACCTGCGAGCCGCCCCAGGTGAGGCCCTTGCCCGTCAGCACGCCCGATTCGTAGCGGTTGGTGATGCGCTTGTACTGGCCGAACATGTAGCCGATCTCGCGGCCACCGACGCCGATGTCCCCAGCAGGCACGTCCGTGTACTCGCCGATGTGCCGGTACAGCTCGGTCATGAAGGACTGGCAGAAGCGCATGATCTCGCCGTCGGAGCGGCCCTTGGGATCGAAGTCCGATCCGCCCTTGCCGCCGCCGATCGGCATGCCCGTGAGCGAGTTCTTGAAGATCTGCTCGAAGCCGAGGAACTTGACGATGCCCAGGTAGACGCTGGGATGGAATCGCAGGCCGCCCTTGAACGGGCCGAGGGCCGAGTTGAACTCGACACGGAAACCACGGTTGAGCTGGACGTTGTTCTGGTCGTCGACCCACGGAACACGGAAGATGA
>CAZFEH010000005.1:0-31916 GCA_964517615.1 uncultured Demequinaceae bacterium
CCCGTCAACTGGCCGTCCACGAACTGCTCGTCGCCGGGCGCGACGTTCTTGAGAATGGCAAGATCCATCGCGGTGACGGTGGTGCCCGCGGTGTCCTGCACGTCACGATCGGTGCCGGTGCGGACCACACCCAGGTAGTCGCCGCTCACGCCGGCACGGTTGGTCAGCCCCTGACCATCCTGGGCCGTGCTCACGGATCCCTGCCGGGTGGAGGGTCCGTTGTTGTTGTCCAGGTTGGCCATCTGCTCCAGCGAGACATCCGTGGGCTCGGGCCCATCCCAGGTGAGCGAGTTCGCAAACAACGGGATGCCTGCGCGGTACCGGATGGTCACCGTGTCTCCCGCGGCGATGGTGCCCAGGTCCCATTCCACCCGCGTGTAGACGGCGCCTTCGGTGACGCCATAGTTGCTCGCGTCAGCGGCGGTGGCTGCCACCGTGGACACGCTCACCAGACCGTCACAGTTCGACGAGGGCAACGTGGGAGTGGCGTCCAGGCCAGGGGCGCCCTCGTACTCGTTGACGGCTGGGTCCACCAGATCGCGGTCCACCGTCGAGTTGTCCACGCCGCCGCAGCCCAAGAACTCCAGGGCAGCAGGCAGGAAGTCCACCAGTGCGACGTTCTCTGTGGGGCCCTCGGTGGTGTTGCGCACCGTCAGCGTGTAGACCGTGGTCTGGTCGTGGACGCCGCGCAGCAGTTCACCTTCGGGGCTCGGCTCCGACTTGTCCAGCAGCAGGGACACGATGTCCAGGGTGAGGCTGTCCGTGCCGATGCCGGTTTCGGCCAGGGCGGGGGCGCCGCCGGTGCCGGTGGAGCCGCCAAAGACGGGCAGATACCGGGGGTCGCCGGAGAGCGCGGCGGTGAAGTTCACCACGACATCGGCACCTACAGGATTCACGGTCGGGTCAGCGGTCTCGCCGCCCCCAGGAACGGGCTGAACCGGGAAGATCGTCACCGTCGTGTCGAAGTGACCGCCGGGGGGAAGATCGGAGACGTCCTCCCACACCCAGCGCTGCATGCCTGCGGGGACAAAAACGTAGGTGTCGTCATAGATCACCGGGTCGCCAAGCGGGGAGGAATCGAAGTCGACGCCCACGGGCAGGTCCAGGTACAGCGCGAGGTTGTAGCCGTCATTGCCGCCGGTGTTGCTGGCTCGCAACGTCAACGTCTCGGTCTCTCCCGCCAAGACGCGCCCGCCGTCGACCGACGCGCCGACGGTGGGGGGCGCGGCCGCGGCCGAGGTGGCCGTCGCCACAAGCGCCAACGGTGTCAGCACAAGCAGCGCGGCCACCATGAAGCCCACAAACCGGGAGGCGGGGGCGGACAGGAGGCGCTGCAATGCAGGGGCCGAATGCTTCATAACGGTGATTCCTCAGCTCTGGTCTGTGAAGGGTCGTCAAAAGACCAGTACCCTCACCCGTTGGCGACCGGGCATGCTCGTGACTGATATGTCTCTGTGCTTGGGATGCTATACCGCCGTCTAGCCCGACGTCTAGCGCGGCATCCGCGTGAGTGCCATACTCCACACGTTTGCGGGCCGCCGCTAGGCTGGCGGCATGTTCGCGGAGCAGTTCGACAAGGAGTACGCCAAGCAGGCGCAGGAGATCGGTCGCTTCACGCTTGCGGTGTTCGGCAAGACCGGCGTGGGCAAGTCCACGCTCATCAACGCCATCTTTGGCGAGGATGTCGCCCCCACCGGCATCGGCGAACCGGTCACCATGGCCGAACACCTCTACCTGCACCGCTCGGGCTTCTTCGGCCTGCTCGACACCCGCGGGCTGGAGATCGGCGTGGACACCGAGACCCTCATCGACGAACTGAGCACCTATGTGACGCGCATGCGGCGCCAGCCGCTCGCGGAGCAGATCCATGTGGCCTGGTACTGCGTGCGCGCCACCGACCGCCGCTTCGAGGACACCGAGGCGGAGTTCATCCGGCGCCTGGCCGAGGTGGGCCTGCCGGTGATTGTGGTGCTCACCCAGGTGCCGTCACGCGATGGTGCCCTCCACGGCGATGCCCTGGAGCTCGCCGAGCACATCACGGGCCTGAACCTGCCGATTGTCGGCGGCCGCCCCATTGCGGTCATGGCGCAGCCCGACGACTTCACCGGCCAGACGCAGCACGGCGTGAAGGACCTCCTCGATGCCACCTTTCGCGCAGCTCCCGAGGGCGTCAGGACAGCTCTGATCGCCGCCCAGAAAGTGGATCTGGAGCACAAGTGGAAGCAGGCCCACAAGCGCATCGTGGCAGCCGGTTCGGCGGCCGCCGTAGTGGGCGCCACCCCGATCCCCATCGCCGATGCCGCCGCGCTGGTGCCCATTCAGATAGGCCTCATGGCATCGGTCTCCGCGGTCTACGGCGTGAAACTCGAGACGGCCTCGCTCGCGGCGGCGGCCGCGACCACCCTCGCCACGACCGCCGGCCGCAGCACCGTCACGGGCCTGCTCAAGCTGATCCCAGGGGCCGGGACCGTCATCGGCGGCGTGGTGAGCGCCACCACCGCGAGCGCCTTCACCCTTGCGATCGGCTACGCCTGGGCGACCGTGTGCAGCCAGTTGGCGCAGGGCAAGCTCAAGGGTGTGAACGGCGCACTCGACCATGAGGCGATCCGTGACCTGTTCAAGAACGAGCTCTCGGCGTGGTTCGCCAAGGTTCTCAACAAGTCCCACAAGGCCGACGTCGAGGTGCTGCCGTCCGCAGCGCACCACGGCTAGTCTGGCTGGATGGGCTTTCTGAAGAGGATCTTTGGCGGCGGCGAGGACTTCACCGCCTCGTTGATAGACGAGACCAACGCTGCACGCCCCCCGCACACGGCAAAGGACGCCCGGGCACAGCGCGACGCGGCCTCCCTAGACCCCGTGCCCTCCGGGGCACAGACCCCCGCTGCGCAGATCATCGCCCAGGCCGAGGACGGCATCGTCCAGGCCCAGTGGGACCGGGTGGTGGCCCTGACGCACCAGGGCCGCAAGATCGACGCCATCAAGGCGCTGCGGGAGTTCACCGATCTGGGCCTGGCCGAGGCCAAGGCGCAGGTCGATGCCATCGCGGATGGCACCTCGGGTCACACCGATGTGCGGGACCTGCTGGCCGGACCCGCCGCAGGAGTCCCCGGCGCGGGAGCGTTCCCCACCGGCCGGGGCGAGCAGGAGGTGCGGCGGCTGCTCGCGGACAACAAACTCATCGACGCCATCAAGCTCTACCGCGAACTCCACGGGGTGGGCCTCAAGGAGGCAAAAGACGCGGTCGAGCGCATGCGGGACGGCCACTAGCGCGTCAGCACCACGCTCGCCTCCCCCCCCGCGATCGCATCGTTCAGCAACGCCTCCACGATGCGCTCATCCGCGGGCAGCCAGTCCACGTCCCGCCACTGCCCCGGTTCGAGCCAGCGCAGCTGGTCGTGATCTTCGAGCGGCTGCGGCTCCTGCGCGGCGGGATCCAGCACCGCCCACCACACGCGCATGACCAGGCGCGGCAGGTGAGGGGCCTCCGGCGAGAACGGGCGCAGTTCCCACACGGGCACCCGCGCCTCGCTGCTCCCGGCATCGGCGCTGGCGCGCTCGGCACCACACTCATCAGGGCCGCGCACCTCGTCGCCCAGGGTGACGCTCACACCCAACTCCTCCTGCAGCTCGCGATGCAGCGCCTGCTCCACGCTCTCACCGGAGTCCACCTTGCCGCCGGGGAACTCCCACAGGCCCGCGAGCGCGCTCGGGGCGCTGCGCCGGGCAGCCAGCAAGCGTCGCGGCGCCTCCAGCGAGTCGGTGATGGCGGCAGCCACGACCGTCACGTCGGTCACGGCGGGAGCGGCTCTAGGCCGTGGTGGCGGCGTAGGTCGCGGCGTCCAGCAACTCGCCCTCGGCATCGGACACCTCGACGGTGAAGATCCAGCCGTCCTCATAGGGGGAGGTGTTGATGGGCGTGGGGTCCTTGGCCAGGCCCTCATTGATCGCCAGCACCACACCCGTGACCGGCGAATACAACTCGCTCACGGCCTTGGAGGACTCCAGTTCGCCACACACCTGACCGGCGGTGACGGTGTCGCCCACGCGCGGCATCTCCGCGTAGACCACATCACCCAGGGCGTCGGCGGCGTGCTCGGTGATGCCCACCGTGACCACCTGTCCGGGGGCGACCTCACCGCGCACCCATTCGTGCTCGGCGGAATAGCGCAGATCTTCGGGAACGCTGGCCATATTGCTCTCCTTGGAGTTGATCGCGGGTCTGCCGTGCTGACAGGACTACACCGCGCGCTGATAGAACGGTAGCGCGACCACGGTCATGGGCTCACGTCTGCCACGCACGTCCACCTCCAGCACCGTGCCCTCCTGGGCTGCGGCGGGGTGGACATAGGCCATCGCCACGGCCACACCCAGGGTGGGTGAGGGGGCGCCCGAGGTCACCGCTCCCACGCGCGCCTCGCCCTGGAACACCTCGTACCCCGGCCGGGCGGAGCGCCTCCCCTCACCCCGAAGCCCCACCAGAACCGCGGCATCGGCCGATGCCGTGGCCGGGTCCGCGAGCGCGGCCTCGTGGGCGGCCTTGGCGGCTTCGAGGGCCTCCCGACCCACGAACTCGCCGCGGGGAAGCGGCTCGGTCCACTGCACCGCGCCTTCGACGCCGGGGCGGATGAGTGAGCGGCCTTCGCCGAGCTGCACCACGCGACCCAGGCCCGCCGCATACGGGCTCCGGTCCAGGCTCAGTTCCTGGCCGTAGAGCGGCATGCCCGCCTCCAGGCGCAGGGTGTCGCGCGCGGACAGGCCGCACGGGATGAGTCCGTGGGGGGTGCCCACCGCGAGCGCGAGGCGCCACACCTCGGCCGCATCCTCCGCATTGACGAACAGCTCGAAGCCGTCCTCGCCGGTGTAACCGGTGCGCGCGCACATCGCGTGCACGTCACCCTCCAGCACCACCACGCACCAGGTGTAGTACTTCAGGGCGCGCACGTCGTCGGCACCGCGAGTGCACATCGCGGCCACGATGTCCTCCGCACGCGGGCCCTGCACGGCCAGGAGCGCGACCGACTGCGACTCGTCGTGCCACTGTGACTCGAAGTCCTCGAGGCGAACGGAGAGAGCCTCGATCACGGCCGCCGTGTTGGAAGCGTTGGCGACAATCAGGAAGTGGTCCCAGTCGCGGCGATACACGATGAGGTCGTCGACCACGCCGCCCTCAGCCGTGCACAGCATCGTGTACTTCGCCTTGCCGATGCCCACCCGGGACACCGCGGAGACGAGCGCCGCGTCCAGGGCCGCCCCGGCATCGGCGCCCCGCACCGCAATCTCGCCCATGTGGGAGATGTCGAAGAGCCCGGCGGCCGTGCGCACCGCGTGGTGCTCGGCCACGTCGCCCGAGTAGCGGACCGGCATCTGCCAGCCGGCGAAGTCCACCAGGGTTGCGCCCAGCGCAAGGTGCTCGTCGTGCAAGGGGGATCGGACCATGGTGTCAGCCTAGCCGGGGTGGATGAGCAGGTCAGGGCGCGACGAACGCCTCCACCGGCGGGCAGGCGCACATGAGGTTGCGGTCGCCATAGGCGTTGTCGATGCGACCCACCGGAGGGAAGTACTTGTCCTGCCGCAGCCGAGCGACCGGGAAGGCCGCCTGCTCGCGCGTGTAGACGTGGTCCCAGGCGTCCGCCGCGACGGCGGCCGCCGTGTGCGGGGCGTGGCGCAGGGCCGAGTCCTCCACCGCGATCTCGCCGCGTTCGATCTGCGCGATCTCCTCCCGGATCGCGACCATCGCCTCGACAAAGCGGTCCAGCTCGGCAAGGTCCTCACTCTCGGTGGGCTCGATCATGAGCGTGCCTGCCACCGGGAAGGACATGGTGGGGGCGTGGAAGCCGTAGTCGATGAGGCGCTTGGCGATGTCCTCCGCGGTCACGCCCGTGGTCTTGGTGAGCGGGCGGATGTCCACGATGCACTCATGCGCCACGAGCCCGCCGGGACCGCGGAACAGCACAGGGAAATGCGGGTCGAGGCGCGTCGCAAGGTAGTTCGCGGCGAGCACCGCCACCTGGGTGGCGCGCAGCAGTCCGTCGCCGCCCATCATCGCGATGTACGCCCACGACACCGGCAGCACGCCCGCCGAGCCGAACGGCGCCGCGCTCACGGCCTTGCCCTTGCGGCGCAGATCCTGTGGCCGCTGAATGGTCTGGCGCAGGGCGGGCAGGAACGGCACCAGGTGCTCTGCCACGGCCACAGGCCCCACGCCGGGGCCGCCACCACCATGCGGAATCGCGAAGGTCTTGTGCAGGTTGAGATGCGACACGTCGCCGCCAAAGTGACCAGGCTTGGCCACCCCCACCAGGGCGTTGAGGTTCGCGCCGTCGATGTACACCTGGCCACCGGCCTCATGGACGGCGGCGCAGACTTCGCCCACGTGGCTCTCGTAGACGCCGTGCGTGGAGGGGTAGGTGATCATCATGGCCGCGATGGCACCCGGGTGCGCCGCGATCTTGGCGTGCAGGTCGGCCAGGTCGATCTCGCCATCGGCCGCCGTGGCAACCACCACCACCTCCATGCCCACCAATGCGGCCGAGGCGGCATTCGTGCCATGGGCCGATGCCGGAATGAGGCACACCGTGCGCTGGGACTCGCCACGCGAGAGGTGGTAGCCGCGAATGGCCAGCAGGCCCGCATACTCGCCGCGCGCACCCGAGTTGGGCTGCACGGAGACGGCCGCATAGCCGGTGATCTCCGTGAGCCAGTCCTCCAGCTGGGCGATGAGGGCACGCCAGCCCTCGGTCTGCTCCGCGGGAGCGAAGGGATGGATGCCTGCGAACCCCGGATGCAGGATGGTCTGCATCTGGGCGGTCGCATTGAGCTTCATGGTGCACGAGCCCAGCGGGATCATGGTGCGGTCCAACGCCAAATCGCGGTCACTCAGGCGGCGCATGTAGCGCAGCATGGCGGTCTCCGAGTGGTGGGTGGAGAACACGGGATGGGTCATGTACTCGCTCGTGCGACGCATCGTGCGCGGGATGGCGACGCGAGGAGTGGGGTACACGGGATGACGCTTGGCACCCAGCACGGCCTCCACCACGAGGTCGAGGGTGGCCAGCTCGGTGGTCTCGTCGCACGCGATCGCCACCGAGTCCGCATCCAGCTGGCGCAGGTTGATGCCCACGGCGCGAGCGCGCTGAATCACGGAGGCCGCACCACCGGGGACACGCGCCACCACCGTGTCGAAGAAGGCCTCATGAACCAGGGCGATGCCGCTGGCCTGAAGGGCGTCATACAACGTGGTCGCGTGGGAGTGGATGCGCAGCGCGATCTCACGCAGGCCCACCGGGCCGTGATAGACCGCGTACATGCTCGCCGTGATCGCCAGGAGCGCCTGCGCGGTGCAGATGTTGGAGGTGGCCTTGTCGCGACGGATGTGCTGCTCGCGCGTCTGGAGGGCCAGGCGATAGGCGGGCTTGCCGTCGGCGTCCACGGAGACGCCCACGATGCGCCCGGGCAGCTGCCGCTCCAGGCCCTCGCGCACCGCGATGAAGGCGGCGTGGGGACCGCCATAGAACAGCGGGACCCCCAGGCGCTGTGCGGAGCCCACGGCAATGTCTGCCCCCAGTTCCCCCGGCGGCGTGACGATGGTCAGGGACAGGAGGTCGCACGCGACGGTCACGAGGGCATCGGCGGCCTTGGCGGCCGCGATCACCGCCGTCACGTCGCGCAGCAGGCCCCACTGCCCCGGCTGCTGGATGACGATGCCCGCCACGTCGTCGGCGGGGCGCCAGGCCTCATCCAGCGATTCGATGCGCAAGGCGAGTCCGAGCGCCTCGGCCTGCGCGGTCACCACCTCGATAGTCTGCGGCAGGCATTCGATGTCCAGCACGATCGCGGCATCGCGCTTGCGGGTCGCACGGTGCATCAGCAGCATCGCCTCGCCCACCGCCGTGGCCTCGTCGAGCAGTGAGGCACCCGCGACGGGAAGCGCCGTGAGGTCGGCCACCACCGTCTGGAAGTTGAGCAGCGCCTCCAGGCGGCCCTGGGAGATCTCCGCCTGATACGGCGTGTAGGCCGTGTACCAGGCGGGGTTCTCCAGGATGTTGCGCCGGATCACGGGCGGGGTGAGGGTGTCGGAGTAGCCCTGGCCGATCATCTGGATGGCGGGGGTATTGCGGCTCGCGTAGCCCTCGAGGGCCGCGATGGCCTCCTGCTCGCTCAAGGGCTCAGGCAGGTCCAGGGTGTCCTCATGCCGAATGGCGCTGGGCACCGCGGCCTCGGCGAGGGCGGCGAGCGAAGTGAAGCCCACGGTGGTGAGCATGTGCTCCAGGTGGCGTTCGCGCGGGCCAATGTGCCGGTCGGCAAAAGTTGTCACGTCGCTATTGTCTCCGAATCCGAGTGGAGGGTGGGCCCCAGACGCGCGCACGGCGGGCGCCACTTGGAGTGAAGGGCGCCCGCCGTGCGGGACATCTGCTGAGGGAGACGTCAGGCCTTGGACTGGTCGTCCACCTCGGCGCTCGCGGCGTCGGACTTGATACGGTCAATGGCGTTCTGTGCGGAAGCCTTGGCCTTGTACCCCTCGCTCGACGCGAGAATGTTGCCGTTGGTGGCGCGGATGCGGAAGCGGTACTCGCCCGCCTTGTCCTTGTAGATCTCAAACTTCATGCGGGGCTCCTTTGGCTGCCAGATGATGGTGCTCTCCCATACTACGGAGACTTCCAAGGGTCCAGGTGGGATTGTGGCCCTTCATACCGCCCTGGCGTGTCACATGCTTCCCATCTGTCACATCGACCCTTGGAAGTCTCGCTGGTAGCGTCGTGGTAGCGCGCGACGCCGCTGCCGGCGCTAGAGAGGGCACGAGTGGAAACCATCATCGCGGTCGCCCTGGGACTCATCACCGGGTCCGGGGCCGCCAAGACTCACCCCCGCGTGGACGGGGGCTTCGCCATCAACGCCCTGGCCGGGATGCTGGGGGGTCTGATCGGGAGCGCGACGCTGAGCGACCGCTTCACGTCGCTGCTGTCAGACGCACCGCTTGCCGGGGCGGCGGCGGGCGGCGCCGTGGGTGGCATCGTGCTGGCCGTGGCCACCGGAATCGCCTGGCGCACCTGGCGCCCGCGGCGCACCGCGCCGTAGCCGGCACCCCGTTACCCTTATCCCGAAGGGAGCGCCGTGAAACTGTTCATCCAGGTGCCATGCCTCAACGAGGAGAACACCCTGCCGGCAGTGCTGGAATCCATCCCCACCGCCATTGACGGCATCGACGAGATCGAGATCCTCATCATCGACGACGGCTCGACGGACCGTACCGTCGAGGTGGCGCGTGAACTGGGAGTCACCCATTTCGTCCGCCACACCCGCAACATGGGCCTCGCACGGTCCTTCCGGGACGGCGTGGAGTACGCGCTCGCCCACGGCGCGGACATCGTGGTCAACACCGACGGCGACAACCAATACCCCCAATCCCGCATCGGCGACCTCGTGCAGCCGATCCTGCGCGGTGAGGCGGACATCGTCATCGGCGACCGCCAGACCCAGACGATCGCTCACTTCTCCCCCTTCAAGAAGCTCATGCAGCGCTTCGGCTCCTGGGTGGTCAACCGGGCGGCCGGCACCAAGCTCCCCGACGCCGCCTCGGGCTTTCGCGCCTACTCGCGCTATTCGCTGTACCGACTCAACATCGTGACGCAGTTCAGCTACTGCATGGAGACCATCATCCAGGCGGGCAACAAGCGCCTGGCGATCGCCTCCGTGGAGATCGAGACCAACCCCAAGACGCGCGAGTCCCGCCTGTTCTCCAACATGTTCGAGCACATGCTGCGCTCCGGCCAGGCGATCCTGCGCTCGTACATCATGTTCAAGCCGTGGTCGGTGTTCCGGCTGCTCACGCTGCTGTTCCTGCTCGCGGGTCTCACGCCGTATGTGCGCTACCTGATCCTGACGCTGGGGGGCGACGAGGGCAACCACATCCAGTCGCTCGTGCTCGGTGGCGCGCTCCTCGTGGGAGCGGCGCTGTCGCTCGCGCTCGGGATCCTGTCCGACCTGCAGAAGTCCAACCGCATCCTGCTGGAGAACCAGCTGGAACGCACCAAGGAACTCCAGTACGGACCCGCCCTGCCCGCCGCGTCGGGCCTGCGGGCGCGAGACGGCATGCCCGACGCCCAGAACCGTCAGGGGCTGAGCAAGCGCCACCACTAGCCGCGCGGGTGGTGTGCAGCGCCACGACGGGTCCGTGCGGCCCGCAGTGCGAGTCCCACCGCGAGGCCCATCAGATCCGCGACCGTCATGGCCGCACGGCTGAGCACCGCGACCGCGAGAGCCTGCGGCGCGGTCGCGACAGAGGCCAGCGCAGCCACGAGCGCCGCCTCCCGCGGCCCGATGCCGGCAGGAGCGATCACGACGAGAAAGCCCACGAGCCACGAGAGCGCGAAGGCGCCGGTGGCGAGCGCCACCGCGGACTGCGCGTGGGGGGCCAGCGGCCGCAGGAGCAGCCATGCCTGCACGCCCAGGGCCAGCCAGTTGAGCACCGACCAGCCCGCGCTGATCACGAGGGGGCGTGCGCCGATCGCTACGACCTGATCGCCGCGTCGCGTGACACGCAGCGCGAGCGCCACCACCCGGGCGAGCACGGGAGGGACGAGCAGCGCCACAAGACCGACGGCCACGACCACGGCCCACCAGTAGTCCGCGAGCGAGCCGGGCGCGGCGGCCAGCAGGGCCGTCGCGCCCACCACACCAGCGGTAGCGACCCCCACGATCATGGCGACGAGCGAGCCCGTGAGCGCCTTGGCGCGGCTCACGCCATGCTCGCGGGCGAACTCCGCCTGGGCCAGCACCGGCCACACCGCGCCGGGCACGTACTTTCCCGGTTGCGAGATGAGGAACACCGCGGCCGCCTCACCCACCGGGGCCGCAAGCCCCACGGCCCGCATCACCGCACGCCAGGACAGCGCGTTGAAGGCGAGCGCCACGCTCGCGGCCAGGGTCGCGAGCGCGAACGCGCTCCAGCCCACCTGTGCCAGCGCCGGGGCGACCTCGTCCCACCGCGACAGTAGCGCCCATCCCAGCAGGCCCACGGCCACACACAGGAACCCCCAGGCGGCGACGCGCTTCCACGGCGGGCGCGACGAGCGCGCGCCAGCCTGCCCCGGGGTCACTGGTTCATCCACTCCCACATCTTTCGCACGCCCTGCTCCAGGGCCACGCGCGGGCGCCAGTCCAGCATGATGTCGGCGAGCGTCACATCGAGCACCGAGTGGGTCGTGTCCGTCACCCTGCCGGGCGCCCTCTCCACCGCGACCTCACGCGGCGCCACCACCTCGCGGACCACACCCAGCAGATCCTCAAGCGAGGTGGCCTGTCCGGAGCCGACGTTGACCACCGCACCCACCGGCAGGCGCCCCACGGTGGCGGTCACGGCATCGGCGATGTCCTCGACGTAGACGTAGTCGCGCGTGGCGTGAGGGTCGCCGTACAGGCGGATGGGCTCGTCGTGCGCGATGGCGGTGAGCCAGTGCGCGAGCACCGCCTGACCGGGTGCGGGGCGCTGACCCGGGCCGTAGGCGTTCGCGATACGCAGCACGGTGGCATTGATGCGCCCGTCCAGCACCACCTGCTCCTGCGCGAGCTTGGCATCACCGTAGGCGTTGACGGGGGCGGGATCATGGGCCTCGTTGTAGGGCGGCTGCGCGGGCGGGCCGTACACGGTCCCTCCCGAGGACAGCATCACCAGGTGAGGCGGGTTGTCCAGGTCCGCGAGCGCGGCCACGAAGTTCTCCACATCGGCGAGATCCGATTCGGCCAGCTCGGGCTCCGAGGCCACGAGGCGCGGATTCATGCGCGAGGCGCACCAGACCACGGCCCGGAGCTTGGGACTCGTGATAGCCGGGTCGAGCACCTTGCCCCGAATCGCGGGCCTCTCAGGGCTGAATCCCAGCACCCGGTGTCCCTGGTTTTCCAGGGCAGACACCACCGCGGAGCCCAGAAAACCGCTCTCCCCCACCACCGCTACCTCGTACACTGACTGCGCACCACCGTTGTCCATCACGAAAGACAGCCTATGGCTTGGCACGCGCGCACCGCCTCTTTCCTGGTTCTCGCCTCCACTTTTCCGGCTCGCTCGGGGGACGGGACGCCATCGTTCGTGCGCGATCTCGCGGTGGGGATGACGGCCGACGCCGATGTCCGCGTGCTGGTTCCCGCGGTGCCAGGCGGTGCCGCCACGGATGAGGCCGACGGCATCCGCGTGCGCCGCTATCGCTTCTTCTGGCGCCGCTTCGAGGACCTCGCCCACGGTGCGATGCTCGAGAACGTGCGCTCGCGGCCTTCGCGGCTGCTCCAGGTGCCGTGCCTGCTCGTGGCCCAGTTCTTCGCGGTGCGTCGGGCGGTGCGGGAGCGCCGTCCCGATGTGATCCACGCCCACTGGATCATCCCGCAGGGCATGGTGGCACGCATGGCCGCACCGCGGATTCCGCTCGTGGTCACCACGTTGGGCGGGGATCTCTACGCCTTGCGCGATCCCCTGTCACGCGCCATCAAGCGCTCCGTGCTGCGCCATGCGCGCGCCGTCACCGTCATGAACGAGGACATGCGGCGCATCGCGATCTCGCTCGGCGCCGATCCGACCACCACCACCGTGCGCCCCATGGGTGCCCAGGTGGCTCAGTTCGCCGACGCCGCACACGCCCGCGCGGGCCGGGCGCCTCGGACGCCTGTGCGCCTCCTCGCCGTGGGACGCCTCGTGGAGAAGAAGGGCTTCGCCGTGCTGTTGGAGGCGTTGCGGGGACTTGACCGGGCGGGCGTCTCACCCGAGGCGTGGCACCTCACCGTAGTGGGCGACGGGCCCCTGCGTGCGCAGCTCGAGGCGGCGGCGCGCGGTCTGCCCGTGGAGTTCGTGGGCCAGCTCACCCGCACCGCACTCACTCGCGCGGATGCCGAAGCCGACGTGGCCGTCTTCCCCTCGGTGCGCGCCGCATCGGGCGACCAGGACGGGCTGCCCGTGGCGCTGCTGGAAGCGATGGCCTCGGGCTGCGCCGTGATCGTCACCGATCTGCCTGGCCTCGACGAGGCCGTGGTGGACGAGGAGTCGGGGCTGATCGTGCCCAGCGGAGACGTCGAGGCGCTGCGCCGCGCGCTCGGTCGGCTCATCTCCCGGCCGCAGACCCGGGCCGCCCTCGGGGCGGCCGCCGCGGTGCGCGCCCAGCGCTACGACGTGGTGACTGTGGCGCGAGACTACGCGGCGCTGCTGGAATCTGCCGCGCTCGCGCATGTGCCCTCCACGGGCAACTGAGCGCATGTCCTGACGACCCCCTACCTAAGGCGCGCGGAGCCGACGAGCGGGTGGCGCGGGCGCCTAGCGGCCCAGCTGCTGGTACTTCAGTTCCGTCTCGAGTTTCTTGGCGCGCCACCAGGGCTCGTGCTCGCGGTACCAGCGGATCGTGTCCGCGAGGCCTTCCGCGAAGGACGTGAACCCCGGCTCCCAACCCAGCTCCTCCCGCAGGCGGGTCGCATCGATCGCGTAGCGCAGGTCGTGGCCGGGGCGGTCGCTCACGTGGTCGTAGGCGTCGCGCGGCTGGCCCATCTGCTCCAGGATCATCTCGATCACGGCCTTGTTGTTGAGTTCGCCGTCGGCACCGATCAGGTAGGTCTCGCCCACGGTGCCCTTGTCGATGATGGTCCACACCGCGCGGTTGTGGTCGTCCACGTGGATCCAGTCGCGCACATTGAGGCCCGCGCCATACAACTTGGGGCGCTGACCTTCCAGGATGTTGGTGATCTGCCGGGGGATGAACTTCTCCACATGCTGCGCGGGACCGTAGTTGTTGGAGCAGTTGGAGATGGTGGCCTGCACCCCGAAGGAACGCACCCATGCCCGCACCATGAGGTCCGAGGCCGCCTTGGTCGAGGAATACGGCGACGAGGGGTTGTAGGGGGTCTGGGGGGTGAACTTCGCGGGATCGTCGAGTTCCAGGTCGCCATAGACCTCGTCGGTGGAGATGTGGTGCAGGCGCTTGCCGTGACGGCGCACCGCCTCCAGCAGCTGGTAGGTGCCGATCACGTTGGTCTGCACAAAGGGCCAGGGGTCGTGCAGGGAGTTGTCGTTGTGGCTCTCGGCCGCGAAGTGCACCACCACGTCGGCGCGGGAGACCAGGTCGTCCACCAGGTCGGCGTCGGCGATATCGCCCTTGACCAGGGTGAGGCGATCGTCCTCGGGCAAGGAGCCCGCGTCACCGGCGTAGGTGAGCGCGTCCACCACTGTCACGGTGGTCTCGGGGCGGCTCTCGAGCGTCAGGCGCACAAAGTTGGAGCCGATGAAGCCGGCGCCGCCGGTCACGAGGACGTTCATGGGGTCTCCTTCAGACCTGCGCGAAAGGCGAGGCAGGCGTCGTTGAGGGGCAGCAGGCCCGCTGCCGCGGCATCGGCGAGCGAGGGGGCCGCCTGGTCCTTGGCAGACAGTTCGTAGGTCAGGGGCGAGCCGTCACGCGCCACGGTGGGCCAGGTGATGCCGATGCCGGGGTCGAGCGGGTGCACCTCGTGCTCGTGGGCGGGGGCGTAGGGGGTGGAGCACAGGTAGGTGACGGTGGAGCCGTCTTCGAGCGACACGAAGCCGTGGCCCAAGCCCTCGCTGAGGTACACGGCACGACGCTCCACGTCGTCCAGCAGCACGGCCTCCCACTGGCCGAAGGTGGGCGAATCCACGCGGATGTCCACGATCACGTCCCAGACGGCGCCCCGGGAGCACTGGACGTACTTGGCCTGACCGGGAGCAACATCGGCGAAGTGGATGCCCCGCAGCACCCCCGCCGCGGAGACCGAGGTATTGACCTGCTTCACGGTAAGCGCATGGCCCACGGAGTCGCGGAACACGTCCGCCTTGTACGCCTCCAGGAACACTCCGCGCGCGTCACCGAACTGCCGGGGGGTGAACTCCCATGCGCCCTCGATGGCCAGCGGCCGTACCTCCATGCGTCCTCCTCGGATGTCGGGGTCAAGCCTAACCACAGCGGATAGGCTGGCGGGCATGCAGGCGAGCGACGTGCAGTGGCTGATCGTGGGCGCAGGAGGAATGCTCGCCACCGATCTGGAGCGCACCCTCCTGGAACGCGGGGCGCGGGTGCGGGCATTGCCCAAGGAGGCGCTCGACATCACCGACCCCGCCTCCGTGGCGCGCGGCCTGCTCAGCGCCGATGTGGTGGTCAACTGCGCGGCGTACACCGCGGTGGATGCGGCGGAGGACAACGAGGCCGAGGCGATGGCCATCAATGGCACGGGTCCGCACCTGCTCGCGCAGGCCTGCACGGAGGCCGGCCTGCGCCTGGTGCACCTCTCCACGGACTACGTCTTCGCCGGCGACGCCACGGAGCCGTATGCGGAGCATGCGACTCCCGATCCCAGGAGCGCCTATGGGCGCACCAAGGCCGCCGGCGAACGCGGCGTGATCGATGCGGGAGGCGAGCATCTCATCGTCCGCACCGCATGGCTCTACGGGGCCGCCGGCAACTGCTTCCCCAAGACCATCGCCCGGGCGGGCGCCGAACGCGGCGCTCTCACCGTGGTGGACGATCAGGTCGGTCAGCCCACGTGGACCCGCGATCTCGCGGACTTTCTGATCGCCCTGGTCGAGGCGCAGGCCCCCGGGGGCATCTATCACGGCACCGCCTCGGGCCGGACGAGCTGGTTCAAGTTCGCGCAGGAGGTCTGCCTGAGCGCGGGGTTGGGCGACATCGTCAGTCCCGTGTCCTCCGCCGAGTACTCGCGGCCAGCGCCCCGGCCGGCCTGGTCGGTCCTCGGGCACGGCGCGAGCGAGGCGCTTGGCGTGCCCAGCATCGGCGACTGGCGTGAGCGCTGGCACGTGGCCGCGCCCGAGGTGCTGGGGCTGTAGTCAGCGTCCCTCGTCGGCCAGGACCCGCAGCAGGTACTGGCCGTATCCGGACTTGGTGAGCTTCTCGGCCCGCGCGCGCAGCTCGTCGTCGGTCAGGAAGCCGCGCCGCCAGGCGACCTCCTCGGGTGAGCCGATGCTCAGCCCCTGACGGTGCACCACGGTCTGGACGAACTGGCTGGCATCGAGCAGGGAGTCGAAGGTGCCCGTGTCGAGCCAGGCGGTGCCGCGAGGCAGCACCTCGACCTGGAGCTTGCCGCGCTCCAGATAGTGGCGGTTGACGTCGGTGATCTCGTACTCGCCGCGCGCGGAGGGCTTGAGGTCGCGCGCGATCTGCACCACGTCGTTGTCGTAGAAGTACAGGCCGGGGACGGCGTAGTTGCTCTTGGGGGCCGCGGGCTTCTCCTCAAGGGAAAGGGCCTTGCCCTGGGCGTCGAACTCGACCACGCCGTAGGCGGTGGGCTCGGCCACGCGGTACGCGAACACCGCGGCGCCGTCGATGCCCTGGAAGCGGGTGAGGGTGCCCCCCAGGCCGGGTCCGTAGAAAATGTTGTCGCCCAGCACCAGGGCCGCGCAGTCGTCGCCCACGTGATCCGCGCCGATCACGAAGGCCTGGGCGAGCCCGTTGGGCTCATGCTGCACGGCAAAGGTGATGTTGATGCCGAACTGCGAGCCGTCGCCCAGCAGCCGCTCGAACTGCGCCGCATCGTGAGGTGTGGTGATGACCAGCACGTCGCGGATGCCCGCGAGGATGAGCGTGGACAGCGGGTAGTAGATCATCGGCTTGTCATAGACCGGGACCAGTTGCTTGCTCACACCCAGGGTGATGGGGTGCAGGCGGGTGCCGGATCCACCGGCCAGGATGATGCCACGCATGGGCACTAGTGTGCCCGATGCCCGTCCTTGTCACTCGCGCCGCCTTCGCCGACGCCCCCGTCGCCTCCCGCGCCATCGTGCCTCAACTCCCGCGCGTAGGCCCGCACCTCCGCCCGCTGCCGCGCCTCCAGGAGCGCCGCGGCCGCCCACCGCAGCGGCCCCTGCCAGGCATGGGGGTAGTTGAGGCGCATGTAGCGCCGCGCCGAGGCATGGTGCGCCTGAAGCATGGGCGTGGGGTCCTTGCGCCACGTGTGCCCGCCCATGTGGGTGACCTCGGCGCGCGGCGTCCACACCCGCCGCCACGGCTTGATGCCCAGGCGCCGCCCCAGATCCACGTCCTCGAAGAACATGAAGTAGCCCTCGTCGAAGCCGCCGATGCTCTCCCACGCCTCGCGCCTGACCAGAAAACACGAGCCGGAGAGCCAGCCCGCGTCCACCTCGGGGCCGAGCGGGTCCAGCACCGGCCGGTAGGCCCGGGTCCACGGGTTGCCGGGCCAGAGGCGGCCGAAGACGGCGTGACCGGCACCCATGATGAGGCTGGGCAGGGGACGCGCCGAGGGATACACGCTCCCGTCGAGCTCGCGCACCAGCGGGCCCACCTGGGCGATCCGGGGGTCGGCCTCTCCCACCGCCACGAGCGCGTGCAGCGCGTCCTCACCCAGCACGATGTCCGCATTGGAGATCAGGATCCACGGCGCGGCACCACGGGCCGCGCCCGCATTGGCCGCCGTGCCATAGCCCGCATTGCGCCCGGTCTGATGGAAGGCCGCCCCGGCATCGGCCGCCGCCCGGGACGCGGCATCGTCCCTCGACGCGTTGTCCACCACCGTGACCGAGGCCGCGCCACCCGCCTGGGGGAGCGAGGCGAGGAATCCGGCGATGGTCTCGCCGGGGTTGTACGTGACCACCACCACATCGACGGGAGCGACTGGAGGCATGGGCTCCAGCGTAGTTGCCCCTGGGCACGCGCGGACTTGCGGCGTACCCTGAGAGACATGGCTGAGGAGTCCCGGATTCACAACACCACGCCGTGGCAGGTGGCGCGCGGCATGGGTGCCTGGGTGTTTGGGGCGGGCGCGATCCTGCTCGTACTGCTGATGATCCAGCGCGATGGCGACGACTGGACCGCGGTGCTGGTGGTCGCCTCCGCGCTGTTCGTGGCGGGCGGTGCCGCGATGCTCGCCTCCCAGTGGATGGTGCGGCGGCTCGACGCCGCCAATCTTCCCCTGCTGCACTCGCCCCAAGGGCACCAGGTGCTGCGCGGGCGTGACAGCTTTGACGAGCGCGTGATCGTCCTGCGTCGCTGGCTGCTCGGAGTGCTCCTGGCGCTCGTGGTCGCCTGGGTGGTGGTGGTCACGGTGCAGGCCTGCGGCGTGGACGAGCACACCGGCATGTGCGCGTGGGAGCGACCCGGAGACATGTGGAACATCGTGCTGCTGCTGGCGGGCGTGACCGTGGGCGCCGGGGTGGGTGCCTTGAGCCTTATGCACGAGGTGCATCACCGCGAGAGCGAGCGCATGGGCCAGATCGTGGCGGAGGCCCGCAAGCAGCGGCGCGCCGAGGACCCCTTCGCGGGCGTGACCCGCAACGGCTGGGACTTCGACTAGCGGGACCTCTGCAGCAAACCCGGAGTTGAGGACCTGAGTGCCGAAATCTGCCCGACCTTCAGCACTCACGTCCTCAACTCCTGGGGGCTGGGGGCGTGGGGCGTGGGCTGGGGGCTGGGGGCATGGGCCGGACCCCGGCTCCATCAACAACAAAGGCCCCCGATATCGGGGGCCTTTGCCTGTGGTGCGCGAGGGGGGAGTTGAACCCCCACGCCCTTGCGGGCACACGGACCTGAACCGTGCGCGTCTGCCTATTCCGCCACTCGCGCGCGCCGAGCAATGCTAGCACGCGGCCCCACCACGTTACGATTCGACCTATGGGTGTCCTCGACCGGTTTGAGAAGGGCGTGGAGAACGTGATGCAGACCGCGTTCGCCAAGACGTTCCGTGCTGGAGTCAAGCCCGTCGAGTTGGCGGGGGCCTTGAAGAAGGAGACCGACGCCCGCGCGGCCGTGGTGGACCGGCATCGGACCCTGGTTCCCAACGAGTACGCGATCGCGCTCAGCCCCACGGACCTGGAGACGCTGCGCGAGTGGGGCGACGATGTGCTGGCCCACGAGCTGGAGGCGGCGGTGCAGGAGCACGCCACCCGTCAGGGCTACACCTTTGTGGGCGCGGTCGCCGTGACCTTCCTCGAGGACGAGTCCCTGCCCACCGGCCGCTATTCGGTCAGCTCCCGCTCCACGCGCGGCCCGGTGGCTCCCGCCACGAGCGCGAACCCGAGTTCGCGCTACCCCCTGCTGGACATCGACGGCCGGCGCTACAACCTGACCGGACCGGCCACCGTGGTGGGGCGCGGCTCGGAGGCGGACATCGTGGTGGACGACACGGGCGTGAGCCGCACCCACATCCGCTTCGAGGTCACGGAGTACGGCACCATCCTCACCGACCTGGGCTCCACCAACGGCACCTTCGTGGAGGACCAGCGCATCAAGGAGGTCACGCTCCTGGACGGCAACGCCGTGACCATCGGCCGCACGACCATCATGTACTGGGATGGCGTACCCCACGACGAGGACGCCTGACCCATGTCTCAGATCTCGCTCACCCTGCTGCGCACCGGGTTCCTGGTGCTGCTGTGGGCACTCGTGCTGACCGCCATCGGCGTGCTGCGCTCGGACCTGTACGGCACGCGCGTCACCTCCCGCGGTCGCGGCCTCAAGGCCCGGCCACGGCCCGATGCGCGGGCGGAGAAGCTCGCCGCCCCCTCCCGCGCCGCGACAGGCGTGCGCACGGGCGCCATCTCCACCCGCGAGCCCACGGCCGCCCATCTGGCCGTGACCTCGGGCCCCCTCAAGGGCACCACCATCCCGCTGGGCAGCGCGCCCATCCTCATCGGTCGCTCGCCCACGTGCACCCTCGTCATCGATGACGACTACTGCTCGTCCAAGCACTGCCGCATCTATCCCGACGGCAACGCCTGGTTCGTGGAGGACCTCGGCTCCACCAACGGCACCTTCCTGGGCAATCAGCGAGTTGAGGATCCGGTGCCTTTCAGGCAGGGTGAACGGGTACGCATTGGTGCGACCACCCTGGAGCTGAGAGCCTCATGATTTTGAGCACGGTGTATGCCGCGCGCTCCGACGTCGGTCTGGTGCGCTCGCAGAACCAGGATTCGGGGTTCGCGGGCCCTCATCTTCTCGTCGTCGCAGACGGCATGGGCGGCGCCGCCGGGGGCGACATCGCGTCGTCGATCGTCGTGGCGCGGCTGGCCGCGCTGGAAGGCGAGGGGCTGGGCGCGGACGAGGCCCTGGACGAACTCAAGAACGCCATCGCCGATGCCCACGGGGAGATCGTGGCCCGCGCCCAGAACGATCCCGAGCTCTCGGGGCTGGGGACCACGGTGACCGCGCTTCTGCGCTCGGGCAACACCCTGGCGATGGCGCATATCGGCGACTCCCGCGCCTACCTGCTGCGCGACGGCGAGCTCGACCAGGTGACCACGGACCACTCCTTTGTGCAGCACCTCGTGGACACCGGCCGCCTGTCCGCCGCCGATGCCGAGCATCACCCCAAGCGCTCCATGCTGCTGCGCGTGCTCGGCGACATCGACGCCGATGTCCCGGTGGACATCTCCGTGCGCGAGACCCGCCCCGGCGACCGCTGGATGCTGTGCTCCGACGGCCTGTCCGGCGTGGTCTCACGTGCCACCATCCACGAGACGATGCTCGAGGTGGAGGATCCGGGTGACTGCGCCGATGCCCTCCTGGCGCTGGCGATGGCCGGCGGCGCACCCGACAACGTGACGTGCATCATCGGCGATGTGGTGGATCTGGATGCGAGCCCCTCGGAGGCGGACCGCTCCATCACTCCGCAGGTGGTGGGTTCGGCGGCGAAGGATCGCTCCCGCCCTTCGATGGGCTCTGACACGCCGGCGGGACGCGCCGCACGCCTCGCGGCACCTCAGGCGGAGGACGCCGAGGACGAACGCGAGCGCACCTGGTGGTTCCGCGCCCGCGCCTGGCTGCTGCCGCTCGCCGCGCTTGTGGTGCTGCTCGTGGGGGCCTGGGGCACCTACATGTGGACGCAGACCCAGTACTTCGTGGGCACGGCCGACGGCAAGGTGGCCATCTACCGGGGCATTCCGCAGAGCATCGGCTCCTTCGACCTGCACACCCTGGTGCAGACCACACCCGTGCGACTGAGCGACCTGCTGCCCTACGAGCGCGAACGGATCGAGGCGGCGATTCGCACCAGCAGCCTCGACGAAGCGGAGGAGATCGTCGCCTCCTTGCGAGGCGGTGACTAGTGGCGACCGTTCAGGCGCTCACCGTCCGCGCAGGACGGCGCGCCGAGCTGTGGCTCTTGGTGCTGGCCGTGGCCATCGGCGCGGGAGCGCGCGGCCTGGTGGACTTCAACGCCGGGGCCGGAGTGGGCGTCAGCCTGGCGGTCTACACCGTGGCGCTGCTCCTTGTCGCGATGGCGGCGCACACCGTGGTGCGCATGTTCACCCCGTGGGCGGACCCGGTGCTGCTTCCCGCGGTGTTCGCCCTCAACGCGCTGGGCCTGGCGCTCATTCACCGCGTGGACCTCGCCTACGCCGCTCGGGGCCGGGAGACCGCCTACGCGGCGGGGCAGACCCTGTGGGCGCTCCTGGGCCTCGCGCTGGCCCTCACCCTGGTGGCGCTGCTCAAGGACCACCGGCTGCTGCGCCGCTACACCTATACGGCGGGCGTGGTGGGCATGGTGCTGCTCATGCTGCCCCTCGTGCCTGGATTGGGCCGCGCCGTCAATGGCGCGCAGATCTGGATCAAGGTGGGCGGCTACTCGCTCCAGCCGGGCGAGTTCGCCAAGATCTTCTTCGTCATCTTCTTTGCCGGCTACCTGGTGACCAACAGGGAGACCCTCGCGCTCGCGGGACCCACCGTGCTGGGGCTGCGCCTGCCGCGTGCCCGTGACCTCGGCCCCATCCTGGCGGTGTGGGTCGCGGCGATCATCGTGCAGGTCTATCAGCGCGATCTGGGTGCCTCGCTGCTGTTCTTCGGCCTCTTTGTCGCCATGCTCTACGTGGCCACCGAGCGCATCTCGTGGGTCATCGTGGGCGTGGGGCTGTTCCTCGTGGGCGCGGTGGCCGCCGGCAGCCTCTTTCACCATGTGGGCGCCCGCTACGACGCCTGGCTCCATGCGCTGGACCCCGAGCTGATGCAGAGCGTGTCCTACCAACTGGTGCAGGGCCTGTTCGGCATGGCCTCCGGTGGCCTGTTCGGCACCGGGCTGGGCGAGGGTTCGCCGGGTCTGATCCCCTATGCCGAATCGGACTTCATCGTGGCGGTCGTGGGAGAAGAGCTGGGCCTCACCGGACTTCTCGCAGTGCTGACGCTGTACGTCATCATCGTGCAGCGTGCCATGCGCTCCGCCATCGGCGTGCGTGACGGCTTCGGCAAGCTGCTGTCCGCCGGCCTGGGATTTGCCATCGCGCTGCAGGTGTTCGTGGTGGTGGGCGGCGTCACGCGGGTGATCCCGCTCACCGGCATCACCACCCCGTTCCTGGCCCAGGGCGGCTCGTCCTTGATCGCCAACTGGCTCGTGATCGGCCTGCTGCTGCGGGTATCGGATCAGGCGCGCCGCAGTGCGGGAGAGGGAGCGCCATGAACGAGCCCATTCGCCGCCTTTCCGTCGTGGCGCTCGCCATGTTCCTGGCGCTCATGGTGGCCGCCTCCTGGATCCAGTTCGCTCAGGCGGAGTCGCTCAACGCGCATCCGGCCAATACGCGCGCGCTGTACCGGCAGTTCGGCGCCTTCCGCGGACCCTTTGTGGTCTCGGGCGAATCGGTGGTCTACTCGGTGCCGGTCGAGGACCCCTTCAACTACCAGCGCACCTATGTGGACGGCCCGCTGTACTCCCACGTGATCGGCTTCTTCTCCATCGGTCCCGGGCTGTCCGGCCTGGAATCCACGGAGAACACCCTGCTCAACGGCACCGCGGACTCGCTGTTCTGGACGCGCCTGGGCGATCTGTTCGCGGGACGGTCCCAGCGCGGGGCGTCGATCGAGCTGACGCTCGATGCCGCGCTGCAGCGCCTCGCGAGCGACAGCCTCGGCGACCAGCGGGGGGCCGTCGTGGTGCTCGATCCCACGACGGGCGCGATCCTCGCGATGGTCTCGCATCCCGACTTCGACCCTGCGGCGCTGGCGGTGCACTCCTCGTCCTCCGCCAACCGGGAGTACCAGGCCCTGATCGCGGACACCACCCATCCGCTGCACAACCGCGCCATCGGCGGCGATACCTACCCTCCCGGCTCCACCTTCAAGCTCATCGTGGCGGCGGCGGCGCTGGAGGCGGGGTACACCCCCGAGACCCTGCTGTACGCCCCCACGGAACTGTCCCTACCGGGAACCACCTCCACGATCGGCAACTACGGCGGCAAGGCGTGCTCGCCCGACGACCAGCTCTCGCTCGCCGACTCCCTCAAGATCTCCTGCAACACGGCGTTCGCCGATCTGGGCATGGACCTGGGCTGGGGTGCCATCCGGCGCACGGCGGTCAACTTCGGCTGGGGCGAGTCGCTGACCATCCCCCTCAAGGTCACGCCCTCGCGCCTGCCGACCGATCCCAACCCGCCGCAGGTGGCGCAGTCCAGCCTGGGCCAGTTCGACGTCCGCACCACGCCGCTCGAGATGGCCCTCATCGCGGCCGCCATCGCCAACGACGGCACCATGATGCAGCCCTATCTGGTGAGCGGTGCGCGCTCCCCCGACCTGCAGGTGCTGCAGACCACGGAACCCGAGGTGCTGCGTCAGGCCGTGAGCCCCGCCGTAGCGAACCAGCTCACCGAGATGATGGTCGGGGTCGTGGAGTCCGGCACGGGGACGGCCGCGCGTATTCCGGGCGTCACGGTCGCGGGCAAGACGGGCACGTCGGAGACGGGCCTGGGCACGCCGCCGCACGCCTGGTTCGTGGGCTTCGCGCCGGCAGAGAACCCGGTGGTGGCCATCGCGGTCGTGGTGGAGAACGGCGGCAACGTGGGTTCCGGCGCCACGGGCGGCGGCGTGGCGGCCCCCCTCGCCAAGGCCATCATGCTGGCTCGTCTGCAGCAACTGGGACTCGCATGATCGCCATGCAGCCGGGCTCGACGCTCGGAAGCCGTTACGTGCTCGGCTCGCCGCTGGCCGTGGGGGGCATGGGCGAGGTGTGGCGCGCCACGGACACCGAACTGGGACGGCCCGTGGCGGTCAAGGTCCTCAAGGAGGGCGCCCACGACAACGAGGTCTTCCTCAAGCGCTTTCGCAACGAGGCCCGCAACGCGGCAGGGCTCGCTCACCCCAACATCGCCCAGGTCTATGACTATGGCGACCACGACGGCACGGCTTACCTCATCATGGAACTGGTCGAGGGCGAGCCGATGTCCACCATCCTGGAGCGCGAGCAGACCCTGCCGGAGCGGCGCCTGATCGACATGCTCATCCACACCTGCCGCGGGCTTCAGGCGGCGCATGACGCGGGCATCATGCATCGGGACATCAAGCCCGGCAATCTCCTGGTCCAGGGGGACGGCGTGGTCAAGATCACGGACTTCGGGGTGTCGCGCGGCCACGGGCAGACCACGCTCACCGCGACCGGCATGGTCATGGGCACCGCCCAGTACCTCGCCCCCGAGCTCGCCCTCGGCAAGCAGGCCACCCCGGCATCGGACCTGTATGCGCTCGGCATCATCGCCTACGAGTCGGTGGTGGGGAAGCGGCCGTTTACCGCCGCCACGCCGGTGGACATCGCCATCGCCCAGGTCAACGATGACGTGCCCGCGCTGCCCGAGAGCGTCTCCCCGATGCTGGCGACCGTGATCTACGACCTGCTGGAGAAAAGCCCGCGCAAACGTCCCAAGAGCGCCGCCGAACTCGAAGGCATCCTCCTCCGGTTACAGTTGCCCAAGGAAGGCGCCATCGGGGACGCCGCAGCGGGGGGAGGCTCCCATGCTCACGAGGGTTCGGCATCGGGGCAAGGCACGGAACCGGCCGACGCGGGCGTCATCGCCAGTCGTCGCGCACGGCGTCGCGCCATGCCGCCTTCCATCGCTCCCAAGTCCTATCGTCCCCGGCCCGATGTGGCACCAAAGCGGCCTTGGTGAGCCCCTCGTGCGACAATATCGGCCAGTAGCACCTGTTGCTCAGCGTAAGGAAATATCGAGATGAACGACCACTCCAGAATCCTGGCGGGGCGATACGAGGTAGGTGACCTCATCGGCCGTGGTGGGATGGCCGAGGTGCATATCGGCTATGACACGCGCCTGGGGCGCACCGTCGCCATCAAGATCCTGCGCGCGGACCTCGCCCGTGACCCTTCCTTCCAGACCCGCTTCCGCCGCGAAGCCCAGGCCGCGGCCGGGCTCAACCATCCCGCGATCGTGGCCGTCTACGACACGGGCGAGGACAACTTCGCCAACGACGCCGGGCAGGTGCAGTCGGTGCCGTTCATCGTCATGGAGTACGTCGAGGGCCACACGGTGCGCGACATCCTCAAGGGCGATGTGGCCGCACCCATCGACGAGGCGGTCGAGATCACCTCGGGCGTGCTGTCGGCCCTCGACTACGCACACCACGCCGGTCTGGTGCACCGCGACATCAAGCCCGCCAACGTGATGCTCACCCCTACGGGCGCGGTCAAGGTCATGGACTTCGGCATCGCACGCGCCCTGGCCGATGCCGGGCAGACCATGACGCAGACGCAGGCTGTCGTGGGCACCGCGCAGTACCTGTCGCCCGAGCAGGCGCGTGGCGAGAACGTGGACGCGCGCTCCGACCTGTACTCGGCAGGCTGCCTGCTGTTCGAACTGCTCACGGGGCGCCCGCCGTTCACGGGTGACTCGCCTGTCTCCGTCGCCTACCAGCATGTGCGGGAGGAGGCGCCGCTGCCGTCGGTCTTCGCGTCCGATGTCCCGCCCGCGCTGGACCGCGTGGTCGCCAAGGCGCTGCGCAAGAACCGCGACGAACGCTACTCGTCCGCCCAGGAGTTCCTTGCGGACCTCCAGGCGGCCATCGGCGCCGCCCCCGCCTCGCCCGCATCGGGTGTGGCTCCCGGCACGGCATTCGGTGCGGGTGCCGCCGCAGGATTGGGCGCGGGAGCCCCCACGACGGGTGCCACCGCCGTGCTTCCCGCGACCCTTCCCCCCGGCAGCGGTCAGGCCACCGGCCCCTGGGCCACCGTGGTGGGCGGCCCCACGGCTGACCCCTACGGCGCCCCCGCGCCCACTCAGGTCATGGCTCCCGGTCACGGCGCGGATCTCGTGGAGGACGACCCCGGGCGTCGCCGCTGGATCCAGATCGGCATCCTGGTGGGTGCCGTGGCTGCCGCGGCGCTGCTCATCTGGGCGCTGTTCGCCATCACCAACGGCGGCGCGCCGCCCAAGGACGAGCCCACCCTGGTCACCATCCCCAAGGTCGAGAACCTGCTCGAGGAGGAGGCCGTCGACGAGCTCAAGGACCTCGAACTCATCGTCACGGTGGAGCAGCAGGTGTCGCTGGACGTGGAGAAGGGCCGCGCCATCGGCACCGACCCCAAGGCCGGCGAGGAGGTGGAGAAGGGCTCCCGGGTGACGCTCTTCGTCTCCTCCGGTCCCGACGAGGTCGAGATCCCCAGCGTGCGCGGCATGCTGCAGGCCGATGCGATCGCCGCGATCGAGCGCGCCGGCCTCAAGGTGGCGACCTTCGAGACCGCCCACGACCCCGACATCGAGAACGGCCGCGCCACGGCCACCAACCCGCCGGAAGGCACCATCGCCAAGCCTGGCGACGAGATCACGCTGTACATCTCCGACGGCCAGGTGGAACTGCCCGATCTGACCCGCAAGACCGAGGCGGACGCGCGCCAGATCCTGGTGGATCTGGGGCTCATCCCCAACGTGGTGTACCAGGAGACCACCGCCGTGGAGCCCGGGGAGGTGATGACGCAGAACCCGATCGCGGGACTGGTGCGTCAGCGCTCCTCGGTGACCATCACGGTCGCGAAGGCCCCCACCACCGTGGTGGTCCCCAACGTGGTGAACCAGCCTGAGGCCGATGCGAAGGCTCTCCTGCAAGCCGCAGGCCTCCAGTTCACGACGAGCCAGGCGTTCAGCGCGACGGTTCCGGCGGGTCAGGTGATCTCGCAGAACCCCTCCGCCAACATCAGCGTAGCGGTAGGAACATCGGTGGCGCTGGTGATCTCCAAGGGGCCGGAGCCGGTCGTCACACCCGACCCGTAACGGGCACCACGGGGCCGGACTGCCTCGCCCCGAGTGCTACTGGCGTACGAGCGGTGACAGCCCGGCGGAGCGTGCCTCGGCATCGGGCATGCCGCACATCTGCAGCCAATTGGCGAGCAGGCGGTGCCCGCCTTCGGTGAGCACCGATTCGGGGTGGAACTGCACGCCCACGAGCGGCAGATCACGGTGCTGCAGGCCCATGATGATCCCGCTCGCGGTGGCGCACGTGACCTCCAGCTCGGCGGGGACCGTCTCGGGTTCCACGGCGAGGGAGTGGTAGCGCGTCGCGGTGAAGGGGGCCGGCAAGCCCTCCAGCACCGAGCCTCCCGTGTGCTCCACCCGAGAGGTCTTGCCGTGCATGAGTTCGGGGGCGTGGCTCACCACGCCGCCGTACACCTCGGCGAGCGCCTGATGGCCCAGGCACACGCCCAGCATCGGCACCCCGTGGCGGGCGCAGGCGCGGATGATGTCCATCGACACCCCGGCCTCGGCAGGCGTGCCCGGGCCGGGAGACACCAGCACGCCGTCGTAGTCCGCCACGACGTCCACGTCGACCACGGCGTCGTTGCGCACCACCTCGGTCTGGGCACCCATCTGCCGCAGGTAGCCCACGATCGTGTAGACGAACGAGTCGTAGTTGTCGATCACCAGGATTCGAGCCACATCAACCGCCTTCTTGTACCGTCTGATCCTGGATGGGGATCAGGGAGGACACCCACGGGAAGCCCCACTCGAACAGGGCGATCAGCACGATGGCCGCACCCATGAGCAGGGTCAGCACCCGGGCCCACGCCGGGCCGGGCAGTTTTCGCCACAGCATCGCATACATCATGCACCCCCGTAGAGCTCGGCGGGGTAACCCGCCGTGGTGAACGCCCAGTACTCGAGTTCGCCGTGGACCACCCAGCGCTGCGCCGCGGAGAACTTGGGGTGGCACGTGGTCAAGGTGATCAGGGCCTGCGTGGGTGCCGCGTGGGGGTCAAAGGGGTTGGCGGCGATGGAGTCGATGTGCGTGGGCCTGACGATCTCCCACGTGGTCACGCGGTACACGAACCAGGCCTCGGCGGTCTGGACGATGAGGGCGTCGCCTTGCTGCAGCAGGTCCACGTCGGCAAAGGGCTTGCCGTAGGTGGTTCGATGCCCGGCCACGGCGAAGTTGCCGATCTCGCCGGGCATGGCCCGTCCCGGGTAGTGGCCGATGCCCAAGCGGTCGAGCACGGCCTTGCGGGAGACGCCCTGGGCGATGGGCTTCACGTAGTCGCCGCCCCAGCGGGGGACGTACATGGTGGCGAAGACGTCGCCGGTGGCAGGCTCCGCCACCGTGGGTGCTCCCTCAGGGGTGAAGTGCTTGTCGGCCTCGGAGATGAGCGGGACGGTCGACGCGGAGCCGCCGGAGGCGTCCTCCACCGCAGGCGGCGTCTCGAACCAGGGCAGCTCCTCCAGCGCGGCGTCCTGGATGCGTCCCGACTGGACATCGGTGTAGAACAGCTGCCAGACCACGAACAGACCCAGCAGCACGCCAGCGGTGATGAGAAGCTCACCCACCACGGTGAGTACGGTGTCGAGGGGCCTGCGCCGTGGCGTGGCCGGCGCAGGCTGGGCCGCAGACGGGACGAGCGTGTCGATGGCCATGTCTCGAGTCTAAGTGACGCGCATGCGCGTCCCCAGGGCCGCGGGTACGCTAGGGGCATCACCCGTCGTCCGTCACGGCAAGTCAGGAGATTCACGGTGGCCGTTTCCAAGAAGCGTCAGACCCAGGCATACAAGGTGCCCCGCAACGCCGGCAAGCCTTCCGGGGACAGCCCCAAGTGGCTCGCACCCACCATCGTGACGTTGTTGATCGTCGGTCTCGCGTGGATTCTCACCTACTACATCGCGAGCGGGCGCTACCCCCTGGACATCGGCCACTGGAATCTGGGAATCGGCTTCGTGCTCCTCATGGTGGCGATGGGACTGCTCACGCGCTGGCGCTAATCACACGGGTGTGATTTTCCCCAGGGTTGTGCACACCGGGGGATAACTACACCGGTGTGGTTCAGGCCTGACGTCTGTCCACGCCGCGCAGCATCGCGACCATGACAAGCGCGCCCGCGATCGCGCCCCCCAGGTGGCCCTCCCACGAGATGCCCCCCACAAAGAAGCCGAGCACCAGCCAGCCGCCGGCAAAGGTCGCGGTCTGGCGCCAGTCGAGACGCAGTCTGCGCAGCACGATCACATAGGCCGCGATCAGGCCGAAGATGGCGCCCGATGCTCCGCCATGCAGCGAAGGGTAGTTGCCCACAAGCAGCACCACCGCGCTGGAACCCAGGAGCGAGCCGGCATAGAGCATCGCGAAGCGCCACCGCCCCAGGGCGGGTTCCATCTGGGTGCCGAACTGCCACAGCACAAACATGTTCATGCCCAGGTGCAGTATGCCGAAGTGGATGAAGCCCGAGGTGATCCAGCGATACCACTCGTCTCCCGAGCCGATGAAGCGGGGCACGAAGTCCGCGCTCCAGTCCGGCCACAGACCCAGGATGGACTGCCACTGATCTCCCAGGACCGCGGGCGCCAGGAAGTACACCACCACGTTGAGCGCGATGAGGGCGTAGGTCACCCGTGGTGTGCCCAGCGCGGGTGTGAAGCCCAGCCGGGTGCGCACGGGACGAGCCTGTCGATTCGCCTCGCGCACACAGTCCACGCACAGCACACCTACGGGCGCCGGCACTTGGCAGGCGGGACACGTGGGGCGCCCGCAGCGCTGGCAGCGGACGTAGGCGACGGTGCCCGGGTGTCGGGGACAGACCGGTGCGGCCGATGCCGGTTCGGGAATGGTCATGTCGCGGCGGTCGTCACGTCGCGCGGACTAGTCCTCGATCGAGACGCCCGTGATCATCACGACGTCCAGGGGCCGATCGCTGCGGTCGACGGGCGTGGTGGCGATCTTGTCCACCACGGCACGCGAGGCATCGTCCGCGACCTTGCCAAAGATCGTGTGACCCTGGTTGAGGTGCGGGGTGGGTCCCACCGTGATGAAGAACTGCGAGCCGTTGGTGCCGCCCGGGCGGCCGGTGAGCGGGTTGAGACGCTTGCCGGCGTTGGCCATCGCGAGCAGGTAGGGCTCGTTGAACTGGTTGTTGGCGTGGATCTCGTCGTCGAAGTTGTAGCCCGGGCCACCCGTGCCGGTGCCGAGCGGGCAGCCGCCCTGGATCATGAAGCCGTCGATCACGCGGTGGAAGATCAGGCCGTCGTAGAAGGGCTCGGTGCTCGTCTCGCCCGTCTCCGGGTGCTTCCATTCCTTGGTGCCCTGGGCGAGCCCGACGAAGTTGGCAACGGTGACGGGGGCGTCGTCGGAGAGCAACTCGATGCGGATGTCCCCGGCGGTGGTCTTGATGGTGGCGATCATGCGGCCATTCTTGCACGGGCGCGCAACGTTGCGGGTGATTCGTGCGTTCACCCTGAGAGAGACCGTTTTACCTTCCCCTCGCAGTTTCTTTACTGAAGTGGCAGGATGGTGATACGGGAGATCCCCGAAGAGAAGTGAGGCCACATCATGGGACGCGCAGCCCCCGAACCACAGGACACCCTCCGCCGCCAGGCGCATGAGGCGGCCGTGGCCGCCCGCAAGGCCGCCGACGCTGCCGCGCACGCCGCACGTGAGGCCCGCGAGTGGGCCGAGCCGCGTGCCAAGGACGCCTACCGCAGCAGTGCACGCCGGGCCAAGCCCTACGTGCACAAGGCGGGCGACAAGGCTGAGCATTGGGCCGATGTGGTCCACGGCGCCATCGTGGGCGCCGCCATTCCCGCAGTGCTGTCCGCAGTAGACCGTGCCGCGGCGGAGCCCGAGGCCCGCCGCTCCCCCGTGTGGCCCAAGGTCGTCATCCCGATGGTGCTCGCCGCCGCGGCTGGTGCGGCGCTCGTCGTCTGGGCGCGCCGCGACCCGGGCCGTGACGACTGGGCCGGCGACGACGAGTGGGAGCTCTTCGGCGACGAAGGCGACTTCCCGCAGCGCCTGCGCCACGACATCAACAAGACCGTGGACCTGACCGTGGACGCCTCCAAGAAGGCCGCCTCGGTGGTGTCCGACGCCGCCGAGGACCTGGCGGAGAAGGCCGCGCCGCTCGTGGACCAGGTCAAGGAGACCGCCGTGGCCCAGGGCCGCAAGGTCGCCACGGCCGTGGACTCCGTCCGGTCGAAGGCCGTCGAGGTGCTCGACGACGTGGAGGACGTGTGGGAGGACGAGGGTGGCCTGGTCGAGGAGATCGCACCGCCCAAGACCACGCGCTCCCGCGCCAAGAAGGCCCAGTGACCTTCTCGCAGAGTTGAACTCACGATGCCCCGGCCGCTGAGGCGACCGGGGCATCGTGGCATCTGGGCAAGCGCGGGTGTCTGCTCGCGTACGGGGTCAGGTCGTGTACGGGAAGCGGCGACCGGGTGTTTGTGCGTCCACCGTCACCCAGCGTGACTGCGGGGACGCTGCCAGGGCAGCCTCGACTTGAGGCTCAGTATGGAGACCGCGCTCACGTTGACGGCCAGAAGCAGCCACAGCAGCAGGAGCAGATTCCTGTTCCCCAGAACTCCGACCACGATGCCGGAGAGAAGACCCGGGCCCTGGGGTGTCACGGTTCTCGAGCCTGCAACGGAGAAGACGTCCGCAAGCTGCGCTGCGGGAGATCCCGCCGCCGAGCCGGCTGGACGATTCCTCACCGGGTTTGTCGGGATGGCTGTCGATTCTTCCGAGTCATCTGCGGGCGGGAGCGGAGAAATGGGGACCGAGGTGTCGTAACTGATGTAGAGCGTCGTCGGCACTTTGGCCCTGTCCCGCTGCCCTCCCGTCGTGAGCCAGTACCCGGATTGGCCCGTGAGCTTCTGGAACTGCACAAAGGACTCGGGGAAGGCACCCCAGTAGTCGGCGTTGGCCGATGTGCGGGCCGCCTGACCAGCATCGGCGACCTGCACA